>JBBSGA010000180.1:0-11980 GCA_038254585.1 Chloroflexales bacterium | reverse complement strand
CTCCAGCAGGGCGGCAGACCGCTGGGTGAAGGTTTGGTATACTTGCTGGCGGAACTGCGCCAGCCGGTCGAGTGTGTCCATACCCGACAGTCTGCCCGCAGTTCTTCTCGTTGGCAAGGCCCACTACTCTAAACTCAAGTAAAGTTGAATCGAGAACCATGAACTCCATCAGCCTAGCCGTTCTGCTTCATCTAGGCTGCCTTATGTCCCATCGGTCCGAAAGTGCAGCACTGAATGAATCGGCTGCGTTCGATATACGGTGTCGACGAAGTGGCCGATCTGAGCGAGCGCGTCTGCACCCCCCGGGATGTCCCTAGGCGGCTAGCTGTGCTTTGTTGCGGCGACGGACGCCGGCTCGACCGTCTGCACAAGGTTGCGTAGGACGTGCGCGAGCACCCGGACGGAGCGGAGGTAGTCTTCGAGGATGATGTGCTCGTCGGGGGTATGGTCGAGGCTGGCGTCTCCCGGACCATAGGCGACGATCGGGCAGCCCCAGGCCGGGCCGGCCAGGTTCATGTCGGAGGTCCCGGTCTTGACGACGAAGCGCGCGGCCAGGCCTTCGTCGCGGAGGGCGCCGATCAGCGCTCTCGCGACTGGAGAGGTGCGCGAGCCGCGAAAGGCCGGCACCGCGCCGAGCACCTCGACCTCCGCGCCGTGCGCGAGCTCACGCAGGCGAGCTTCGACGGTCTCCGGGCCGAGCTCCTCCGGGAGCCGGATGCTGAGCTCGAGCGCGCACCAATCCTGGAGGCCGTCGCCACCGCTGCGGATGCCGACCAGGGCCGGCAGAAGCTGGTCCCAGGCGCGCTCGCGGCCGGCGTTCACGCTATCCGCCCAGGCTCGTATCTGCTGCCACATGTCGCTGCCGCATTCTGCCGCGGTCGGACGGTCGTGGGCGGAATGGCCGGCGGGCTGAGTGAGCCGTATGCGGGCGCGCAGGCTGCCTTTGTAGCCGAGGGTGATAGCGGCGGTGCCGCTCGGCTCGCCGACGATGCAGGCGTCCGGGCGGTAGCGGTCGAGGACGCCGTGGGCACCACGGGAAGAGGGCGCCTCTTCTTCGACACAGCCGACGACGACGATGCGACTATGCAGCAGCCTTGCGGTATGAACGCGGGCGGCCGACGCGACGAACGCGGCGAGCGGCCCTTTGGCGTCGACCGCGCCGCGGCCGTAGAGCTTGCCGTCCTCGATTCGCACGGGAATGTCGCCGGGTACCGTGTCGATATGGCCGAGCAGGACGATCTCAGGACGCCCCTCCCCGACGCTGCCGACGGCGTTGCCGGTTTCGTCGACGTGCGCCTGCATTCCCAAGCGGCGCATCGCCGCGACGAGATAGTCGACCGCGGGAGCTTCGCTCCCCGAGATGCTGGGAACCTCCACGAGGCCCCGCAGGAGCTCAATCGCAGCCTGATCGCCAACCTCGAAGTCGTCAGCCTCAGAGTGCATGGGCTGCTACCGGTTCGGTTGCCAGTACGGCCTTCAGAGCCTCGACGACGCGGTCGAGCTCGTCTTCGCGGATCACTAAGGGCGGGAGCAGCCGGATCACGGAGGGGCCGGCGGGCAGGGCGATGATGCCCTGCTCGAGCAGCGCGCGTAGGTAGGGCCCGGCCTTTTCACGCAGCTCGACGCCGATCATCAGGCCGAGTCCGCGGACCTCGCGCACGCGCTTCGACGGAAGCTCGCGCAAGCGGTCGAGCAGCGTTCGCCCCAGACGCTCGGCCCGCTCGGGCAGCTGCTCTTCCCGCGTAGCGCGGAGGGCAGCACGCGCGGCGGCACACGCAAGCGGGTTGCCGCCGAAGGTCGAGCCGTGCATGCCGGGAGCAAACGACCCGCAGCGTGGGCCGAAGGCGGTCGCGCCGATCGGTACGCCCCCGCCGAGCGACTTGGCAAGCACCAGGACGTCGGGCTCGATCGCATAGTGCTCGACCGCGAAGAGCCGCCCGGTGCGGCCCATGCCGGTTTGGACCTCGTCCACGATCAAGAGCGCGCCGTGCTGGCGGCAAAGCTGTTGCGCTCCGGCAAGGAAGCCAGCGCTTCCGGGCCGCACGCCGCCCTCGCCCTGCACCACCTCGAGCAGCACGGCCGCGGTATCTTCCGTGACGGCAGCGGCCAGCGCTTCGAGATTGTTATAGGGAACGTGCGTGAAGCCGGGCACGAGCGGCATGAACGGCTCGCGGTAGTGGGCTTCCCAGGTGGCGCTGAGCGAGCCGAAGGTGCGGCCGTGAAAGCCGCGCATCGCGGCGACGACGCCGGTGCGCCCGGTGGTGGCACGCGCCAGCTTGAGCGCGGCCTCGATCGCCTCGGTCCCGGAGTTCGAAAGGAAGATGCGGTCGAGTACGGCCGGCAGCACCGCCGCGAGCTCCTGCAGCAGGAGCGCGCGCTGATCGTTGTGCAGTGTCTCGGGACAGCTCAAGAGTGTGCCGGCCTGTTCGCGGATCGCCGCGACGACGGCGGGATGTGCATGGCCCAAGTTGGCGACGCCGTAGCCGGCAGCACAGTCGAGGTAGGCCCGGCCGCGGTCGTCCCAGACGGTACTTCCCTCGCCGCGCATGATCGTCACGGGCCGTTTGGAGTAGACCCCGGTGCTGTAGCGATCTTCGATCGCCTGGTAATCGACGGCGGGCAGCGTTTCGACAGTCATGGGCTTCACTCGCTTTGCTATGCGGTCGCCAGAACCGAGGCGCCGATGACGGTGCCGATGCCGGACAGGGCATCGGCGACCGGCGTAGCCCTCCGGCCGTCGCCGACGACGACGCGCTCGACGCCACGCGCCAGCGCTTCTTGGGCGCCCAGCAGCTTCTTCTTCATGCGGCCCTGTGCAAACTCCATCGCCGCCGGAAGGTCCGCGGCGTTGAGCGTGTCGACGAGCGAGGCCGGGTCCGGGTAGCCGCGCAAGAGGCCGGCGACGTTGGTGAGCAACACAAGCGTCTCAGCGCCCACCGCGCCCGCGACGACGGCGGCGGCGCGATCGCCGTCGACGTTGAGCATCTCGCCATGCTCGCCGCACGCCAGCGGCGCCAGCACGGGCAGATAGCGGCAGCCGTTGGCGCCCCCGAGCAGCATACGCAGGAGGTTGCCGTCGGCCGACTCGACCGTGCCGGTCCAGTCGTCACGCAGCAGGCGCACCCTGCCGTCTTCGACGATCTTGATCGCAGGCTTACGCCGTGCCCTGAGCACGCCGCCGTCGACGCCCGAGAGACCCCAGGCGGGCACCGAGAGACCCTGCAGGCGCTCGACGATCGAGCGATTGATACCGGCCGTCGCCATGGCGAAGATCTCGAGCGTGCGGCGGTCGGTGTAGCGGCTGGTGTGGCCCGACGGCGAGACGACCATCCGCGGCGGATGGCCAAGCTGCTCGGCGAGCGTGTTCGTCGCGTCGGAGCCGCCGTGGACCAGCACGATCTGCTCGCCGGCATGCCACCGCGCCGCAATATCGCTACACAGCGCCTCGAGGTCGACTCCGGCGGCGCCGCCAATCTTGACGGCAATCGGGTGTTCGGTAAGGCTCATAGCTGTCCTAATCTACACTGGATGAAGGCCCCAGAAATCGAGGGCCGTGCTTTCGTCCCAACCGTACATCAGGTTTATAGCTTGGACGGCGCTGCCGGCAGCGCCGTTGCCGAGGTTGTCGATCGCGCAGAGCGCGACGACCCGGCCGGTCTCCTCGTCGAGCGCCCAACCGACGTCCGCTAAGTTGGTTCCGGAGAGGATCTTGGGCTCGGGATGGCGATAGGCGCCGCTGCGCTCGTGGACGATGCGCACGAACGGCTCGCTGTTGTAGGCGGAGCGAAAGGCCTTCCAGAGCGCTCGGTCGTCGGTAGGCTGCTTGAGAAAGGCATGGCAGGTTGCCAATGCGCCGCGTACCAGCTCGACGGCGGTGATCGAAAGATGGATCTGATCGAGGCCGGTCGCCTGCCGGATTTCGGCGGTGTGGCGGTGGCCCACCGGGGCGAACGAGCGCACGACGCCGCTACGCTCGGGATGGTGGCTAGCACTGCCGGCCTCGTTGCCGACCTCCGAAGAGCCGACCTTAACCTCGGCGATGACGGGTCGCTCTGTATCGATCAGCCCCGAGCGGACGAGCGGGAGAAGCGCGAGGTTTACGGCCGTGGCATTGCAGCCGATGCCGCTGACGTAGTGCGCCTCCAGTAGAGCTGCGCGGCTGATCTCCGGCAGGCCATAGACAAAACGCTCGAGCCAGGCGGGTGCAGGATGGTCGGCACCGTACCAGCGGTGGTACTCGGCGGCGTCGCGCAGGCGGAAGTCGGCCGAGCAGTCGACGATGCGCGGCGCCAGCCTGTCCCAGCGGTCGATCTCGCGCGCCGCGGCGCCGTGCGGCAAGGCCAGGATCAGCAGGTCGCAGGGCTCGAGCGCCTGGAGCGGCGTGAAGCGCAGCGCCGTGCGGCCGCGCAGATTCGGGTGCGCCGCGTGGACAAACTGGCCTGCCAGCCGCTCGGAAGTCGCTCCGACGACCTCGATCTGCGGGTGTTTGAGCAGCAGGCGCAGCAGCTCTCCGCCAACGTAGCCTGATGCGCCTGCGATTACCACCCGTACCATGCTTTGGTCTCCTTCGCCGCCGATCGCCCTATTGTGCCAGGACGTAGTCGACGATCCGGCCCGGAATGTCGACGCCGGTAGTGTCGATGCTGTTACGAAATTCCATCGTGTGATTGACCTCGTTCACGAGCATGCGCCCGTCGGAGGCCTCGAGCAGGTCGACCGCGACGACACCACCGCCAACTGCCCGCGTCGCGCGGAGGGCAAGGTCGCCGACGGGTCCGTCGACCGGACAGTTGCTCGCACGTCCGCCGCGGGCCGTGTTCGTGATCCAGTGGTCGCTGGTGCGATAGATGGCGCAGATCGGCTCGTCGCCCACCACAAAGGCACGGATGTCACGCCCGGGCTTGCGGACGTGCTCCTGGATGTAGAAAATGTGCTGCTGCCACGAGCCGAGCACCTCGAGATGTTCCAGCACGGCCTCGGCCGCGTCGCGGTCGTTGACGCGCGAGACGAGACGGCCCCACGAACCGACCACGGGCTTGAGCACGACCGGATAGCCGAGCGTCTCGATCGCGCGCAGCGCAGCCTCGGGCGTGAAGGCCGTGAGCGCGCGCGGCTGGGGAACGCCGGCCCGAGCGAGGGCCGCGCTGGTCAACAGCTTGTCGCCGCAAGTGGCGACGACGTCGTAGCGGTTGACGCAGCGCACCTCGCGGTCTTCGAGCAGCTTGAGCGCGTAGAGCGAGCGCCCGAAGGAGAGCGAGCGCTCCAGCACGACATCGAACGGCCGGCTCCGGTCGTCGAGGTCCCAGATCACCTCGCCGTCGTCGATGCGCTCGAAGACGACTCCACGCCGCTCGAGGGCGGCGAAGAGCAGCTTCTCTTCGACCCGGATGCGCGAGCAGATGATGCCGAGGCGCATCTACTCGCCCCAGTCTTCTTCGACGAGCGGCGCGACCTGCAGCTGCACCGGCGAGGTGCTGACGACCTCGAGCTCGGCACCGCAGTCGGGACACGGAACGATCTCGCCTTCGATCAGGTCATCCGAAAGACTGAGGGTGACTTCACATTCTGGACAGGTCATGGGAGTGGTCTCCTTCGCAAGATAAGTAACGATAAAATCGAGCACGTGGGCGGTTGTCGCCGAGCCGCCGAGATCGGGCGTGTGGACGCCGTCGCGGAGCGCCGCGTCGACGGCCGCGCGCAGCCGGTCACCGCGCGCCGCCTCGCCGAGGTGATCGAGCAGCAGCGCGGCGGCGCCGATGGCCGCGAGCGGGTTGGCGATGCCGCGCCCGGCGATGTCCGGGGCCGAGCCGTGCACCGGCTCGAAGATTGCGTGCTCTGTGCCGATGTTGGCCGAGACGGCGAGCCCCAGCCCGCCGCCCCAGGCGCTCGCGGCGTCGGAGAGAATGTCGCCGAAGAGGTTGGTCGTCACGACGACGTCGAAGCGCTCCGGCGAGCGGACCATATGGTAGGCCGCGGTATCGACCAGGAGCTCGTCGACGGCGATTTCGCCCGCGGCGACGGCCGGGGCGAAGACCTCGAGCGCCGTTTCGCGGAAGAGACCGCAGGTCTCACGCAGTACGTTGGCCTTGTGGACGACGGTGATCTTGTGGCGGCCGTGGCGGCGGGCATAGTCAAGGGCGAAGGCGGCGATCCGCCGGCTTCCGGCGGTCGTGATGATCCGCCGCCCGATCGCGGTCGGATTGTCTGCCGGCCCGGTGACTTCTTCGCCGCCGGCATAGAGTCCTTCGCTGTTCTCACGCACGACGACCATGTCGACTCCCGGTCGCTGGCCGGGAAGCGGCGGCGTGTGGACCGGCCGGACGCAGGCGTAGAGGTCGAGGGCGCGGCGCAGGCGGACGACGGGGCTGCGATAGCCCTCCACGCGACGAGACGGGGAGCCGACCGCGCCGAGCAGCGTGGCATCTGCGTCGCGTACGGCCTGCAGCGTCTCGTCCGGTAGAGCTGCCGCATGGCGCTCGAAGCACTCCCACCCGGCCTCGGCCGCGACGAACCGGCAAGGCAGGCCCGTCGCGGCGATGGCTTCGCGGGCGGCCGGGACGACCTCACGGCCGATGCCGTCGCCGGGAATAAGGCAGATGGTGTAGGCTGGGCTCATGCGTGCGCAGGCTCCTGGCCAGGGAAGTGGCCGTGTTCGCGGATGTAGGGGACGATGCCGCCGGCCTCCCAGACCTCGCGGATCCAGCCGGGTGGTGGCGGCAACGTGATCGCGCCCCGGCTGGTCGTGATGATGCCGCTCGCGCGGTCGAGCGTGACCGTCTCGCCGTCTTCGAGCGATTGAAGATCGGCCTCGAAGAGGGGGATGCCGAGGTTGAGGGCATTGCGGAAGAAGATACGGGCAAAGCTTGGGGCGATGATCGCGCCGAGGCCGTTGAGCTTGAGCGCCAGCGGCGCGTATTCGCGCGACGACCCGCAGCCGAAATTGCGGCCGGCGACAATGATATCGCCGCGGCGCACCGTCTTGGCGAACTCCGGCCGGGCCTCGATGAAGGCAAAGGTCGGAAGCTCAGCCTCGGAGGTCATATAGGGAGCGTACCGGCCCGGCACGATCTGATCGGTATTCACGTCTTCGCCGAAGCGCCATATTCTGGCCATGATAAGGTCCTTTCTCCAAGAAGCATGGGAGACAAAATATGGGGACACCCCCATGCCCCCGTTCTTAATACCTAAGCGTAGGCCGGCTCCATCTCGCCGACGGGATCGAGCTCGCGCGGGTCCGAGATATAGCCGGTGACGGCGGTCGCCGCGGCGACGGCGGGCGAGCCGAGATAGATCTGTGCGTCGGGCGAGCCCATGCGGCCGCGGAAATTGCGGTTGCCGGTGAAGAGGCAGACCTCGCCGGGCGCCAGAACGCCCATGTGACGACCGATGCAGGCGCCGCAGCCGGGAGTGCCGATCGTGGCCCCGGCCTGCAGCAAGGTCGTCAGCGTCCCGTCGGCCACGGCAAGCTCGAGTGCCTGGCTCGAGGCCGGGACGACGATCATGCGCATGCCTGGCGCGATGTGCCGGCCGCGGAGGATGCGAGCGGCGGCAGCCATGTCCTCATGCCGGCCGTTGGTGCACGTTCCGAGGTAGACGACGTCGACGGCAACGCGACCGACCGCGTCCAGGTCGGCGACGTTGTCGACGTAGCTCGGCATCGCAATCTGCGGCACCAGCGACTCGAGGTCGACCTCCACGGTTCGCTCATAGTGCGCATCCGCGTCGACATGGAGCCAGGATGGAACGTCGAGATCGGCGGCGGCGGCGCCGGTCGGCGGAATGATGCCAGCCTTGCCTCCTACTTCGATCGAGAGGGTTGCCAGGGTCATACGGTCGCCGATCGAGAGAAAATCCACGCCGTGCCACTCGACCGCCCGGTAGGTTGCGCCGTCGGCACGCAGCGTTCGCGCGACGTAGAGCCCGAGGTCCTTGGCGCTGACTCCAGGCTGAAAGCGGCCGCGAGCCTGAATCCGTACCGTCTCCGGCACACGCAGCCAGGTCTGGCCGGTCGCCATGGCGAGCGCGATATCTGTGGTGCCCATGCCGGTGCCGAAGGCGCCGACGGCGCCGTAGGCCGTGGAGTGCGAGTCCGATCCGACGATGAGCATGCCGGGGCGGGCCAGGCGCTCTTCGACTAGCACCTGATGGGAGATACCGCGGCCGACGTCGAAGAGGCGGGTGATGCCTTCCTCACGGGCAAAGCGCCGCAGGCGCGCCTGGGCTTCGGCGGTCTGAATATTCGTGGCCGGTGCCACGTGGTCGATCGCCAGCGCGATGCGGTCGGGATCCCATACCCGCTCGGCCTCGAGCTCCTCGCGGAGCACCTTGATGATGCTCGGCGAGATGCTGTCGTGGGCCATCACGAGGTCGACGGATGCGGTGATGACGTCCCCGGGCCGGACGGCGTGTCCGGCCGCGTGCGAAAGAATCTGTTCCGAAAGTGTCTGAGCCACGATCTACTCCTCGTCTATCCCTGGAGCCGGCTACTCTACTCAACAGCCGATCTCCCGCTACGTATTGTTACTGAATACCGGCTACCGGCCGGCGATCCACGCTGTACCGCGTGCGCTTAGCAGCAGCGCGTCGACTTCACCGGGCGATAGAGGCGCCTCGTCGGCGCGTGTCTTAATCTCTCGTGTGACCGCCTGCAGTGCCTCGCGGCCGAGCTCGACCCCGAGCTCGCGGGCGCGCTGGGCGACCGCGTTCCACCCGGTCAGGCGATGTCCGATCAGCAGCTCGCGCTGCCGCCCAAAAACTGCCGGGTCGAGCGCCTCGTAGGTGGCCGGCTGCCGTAGCACGGCATTCGTGTGCAGCCCGGCTTTGTGCGTGAATGCGGTCTCGCCGGTGATGCACGAGTTGAAGGGCACGTCGATGCCGACGAAATCGGCGACCATGCGGTCCAGATCCGGGAGCTGCTGGAGCCGATAGCGTGCGACCGAGCACGGCGCGGAAAGATAAAGCCGGGCAATCAGCCCGGAGAGTGGGGTAATCCCATTGCGCTCGCCAATGCCGAGCACTGTAGTGTCGATATGGGTCGCGCCGGCTTCGAGCGCCGCGTAGGCGTTGGCAATGGCACAGCCGCCGTCGTTGTGCCCGTGGAACTCGATATCGCAGCGCACCATCTCGCGCACCTGGCGGACGAGTGTCTCGATCTCGCGCGGAGTGGCGATGCCTACAGTGTCGGCAATGCCGATGCGGTGCACGCCGAGCGCGTCGACGGCCTGAAAAATATGGAGCAGGTCGGTCCGGTCGGTGCGGAAAGCGTCCTCGCACGAGAAGCGGATCTCGACACCCGTCGTCTGAAGCATGCGAATGACGGCAGCAGCTTCGTCGACAATCTGCGCCAGGCTTCGTCCATGGCTGTGCTCGCGCAGATAGCTGGAGGTTCCGAAAAGCAAATTGACCCCGTCGACACCGCAGTCGACGGCACGCCGGGCGTCGTCGAGGGTACAGCGCGTATGGGTCAGAATCCGAGATTGGAGAGGAAGAGCGGTGAGGGTCCGCAGGTCGCGCTCGCTCTGGGGTGATGCGACGGGCGACGTGGCTTCGATGTACTCGACGCCAAATGCGTCAAGCGCTTCGGCGATGGCGACCTTCTGGCCGATCGTGAAGCGCGCGAGGGCGAATTGCTCGCCCTCGCGAAGGGTCGAATCAACGATAGCGATGGTGTCTAAAGACATGAGACCTGCTCCTCAAACGTTGCGCGTGATGGATCTGAGCGGCGGACGCGTGGATCGCACCGTGGTGTTTAGAAACAGGCTGTTTAGCGAATTTGACGAGCGACATAACCCTACTCCCTGGATAAAATTCTGCTTCGACGACCGGTGAACACAAAAAAACCGCCAGGCCTATTAGGAGGTCTGGCGGCGATTTGTCAGCTAGTGACGCAGCGCGGCTAACCAGACCTTCGGTCCGGTTTTTTCGCGCCTTTTTTGGTCGAGCAGTTAATTTGTGTTAAGCACTGCGCCATACGTCACCCATGAAAACCACTGGCGGGTATCCTACACTGCAGCCCGATCTCTGTCAAGAGCGGATCCGGGCCAATTTCAGTGAACTCCCTGGCCCTGCAAGTACTGGGCGGAGCGGCGGGCGCAGACGATCGGCGGCTCGTTGGGCTTATCCAGCTCGACGATGAACCACTCGGTACCGGCCTCGCGCCCCGCGGCGACCAACTGAGGAATCGGCAGGATGCCTTCGCCGGTGGGCACGTCGTAACGCGTCGGCTCCTTGATCATGTCCTTGAAGTGCACCGTGGGCACGCGGCCACTGTAGCGGCGCAAAAAGGCGACCGGGTCGACTCCGGCGTAGGCGACCCAGCCGAGGTCGGGCTGCAGCTTGAGCAGATCCGGATCGGCCGCCTCCATCAGGATGTCGATGCCGTACTTCCCGTCGAACTGCGCGAACTCGAAGTCGTGGTTGTGGTACGAGAGCTGCAGACCATCTGCCTTACAGCGCTCGCCAAAGCGGGATAGCTCTTCGCCGGACTTGCGGAAATCGTCGGCGGTTTTCCGACGATCTTGCGGAAGCGACGGGCAGGCAAGATTGTGCGCGCCCAGGGTATGGATCTCCTCGATCACGGCGTCGAGCCGCGACTCGAGCTGGTTGAAGCCGATGTGAGCTCCGCAGGCAACCATGCCCACCTCGTCGAGCACCTTCCGCAGCTCGGCCGCCGAGTGGGAGCCGAAGCCGGCAAACTCTACGGCGGAATACCCCGCGTCGGCCACCTGCCGAAGCATTCCCGGGAAATCCTGTGCCGTCTCGTTGCGGAGCGTGTAGAGCTGAATTGCAAGTTCTTTCCTGTTCATACCTGGCGGCTAGATGCCTTCCTCCTTCGATCGCGTTGTCAGGCTAAACGCCCGACCACTGGAGTATGGGGCCGCAAGTAACGTGCCCGCAGTACGGCAAGGGCGTGGCTAGATTGAAGAGGCGCGCAATGCGTCTCTGCCTGGGATCCGGAACACTTACTGTTGTGTCGTCTGGTTGCGGCAGGAGGGGCCGGACATCGTCCAATGCTTGACGTCAGAGGAGATCGATAGCTTCAGGCAAAACGGCAGAGATGAGCGTAATTCGTTGCCGCTGGAAGGCGAACTCTGTAGGCGTCAGGCAGATAAGATCCATTGGCGCATTGCCTCCGGCCTCGTACCACCATTGCCGGAGGCCAAACGATCGCCGGGGCAGCTCCACGCCTTCAAAACTAGGAGAAATGATTATCAAATCGTAGTCGCTGTCGCTCCGTCCTTGCCCCCTAGCCCGAGAACCGAAGAGGAGTACATGATGTGCTCCAAGCCCTTGTCGAAGCCGCTCAGCGAAGCGTGTTAGGGCTGGGTCGATTCCTGGTTCAGTTGCAGATTGAGCCATGTCATCACCCTTTCCGCTGCTGCAATATGCTCGGTAGCCAACTCCAGAGTAACCATGTCAACCGGTGCTTGCCCGCCTACAGGCTCGGGGTAACGTACGAGGTCGAACGTGGGGTTGAGGAGTGCCAAATCAGCCGCAGTATGCTGCGGGACATTCACCTGTAACCCGAGGTATTCAAGGTCATGTGTGCGCGGGGCTAACACACCACGTTGTTCGATATAGATCGCTTTAAGCCCCTTCTCTACGGCTTGCTGCGAGAACCACGAGGCCGCATAGTGCACGCTGACCTCGGCCGTGCGCTTGGCCGTATCGAGATCGGCCAGGGCTTGCCGCCACCACGGCAGAGTTTCTGGACGCACTTCGTCCTCCGGCTTCCGGGTCTAACGAGCGCAGCCTGGCATACGCCGAAGTATACTGCCTTCTATTATGCACGATCTCGGCCTCATAGCGTGACGTAAAACAAGCGTTTCTCTGAAACCTGCCCTAGGGCTGTGTCAAAGTCATAGCGGAACACCGATCAGGGCAAACGTTTCTTCGAGCGCTGCGGCATAGGACCGCAGCGCGTCCGCGATGTTGGTCACGCCCGTACTCCGCAACAGCGTCAGCAACCCGTTCCGCAACG
>JBBSGA010000179.1:0-12080 GCA_038254585.1 Chloroflexales bacterium | reverse complement strand
CGCCACACGCCGGTCGACCCTCAGCCCATCCGGCGGCAGATCCGCGCGATCCTGCGCCCGTCGCGCTACGACTATGATTATGGATACGCGAGCGGTGCCGTCGAGCAAGTGAGCGAGGTGCTGAGTCAGGCACAGCGCTTTGCCGAAGGAGGCGACGGGCGCAACGCGCTGGCGCTGCTCGAGGCGATCACCGACGAATACACGAAGAGCTGGTATGAGATCGATGACTCGGACGGCGAGCTTGGCGGATTCTTCGAGGAGCTGGCCAAAGCCTGGGCCGAGGCGCTGCTGGTCGCCGACCTGGCGCCTGCCGAGCGCCGCGAGTGGTCGAAGAAGCTGGGGGCCTGGCAGCGCGAAGCCGACGATTACGGCGTGGACGATTGGTTCTCACTCGCCCAAACAGCCGCCGAGCAGGGGTGGGACGAGCCGGCGCTCCGGCGCGTGCTCACGGGCGAGATGGCCGAACTGGACACGGAGACGGAAGAACCCGCGGATTACGCAGACGAGCTGGTGCCGATCCGGCTCAGGGTGCTGGAGCGACAAGGACGCTTTCAGGAGTATCTCTACCTAGCCAAAGCCGAGGAACAGATCAAAGAGTATTCCATCATGCTGGCCCGGGTGGGTCGGGCGCAGGAGGCGATTGACGAAGGACTGCGATACCTGACTACCGCGAACGAGGCGCTGGCGCTGGCGATGGCGCTGCGCGAACAGGGCGAGCTCGAGAAGACGGTACGGATCTCCGAACATGGGCTAAGCCTCGCCGAGCCGAGAGCCCCACTCGCCGCCTGGCTAACGGAGCTTGCCGAGGGCCTGGGACAGCACGACCTGGCGCTGCGGGCGGCAGAGGTTTCATTCCGATCGGCGCCTAGCCTGGCAGCCTACCTAAAGGTTCACGACCTGGCAGGCGAGGGATGGCTGGTGCTGCAAGCAGCGCTGCTTGACCACCTCCGCACGAATGCTGCACAGGCTTACTGGTTCCACGGCTCTGCCGCCGTCGACGTGTTTCTCCACGAGGGGCTCATCGACGACGCCATCGCCGTCGTCACGAAGAGCGCGAGCTATGGCTTGCTGGAACGGGTAATGGACGCGGCGATCACAAGCCGGCCCGATTGGGTGATCCAGGCTGCCACGACCCAGGCCGAGCGGATCATGGACGCCGGGGATGCCAAGCACTACGACCACGCGGTCGAGTGGTTGAAGCGCGCACGGGACGCCTACCGCGCCGCCGGCCGGCAGCAGGACTGGCAGGGATATCTTCATGGGCTGCGCGACACCCATGGGCGCAAGTATAAGCTGATGGGGCTGATCAAGGAGTTGTGACGATGATCGACGACCAGACTAAAGTTGCCGAGTTAATGGACAAGATGCAGGCGCACGTACCAATCCCTGCAAAGCCAACAGGCCAACTTGTGAGGACGCTACGAGGGAAGGGGCTGAAGATCAACACCGATCGCCCCCTCTTCATCAAGCGCGTCTTCTATCTTGGCGACGAGGGTGGGATCGCCTGCGACGTGACGCCGGCGCGAGGTGCGAAGGAAGCCTACGTCGTCTCCCTGACCCACCTACGGCTCGCGCCGAGACACCCCCTTTTCCAAGATATACGCGAATATCAGCGGGAACGGGTCAAGCAGCTCATCGAGTCCGGATAGCAGGCATCAGCTTTGGCTTGGATTGAAAACTGGGTCAATGGATAGGCCGAGCAGATGGCTGCCAGTTGAGCAGGCGTTTGGCCTTCGACATATTCATAATCTTCTGCTCGTAGTCGCCGCTGATCATGAACGCTTCGAGGCCGCCGCCACGGTAGTCGAGGGCCGCGAGGAGCGCGCGTGCTACGTCGCCGCCGGTCGTGGCGATCGTAGGGGCTCCGAGGCGCGTCTCGGCCAGCCAGCACTCTTCGGCTACGGGAAGACAAAGGCGTAGCGCGTTGATCGTCATCTCCCACTCGCGCGTAGCGTTGCGGCAGACCTCCTCGCCGAGGAGCTTGGTGAAGCCATAGAAGTGGCGCGCATCGGGGGTTATCTCTTCGTCAGGGAAATAACGACCCGCCGGATCCTCGTAGACCGACATACTGCTCGTGTAGACGGCGTGATGGATACCCGCCTCATGCACTGCACGCAAGGCCAGGTAGAGACCCTTGACGCTGACGTCGTACGCCGTGATCGCGGCTTCGACAGTCTCGAAATTCTGGCTGCCCATCGCCATATAGAGCAGCGCATCCATCCCTTCGGCGGACCTCAGGAGAGCAGCATAGTCGCCCACATCACCCGCGAAGTACTCCCCTAGGGAGCCGGCAGGCGGGCGCAGATCGAAGATGCGCAGGGTATGCTGTTGGGCCAGGGGCAGCAGCACGAGACCGCCGACATGACCCGAGCCGCCGATGACGAGCACACGCATCGAAGCTGTCTCCTTGAGCGGCAGCCGGCCACGCTACTGCGGTTGGATGGCCTGCCACGTCGCGAACTCACGCACAAATGCGACGACCTCGTCGACGGCCGCGTTAAAGAGCGCCTCGCCGCGTTCGGCCGTAGCAGTCTCGGGATGGCCGAAGGCGCCCGTAGCGCTCAGCTGCTCGAAGGCGTGGGGGACTTCGACGCGGCTCGAACGATGGAAATCGGGGCAGTAGAAGGCGGATTCGAACGGAATGTTGGTGCCGCGTGCCGCCTCACGCTTGACAAGCTCCGGACGGAGCCGGAGGATCATACTCGACTCGAGCTCGCAGGCGTGAGTAACGGACTCCTGGTCACTCGTGATGAGTCCCGAGAGACGCTCGCCGGTGATGCGCCACCAGCTGCTGAGGGCCAGCCAGAGGTCGGGCTTGTCGCGGTGGCGCAGCTGGACGTCATAGATCGCCATACCGCCCGGCAGGACGTTGCCACCATGCGCCGTGAGCAAGAAGAGGCGCCGAAATCCGGCGGCGATCAAACTTTCGAGCATATCGACCAGCACGCGCACGTAGATCTCATTGCTAATGCTGACCGTTCCAGGGAAGGCGCGGTGATGGTCGGACGCGCCGATCCAGAGCATGGGCAGGAACAAAGCTTCGTCACCAAGGATCTCCTCGGCCCGGCGTGCGATCTCGGTGCCGATCATTGTGTCGGTCAGGAGTGGCAGGTGACGGCCATGCTGCTCCAGCGAGCCGAGCGGGAGCACGACGACGCGGTCTTTCAGAGCATCGATTTCGGTCCAGGATCGCTCCCCAAGCTGCATACCGGCATCCTCCTTCAGCGTTGATCGTGGACAGGGCCGCGCCCGGCGCGCTCGAAGAGCGCGGACCAGGCGGGAGATCCGTCGTCGGGATGAGCTTCCATCGTGACGCCGCGCTCCTGCGCAGGAATGTTCCCCGCCCACCCATCGGCCCAGCACTGCCAGATGTCGGCGTAGTGCACGACACGCCCGCCGGGCCAGACCACCGAGAGCAGCAGGCGCGGCTTCGGGAATTCGTAGGGCGGCTCCATTTTGTAGCGCGCCAGCGCTTGCTCGTCGACCTCGACGCCGAGGCCGGGAGCGTCCGGCACCTTCGCGTAGCCGCCGCGAACCGTGATCGGCGCGACCAGCAGATCATCGGCGTAATTGTTCAGGCAGTTGACCGAAGGCCACTGTGCGAAGGGCAGGACCGCGCCGAGATGCAGCGAAAGAGCCGTCGTCAGGCCGGTACCGACCATCTGCAGCCAGAAGGGTTTCTCGAACGCCCCGGCGAGCGCACCCTGGCGCAAGATCGAGGCGACACCTCCCGAGACGACGAAGCCATCGCATACTTCGTCGCGTACGACGATCGGGAAAGGGGGATCACCGAAATGCAGCGCGAGGGGCCGGGTCGTCTTCTGCCGAAGCTGGCGATGACCCTCGACGTCGCGCTGCATGATCGGCGACTCGTAGATCGCCACGCGCTCATATCGGTCCAGCGCCGCCAGCACCGGGGCAGCATTGCCGGCGTTAATGAGCATGTTGTTCCAGTCGAGGTCGAGGCGAAAATGCGGCGGTGTTACCTCGCCGATCGCTTCCACCTGTGCATACACGTCCCACCAGGGGCGCGCCTTGATTTTGTAGGCCGTGTAGCCGTTTGCCAGCGCCACGCGTGCTTCCTCGGCCAACGCCGCTGGCGGCATGTCGATGTTCCACCAGGAGATCGGGCACCACGCGCGCACGCGGGGCAAATTCAAGAGCCGGTAGACGGGCACGTCGAGGGCCTTTCCGACCACATCGTAGAGCGCCATCTGAAGACCGGCACCCAGCGAGTCGTCGCCCAGAAAGTCGGCCGGGTTACCACCCTGGACACGTTCGACGGCCGCGGCGGGGACGCGGCCCCACGTATAGTGCAGGATCGTCTCACCATAGCCGACGATATCCGGGGCATCCGTCGTCAGCCGGATGATCTCGCTGATGCGCCACTGGCCGATCTCGCGGGTGTTCCACTCCTCGCAGCGCGGCGTAAACGGTACGTTCACCACGATGCGCTCGATACCCGTGATCCGGAGCCTTGTATCCATCAGCTTGCCTCTCCATGCTAACGGCATGAGCTCAGTCCCTGTTTGGTCGTGGTCTAATCATAACCGGCTTCGACAACCAGTGTCGCCGGTGGGCGCGCCTGAGAGCAAAAAATCCCTCTTGACAGCGGACGGAGCAGAGAGTATGCTCGTACGCATCTCAGAACTCCTGTTCATAGATATGAACACTCTCATGTTTGCGTGGAAAAAGGTTACCAGGGGTACCGATGCAAGCAGAAGCCCCACACAAGCAAATACGTGTCAAGTCTGCCGAGCGCGTGCTCGACATCATCGAGGTGCTATCCGCTGAGCCAAAGGGTCTCGGTTTCACCGAGCTCCTCTCCACGCTCCAGCTACCGAAAAGCAGCCTCCACGAGCTGCTTTCCGTCCTCACAGCCCGCGGATACATCGATTTCGATCCGGCCAATCGCTGCTACATGCTTGGAATCCGCGTATGGGAAAGCAGCCAGGCTTATCTGCGCCATCACAATCTCGTGCGGGAAGCTCTTCCAGTTCTAGATAGTATCGTTCGCGCGATCAATGAGACGGCTCAGCTTGCCACCCTCGACGGAATCGAAAACGTCTATCTAGCTAAGGTCGACAGCTCGCATCCTCTCCGATTGCAGTCTGAAGTAGGACGGCGGCTATACGCCCACGCCACCGGGCTGGGAAAGGTCTTGCTCGCGCATCTTGCGGAAGAGGATCTGGCTGGACGTCTCAGCGGACGGGTCCTGCCGCGCTTCACGCCAAACACAATCACCGACGAGCACCAACTCCTGGACGAGCTTGCAGCCATTCGCGAGCGTGGCTTTGCCGTCGACGCTCAAGAATACACCCCCGGGCTGACCTGCGTCGCGGTTCCAATCTGGTATTACCCAGGAGGAGTGGTTGCGGCGATCAGTGTCTCGATTCCTGTGACACGTAGCGATGCCCAGCTCCTCTCGTCAGCAGTGGAGCTGCTGGCGGAAGGTAGCTTGAAAATCTCGCGGCGGCTCGGGTGCGCTAAGGAGGACCCCAGGCTGATAAGCCTAGTGGCGCAATCGGCTGCAATCGGCAAAGCGATCGCAGCCGGTCGGGCGCACGGCCGGGGCGAGATCGCCGCCATTAGCACAGCCGATTAGGCCCGCGCACGCGGCAGTTTCGCATTTCGCCGCGGGTGTCCCGGTTCTCGGATGTAGCCGGCATTCCACGCCGATCGGCGCAGGCAAGTGGCACTCGGGTGAAAAACCGGATTAGGCGCCTCCCCCCTACGCACCTATTCCGAAGGACGAGGCCGGGAACTGCGCCGGACAAGCTCCGATTCAGGCCGGCGCACAAAATGCGGCCAAGGAAAGGAGGTGGTTGCGCAGAGACCGTGTGACGGTTCATCCCTGGGTCCCACAGATCTATGCTCCTTTGGAGGGCGCAATGACAACCAGAAAGCTCGTGAATCGCCGCCAGTTCTTGGCCGCCTGTAGTGGCCTGGCTACTACTGCCTTCCTCAGCGCCTGTGGCGCGGGCACAGGCGCACCGTCAGCCGCCGCAACTACGGGGGCAGCGCAGGGAGGTGCTACTGCCGAAGCTGCCGGAACCGCGGCCACCAATAGCGGACCGGCTCCTCAGGGCGGAAAGGAGATTCATCTCCTCATCCGCGATGACATCCTCAGCGCCTACGCCGCCGACAAGGCAGCTCAGGATTGGAACAAGCAATTCGGATCCAAGATCACGCTGGACAAGCCAGCCGGCGATCCATCCCAGAAGATACAGGCCGCGCAAGCAGCCGGCGACTTGATCTGGGACGGCTTCGCCGTGATGGTGGTTCCATGGGATACGCTTACGTGGGTCAAGCGCGAGCTCATCCAGCCTCTGGACGACTTGATCAAGAGCTCGCAGATCCCCGACGCCACCAAGGTCGTGCCGGGCATCATCCCCAGCATCCTCGAGTCCACGAAATACCAGGGCAAACAGTACGCGATCCCCGGCAACGTGGGAAGCGTGGCCTTGGCCTGGCTCACCGAGCCGCTGAAGGCCGCGAACATCACAACGCCTCCGGAGACGTGGGACGACGTTTACGCGGCGGCCAAGAAGATTAAAGCCGCTAAGCCGGACCTGACGCCCTTCGACTCGGCCGGCTCTCCCCTCTGCGACCTGTGGGCCATGATCTGGGGCGCGGTCGACAACCCGTTTACGAGCGACGGACTCGTCGACATTACGAGTGATGTCTCGATCGCGGCGCTGAAGTGGATGCAGAAGATGGTCAACGAAGACCTGATGCCGGCGATCCACACCGACAGCTTCAAGAACTGGCAAAAAGGTGGCACCGCGATTATCAGCTCCTTCGACGTCGCCGGCACCATGGCGCAGCAAACATTCGGCAAGGACTCGGCCTCCACCGGCATCAACTACTTCCGCGAGAAAGGCAAGCATCATGCGGGCACACCCTTCTGGACCAACAGCTGTGTCGTACTGAACAAGGCCAAGAACCCGCAAGGGATGGCCGACTTCTTCCTCTGGTGGTTTGGGCCGAGCAACAAAGCCACGGGCAAGCAAATCACCGAAGTGGCCGCCAAGCCCTGCTACCAGTACACCTACGACGAGTTCGTCAAAGGCAAGCCGGACTTCGAATGGGAGCTGCAGGGCATCGAGCTCGTGCGCACCTCAAAGCAGTTCGCGACCTCGACGTCGAACTCGATCGAGCAAGCCAAGACGGCGCCCTGGGTTCAGAAGGTGCTCGACCCAAAGGTGAAAATGGACCCGAAGCAGGCGATGGAGGGCGCAATGAAGGAGATCAAGGCCGAAATCGCCAAGCAGAAGGTCTAGCCGACCGCCACGGCGGTTCTTCGGAGTTGCAGCGGCTGATCGCCCCGGTCGAGCGACCTGGGGATCAGCCTTGGAACAGGAGCCCGGTCGATGGTACCGAATATTCGGGAGGTCCGGCGAGACAACGAGGATGGCCGAAGCAATCCGTTCGGGTATCTGTTCATCGCACCCGCGCTGATCCTCTATCTCGTCTTCAACGTCTGGACGATCTTTCGTGGCTTCGCGATGGCCTTCACCGACTATCGCTTCCTGCTCCCCAAGTCGCGCTGGGATTTCAACGGGCTCGACAACTTCAAGGAGATGCTCGGAGACCCGGACGTCCGGCAATCGCTCGGGGTTGCCCTCCGATACACGGCGATGGTGCTGCCGATCACCCTGATCCTGGCGATCTTTCTTGCCGTCGTCATCAGTAAGGCACGCAAAGGCGCCGGTTTCTACCGGTGGATGATCTATCTGCCGGTGATCCTTCCCGTGGCCGTGACCTTCCTGATGTTTGGCGAAATGTATAACTTCCGGTTCGGGTTCATCGACAGCGTGCTGCGGAACTGGGGCGTGAAGCGCCCGCCGGATTGGCTCGGTGACACCACCACGGTTCTGCCAGCCATCGCAGTAGCGGACATCTGGCGTAGCCTCGGCTTCCCTACACTGCTGCTCCTGATCGGCATCTATAACATCAACTCCGAGCTGTACGAGGCCGCATCGATCGACGGTGCGACAGGCTGGCAGCAGTTCTGGCGCATAACGCTACCCTTGCTGAAGCCAGTCTTCGCGCTGGTGCTCGTCCTCAATCTCGGCGTAATCGGGATTGCCGAGCCGATGCTGATCCTGACGGGAGGGAATCCGGAGAACGCCTCGCGCACCGTCGGGCTGTACATCTACCAGGTTGCGCTCCAGCTCGGCGATCTGCGCCTGGGATACGCGGCGGCGATGAGTCTGGTGCTTGGCCTGGCAAGCGCGGCGATCTCGCTGGTCGTGTTCCGGGTGCTCCGCGAGTCGTAGAGACGTTATATATAACGTCTCTACAGCCGTTCAAATGCTGCTTGACGAGACAGTAGCATGCATGTCGAGCCTCTTTGCTCGGTAACGATTCCAGTTGGCTACGGCAGCCAAGCAAGTCGCCGCAAGAGATAGGAGCGAGGTGATGGCAGCTACGAATATCTCCCGCGAGCGCGTTCAGACGCATCCCACGAACGTCCGGGTGTGGCTGAGGCGCTCGAATTTCTTGACTCACTTCATCATGGTCATCGTTCTCTTCGTGATCTTCATACCACTGATCTGGATGATCTCGACGTCGTTCAAAGATCGGCTGGAGTTCTCTACGAATACGGCAGCCCTGATCCCGCGCCGGTTTAGCCTGGTCAACTACGAGTATATGTTTACCGCGATCGGCGAGCTGCCGATTTACATGCGCAATAGCTTCATCCTGGCGTTTGGAACGGCCGCGCTTCAGGTTTTTGTCTCGGCGCTCGCAGGCTACGGATTCGCACGAATGCGGTTTCGAGGCCGTGACCTAATCTTCGCGGGTCTGCTCGTCTCCATGTTCATTCCGCGCACGGGCGGCTTGATGGCCCTCTACGAACTGATGACATTTCTGCACCTGCGCAATAGCCTGTTCGGGCTGATCCTGCTCTTCTCAGCCGGCGTTCCGGTGCCCATTTTTATCATGCGACAGGCGTTCCTGGCACTGCCGAAGGAGATCGAGGAAGCGGCGATGATCGACGGAGCAAATTGGTTCGACGTGTTCCGGCGCATCGCGCTGCCCCTGGCCACCAGCGGGATGGTGATCGTGGCGACTCTGGCCTTCATTGGCGTCTGGAGCGACTATTTGGTGACGTACACGCTGATCGACCGAGACAGCCAGATGACGATCTCGGTGGGCATCCGCAAGGTACTGGCCAGCTCCTATCAGGCGAATCTATCGCCCCAGTTTCGTGGAAAGTTTGCTGGTGAAGCCTCCGACGCCGCTATGCTGCTCTTTGCGGCCTTGCCCGTCGTGGTCTTCTACGCTGCGCTGCAGCGCTGGTTCATGCGCGGGCTGACCGAGGGGGCCGTTAAGATGTAGGAAAAGAGAGGCCATCATGCTGCTTGAAGATAAGGTGGCGCTCGTAACAGGCGCCGTGCGGGGCATTGGGCTGGCAACCGCGGAGCGACTGGCGCGCGAGGGCGCGGCGGTGGTGATGGCCGACATCAACGCCGGCGAGAACGAGCGTGCCGCCGGGGCGCTGGCCGCGAAGGGGCTTACGGTGCTGGCCGTCCAGGCCGACGTAGCCAAGCGCGAGGATGTCGAGGCGATGGTGCGCGCGGCCGAAGCGCGCTTCGGCCACCTCGACATTCTGGTGAACAACGCCGGTATTGCCGGGCGCGCCGCGCCGATCGAAGCGATCACCGACGACGACTGGGATGCCATGATGGCGATCGACCTGAAGAGCGTCTACCTGTGCTGCCAAGCGACGATACCCGGTATGAAAGCACGAGGGTACGGGCGCATCGTCAACGTTGCCTCGATCGCCGGCAAAGAGGGTAATCCGAACATGATCCCCTACTCGACGGCGAAAGCCGGCGTGATCGGCCTGACCAAGGCGCTGGCTAAAGAGGTGGCCGGAGCGGGGATCTACGTCAACGCCATATCGCCGGCTGTGATCGAGACGCCGATCCTCCAACAGCTGACGCCCGACCAGGTCAGCTACATGGTGCAGCGCATACCGCTCGGCCGCACCGGCAAGCCGGAGGAGGTAGCCGCGCTGATTTGCTGGCTGGCCTCGGATGAGGCAAGTTTCACAACTGGCCAGTGCATCGACATAAGTGGTGGTAGGGCAACCTATTGACGCACGGTGTCGCTCGGTAGACAGCCGCGGCTGCACGGAGACGCGGCGGCATATCTTGAAAACCGGCGCTTGTACGGCGCTTTGTCCTTGCCGCGATCAACTTTCT
Source organism: Chloroflexales bacterium (assembly GCA_038254585.1). Classification (GTDB taxonomy): domain Bacteria; phylum Chloroflexota; class Chloroflexia; order Chloroflexales; family Kallotenuaceae; genus JBBSGA01. The sequence goes on along the minus strand of JBBSGA010000179.1, from coordinate 1,866 downwards.
AGCGCATAGGCGATCATGTCGTCCAGGGGCTTGGTCGACCCTTCGGCGAAATAGATCTTGAATAACGTTTCACCGATCGCCTCATAGGCAATGTTTCGGTATCGCTCGTACAGCGGCTGCCCACCGTAGTTAAACGGTGCTTTGATTGAGTGGCGAAGTGCGTGCGCCCCCGCTAGTCGAGCAGCCCGCGCAAATTTGTCGTGAGCAGCCGTGGGCGGCGCGATACTACCCTCGGCGATGGCAACACCTGCCAAGGCATCGAGATTGTACGAAATGCCGATCTTGTCGCCCTGCTGGCGCCTGATGCTCAAACATTGGGTCGTGAGCTGTCGAGCGCGCTCATGATCGCCGGCGAAGAGCGTCGCGAAGCCGAGATGCGCGAGCGCGGCCGTCGCTTCCCAGTCGCGGCCGAGTAGTGTCCCCAGCATGTGCAGCGCCTGGCCAAGGATTGCTTGTGCACGGTGGAACTCATTCTGAAAGATCGCACAGAGGCCCGCGTCCAAAAGCACCACGGCTACACCGTATTGATCGCCGAGTTCCATGTATAGCTGCTGACTTGCCGCGAAGCACTCCTCTGCGCGCGCAAACTCCACCTGGCTATAGAGGGCGTTGCCGAGCAAATGCAGTGCTTCCGCCATCCCGGCTTTGTCCTCCAGCTGCTGCCGGATGCGCAGACCTTGTTCGAATCGCGCCGCGGCTTCCTGTTGCTCACCCAGCCCGCGATAGGTAATTCCTTGCCTAACCAGTGCGGTAGCGATACCTCGCCGATCTCCATGCTGAACATATGATGTGTATGCTGCTTGCCAGTGAGCAAGCGCTGCCGGGTAATCAGCCTCACTATGCGCTAAAGCCGATGCGCCCAACAGCAGGCTTGCTTGCAGCAGATCCTCGCGTTCGCCGCTGGCAGCGAGCACGGCTTCGATCCAGCGTCGTCCTGTATACACATAGTTGGTCTCATTCCAAAATGGCCATAACGCGTTACAGAGGCGGCGTGCCGGGTCGACGTGCTGCTGTGTGAGCATCCAGTCGAGTGCTGCCCCTACATTCCTGTGCTGTTGTTCAAGCCAGCCCAGCCAATGTGCACGCTCAGGGCCTGACGGCTTCGGCAAAGCTGCTTCGGCTAACGCGAGATAATGCATGGCGTGCCGATCCCGGAGGAGTTCACGCTCGCCACTCGCCTCTAGTCGCTCCCAAGCATATTCGCGAATTGTTTCCAACATCCCATAGTGGGACACGCCCTGAGCGGAGGCGGTGTGCTTGAGCCAATTGTGATGCGCGAGGACTTCAAGCTGATGCGCGGCATCGTTCTGGCGACTGCTCTCCAAACACACCGCAGCAATATCGTCGGCGGTACATCCTCCGATGAAGACTGCGATCTGCGCGACGAGACGCCGTGGCCCTGGTGGAAGCAGCTGATAACTACAGTCAAAGGTAGCTCGGAGTGTTTGATGGCGATCAGGCCCGTCGACATTGCGGGTCTCGACATCTAACCGGCTAGCAAGCGATGTCAATAATTCCTGAGGAGATTGAGAACGCATGTGAGTAGCTGCCATCTCGATCGCTAATGGCAATCCGTCCACATAGGCACACAGCGCTATGACAGCCGCTGCCTGGCCTCTGTGGAGCGTGAAATCTGGCTTTACCGCACGTGCTCGGTCGACGAAAAACTCGACCGCGTCATTCTGCAGCGGAATCTCGTGCGGTGGGAACCACGCCGGATCGGGCACTAAACGACCCTGCACTGAAAGTGCAGGGGTTTGAAAGGGACTAAAGTCCCAAGCTATTCCAAGATGAGTGGATCTGTATCATGATTGGATGGATCTCGATGATGCTCCAAGTACTCCGCCACCAACTCATCCGTGATGG
>JBBSGA010000178.1:0-12180 GCA_038254585.1 Chloroflexales bacterium | reverse complement strand
TCGCCAATGGCATGACTCTATCATACAGCCCTACGCCAGCGTCAGAGACGGTTGCTCGTCGACGGATGCAAACGGCGGACATTACGGATGAGATCTCGAGCTAGATGGTGAGCAACCAGTGCGCCGCGACGCGCGCTTCCGGCAACCATGCATCTGGCGATCAGTCGACCATCGTCTTGAACGAGATGATCATGGCGGTGTTCAGCCCGTCCAGTCATGTCCTGTCCGCGGTGGGGTCATGCCTGGTGGCCGTCGCGTAGGGCCGCGCAGTCGAGGAGCACCACCGTGCCGCGTTTGAGCTCGATCAGTCCTTGCTCACGCAGCTCATTGAGCACCTTGGTCACCGTCTCGCGATGCGTTCCCACCATCTCGGCCAGTTGCTCGTGGGTATAGGGAACCTCGACCCGGCTGGCACGGAAAAACCGCCCCGGCTGGCGCTCGGCCAGCGTGAGCAGCAGTGTGACGATGCGCTCCGGCAGGGACTTGAAGGCGAAGTCGGAGAGGCGCCGCTCGGCCTCTAACAGGCGGCGGCCCATGATCTCGGTGATGCGGAGGGCGATGCGTAGGTCGCCCAGCAGCAGCTCCCGGACATCGTCGCGGCTCATCAGGCAGAGCACGCAGGGGGTCATTGACTCGGCGAAGCTGTCGTGCATCCCTTGTCCGAGGATCGCCATCTCCCCGAAGATGGTGCCCGCCTCGATGATCGCCGTCGTCAGGGCTTTGCCCTCTTCGGACAGCCGGTAGAGGCGCACCCGCCCGGACTTGAGAATGAAGAGCACTTCGCTCGGATCTTCAGGCGAGAAGAACGTTGTATCGGCCGGCACGGTCCGCATCGGTGCATGCTTCCCCAGCGCCTCGACCTCTTCGTGCGTGAGATCCTGGAAGATGTCGACGTCCTTGAGATAGCCCTGCTTATCCAGTTCGCGTGTGCTCATCCCGGTCCTGTAAGCTCCTCACGCGGCCAAGCAACTCCGCCATGCTCGGATTGCCCCGAAATACGACGCGACCATTCCACAGATACATCGGCGTGCCGATCACCTGCGCTGGAACCTCCGCGCCAGGCGCCTCGACATCGATCACGTCCACGGCAACATCCGGCCGGAGCAGCTGCCGATGTGCTGCACGCTGCCTGGCTGTGTCGTAGCCCCGGCAATGGCTCGTTACATATATACGTAGCATACCAGTTTGGAGGAGCCAGTCGTAGGGAACGACCGCCCCGCATCGGGCAGGTGTGCTGCCTCGTGTACCCCCCGCTCCCGGCTGACTCCTCATGGTAGCGCTGCTTGAGGCCGCCTCGATGCGCTGCTGGAGCGTGTGTTCGTGTCGGGCCACAGTTGCCATGAGACGCCTCCTTGTGCTCAGAACGGTCCGATACTCCCAGCATATGGCATCTGCCGGTCGCTTGACTGTGAACAAGTGCACATAAGCGCATTGTGTCCCAGGATGCGATGTCGGGCGAGGTCGCTGACCCCGCCTGTGGCCGAGGATGATGCCTCTGGACCGCTCCACCGCCATGCGCCTGGAGATACGATACCCCTGCATTCCCTCCGTCAAGTCATGCTCCGCATGGACGCAGAGGAGGTCATTCGTTCAGGACGGAGCCGAACCATGCGAGCACGTCTGGCACCACGTCGTGTGCGAGGAGGTCGTGGCCCCGCGCGCGGTGCGGATCTTGTGTCCATGTACAACCGCGCGGCGGGAGGTTGGGATGCGGGTCTGCGGCGCCTCGGCTATCACCGTGCCTATCATGCATTGTTTGGGAGACTGCTACAGGCCGTATTTCCCATAGATATGTCTTGTACTTCGTTGTTACCGATAATCATTACTTCCAACCTACAGTGGCAAACCTATATGAAGTAAAGTGTCTTCAAGCTTGGCGAGGTAGGTGGCTGGGTCACGACGGAAGCGCCGAGCTGCTCGCCGCGCCTCGTGGCGCGTCTCCAGCCGTGCGCGCATTGCCTGCCACGCCGCGAGATTCTGTGGCCGCAGGGCAGCCGCTGCCACTGCGCTTGCCTGCGTCGCCACGGCTGCGACCACCCGTACCGACCCACGCACCGCCACGGCCGCCGGTGGTCGCTTCCGCCCCGTCGCCCGCCGGTGGTCGCTTCCGCCCCGTCGCCCGCCGCTCATGGTGGCGCGCCGTGCCAAAGTACTGCTCCAGGTCATTGTTCGTGCGCGGGATCGTTAGATCATCGTAACCATGGAACAGGCCCGACCAATACGTGTGGGTGACGCGGTAGACATGGGCTGCCCACGTGTCCAACCCTGGATCCGCCTGGGCCATCATGACCTCCCTGAGCACGGCCCGTAACATCGCCTCGACCGCCGCCGCATCGGCGCCCTCGGGATCGCCAGGACGGTCGCGATCTGCTCAATCCAGCCGGCTGCGGTCTGTAGCGGTGCCCAGTGCCGCTCCGTGGCAAACAAGCCGGTGACCACCGCTGCCCACAGCTTCCCCAGCTCGGCAGCACCCCCCTTTTTGCCAGCACCCGGTCGAGCGAGTCCTGGATGGCCTGCAGGCGGTCATGCAGCAGGAGCCCGGGCAACCGGAGCGGCGGCTTGGCGTCGTCCGCAAGCGCCGAGCGCAGGGCCAGGCAGGAGCCCGCACAACCTCGGCCGCCGTGTCGTCGCGTGTCGCCACGCTGCGCTCAACGTCCCGGATGCCCCGCACGTACTGCTTGAGGTCGGTCTTGGCGGCCGAATCGGCCGCCGTGATCGGCTTGGCGAGTTCCTTGAGATAGTGGAAGTGACACAGTTGGTGCGGCACAGCAGGCAGCACGTCCTGCACGGCGAGGCGGATCGGCTTCTGGGCATCCGAGACAACAGCATGGATCGGGACCGGGACGGCCTGTGTGACCTCGCGTAGCAGCTCAGCGAGGTCGGCCGAGCGCATACTGTCGAGGCTCCGCGCCAGGAGGACGTCGCCCGAGAGGCAGTCGCGCACGCACGACCCACAGCACATCCTCACGCTTGTCCGGCTGCAGCCCGTCGATCGCCAGGATCACATGACCCTGCTCGGCAAGGCGCTGGGTGAGCTGCGGGCGGTCGGCGAGGCGCAGGGCCAGGAGTTCCTCGTAGCGGGCGAGCAAATCGGAGACGGTGCGCTGAGCGATAGCGATGCCCTGGTCGCGCAAGGCCTGATGGATCTGGGGCACGCTGGGGTGCTCGCGGTAGCGCAAGCTGCCGATGCGGGCGATGACGTCGAGGCCGAACTCGTGATGGGGCAGCGACCAGGCGCCTTCTTCCTCGGGACGGTAGGAGATGTGGTAGCGCGGACAAGCCGGAGTGTCGCAGCGGACGATGGACAGGGTCAGCCGACAGACGGCGTCGAGCGTGGTGACCGTACGGTAGTTCGCGTAGGCAGCCCGCAACGAGCCGCCACAGGCAGAACACTGACGCCGTGCGGGGCGCAGGTCAACATGGCGGGTGACAGGCGGACGTTTCGTGCGGCGAGCCATACGCCAAACTCCTGTGGGCATGGACCGGGCAGTCATGTCGGTGCTATTCTAGCCCACACGCACCTAGTTTAGCTAGGTTTGCTATTGTAGATACCATCCTACAGTAGCAACCCCACATAAAGTAGGTGGTCTTGAGCTGGGCAAGCTCGCTGCGGTAGGCACCTAGCCTGTCAGCCACTCCCGGTGCTCTGCCAGCCACGCAGCCCCTGCCCGAAACTCTTGCAGATCACCTCGTGCCAGGAAGGCGTCCCATGGGGAACACCACGTTGTCCGAGAGCGTCCGTCCGTCGAATTTCCGTCGCCTGGAGAATCGCAAGCGCATCCACTACAGCCGCCGGCGTCACGCCACACACCGTGCAGAGGACCTGGAGACGACCTTGCAGGTCGGGCACCTGGTCGAAACCGGCCATCCGGCACTGCTTCCTCGCCCCGCAAGGGCACGGCGTACCAGGCGAGTTGCGCGATATCGTCGAGTGGGGTCCCAGGCTCGATAAAATCCCAGTCGATGACACTCACGAGCCGATCGTCGTTCCAGATTGTGTTCCAGGGTCCGAGATCACCGTGACGCACGATCTGGCCAGCCCGCCACTGCAGGTCTTGGCACATACCAGGTTACCTCAGACGCTGGCACAAACCCTCGGACGGCGTCATGGTAGTCGCGCAGCCAGCAGCCCAGCGCGACCAATCCACGTTCCTCTCTCAGGACCACTGGCCAGGGGCGAGTCGCTCCCTTGCCCTTCAAGAACGATAGGATCTCGCGACCCTGCTCGTCGACGCCGAGTACACGGGGAGCGCCGGTGAAGCCAACTGCCTCAAGGTGACGAAGAAGTGTATGGGCGACCGGAGTCCACGGTCCTATCGGCCGGCAGATCGTATCTCCCACCCGCTGGACGGTTGTGACACTCCCACGCGCGGTTGACCCATCCTCAAGCATCATGCGGGAAAGAAAGTGCCTCCTCCAAGAAAACGATCCCATATACTGGAAAGACGATAGCGCATCCGAACAGGCGTGTCAATTGGAACTGGGAGGCCACCTGCATTTCACTCAGCGTAGGCTTCTGCTCGCACGCGGAGTCCCTCGCCCCCAAACTAGCTGAGCCGCACCTACCTGCGGTCCGTTGCCCCATGAAGCTATGAGAATGGCAGTCTCACGACCTGTGAGACTAACCCCAGAAATTGTGAGAACCTACAAACAGCTTGACGATGGCCCGTAGTAGGTGGTAGATTAGGTATGAGAATTTCTGTTCTCGAAACTAAAAGAGGAAGACGACATAATGCCTGACCGCCCAGACATGCTCTTGCTTGCCCGGCTGTCTGAGGAGCCGGCCGAGCATTTTGTGCTGGCCGAGCGCCTGCCGCCGTCGCAGCATCCCGCCGAGGTCTACCTTGCCCGCCTGGCGCCGGGATCGCGCCGGACGATGCGGGGAGCACTCAACAGCCTTGCCGTGCTGCTTGGCGTGCCACGCGTTCTGGACATGGACAGCGAGGGGCAGCAACAGGACACGACCTATCGGTACTATCGCTGGGATCAGCTGCGCTACCAGCACACCGCCGCGCTGCGCAGCCTCCTTGTGGAGAAGTACAAGGCGGCGACGGCGAACAAGATCCTGGCAGCACTGCGGGGCGTCCTCAAGGAAGCGTGGCAGCTCGGCTTCATGACCAGCGAGGACTATCACCGCGCGCGCAACGTGCAGAATATTAAAGATACGACGCTGCTGCGCGGCCGCGCGCTCAAGCCCGGTGAGTCCATCGCCATCCAGGCGACCTGTGCCGACGACGAGCGGCTGGCAGCCGTGCGCGACGCGGCGCTCCTGGCCGTGATGCAGGGTGCAGGCCTGCGCCGGAGCGAAGTGGTGGCGCTCGACCTTGCCGACTATGGTGCTGACGCCGGCGTGCTACACGTCCGGCGCGGGAAGGGGAATAAGGATCGGCGCGTGCCCCTCGCGAGCAGCGCTGTGCCCACCCTGGAGGAGTGGCTCGCCGAACGCGGCGCGTGGGCCGGCCCGCTCTTCTGTCGCACCCGCAAAGGGAACACCGTCGTCCGGGAGCGCCTCAGCGCGCAGGCCGTCTACAAGACGGTGCAGCGCCGCGCGACGGCGGCACACGTGCAGGAGGTCACCCCCCATGATCTGCGCCGCACGTTTATCAGTAACCTCCTGGACGCGGGCGTCGATCTCAGCACCTCCAGTGAGCTGGCCGGCCACAGCGACCCGCGCACGACCAAGCGCTATGACCGGCGCGGGGAGGCGACGCGCAAGCAGGCCGTCGATAAGCTCCATGTGCCCTACGTACCCCGGAAGAAACGCTGATGCCAAGCGAGGCTACCGCGGGGACAGCGCGGAAAGAGCGCCTGCGTGCCGAGCTCGAAGCCGCGCGTGCGACCTTCCATGCCGTGCTGGCATCGCTCTCCGACGCCCAGCTCAAGCAGCGGAGCAAGAATCCGGCGTGGACGAACCAACAGCTCGTGTTTCACATGGCGTTTGGCTTCTTTTTGTTGCCAAGCTTGATCCGGATCGTGCTCGTGCTTAGACGCCTGCCACGGCCGGTATCCCAACTGTTCGCGCGCCTGCTCAATAGCGCCACGGTTCCGTTCAACTGGATCAACGCCGCCGGTCCGGCACTGGTGGGGACACGCTTCACGCGCCGTGCACTCGGCGCCACCTTTGACCGGGTCCACGCCCACGTCCTGCGGCGCATCGATGCCATCAGGGAAGCAGACCTGGAGCTGGGGATGTATTATCCCGATCGCTGGGAGCCGCTGTTTCAGGACTATATGACGCTTGAGGACATTCTGCGCTATCCCGTGCTGCACGTCCGCTCCCACCTGCAGCACATCAACCATGCGCCAATAGATGGCGTGGAATGACCCAATCGGGGTGTTCGAGCGAGGAACGTGGGGGGTAGTACGGTATGGGCCAAGCGCGTTTCGTCGCTCCTGGGCTTTCCTGTGAGAATGTAAATCAAGCATGGTAGCAGGTGAAGCAAACTCCACGTCGGCAAACTCTACTGAAGCGTGCTATACTCGGGCCGACTTGTCCATGACAATCATTATATAGATGATAGGAGATGTGACATGGCACGTCGCACCCGCCGTCCCACGCCGACCCATCACCAGCTCTTGGAGCCAGTACGGACCCGCTGCCCGCACTGCCACGGTCCGCTGTGGGCCGTCTACTACACCCGCCGCACGGTCACGACCCTGGCCGGGGTCTACCGGTTGACGCTCCACATCCGCCGTTGCATCACGCCATCCTGTCCCCGCTTTCATCACCCCTACCGGCCGGAAGAAGAAGGAGGCTGGGCGCTCCCGCACGGCGAATTCGGCTTCGATGTGATCGCACTCATCGGCACCTTGCGTTACGCTGAGCATCGCAGTGTTGGCGAGATCCACCAGCACCTGCTTACGCGCGGCATTCCCTTGGCGGAGCGCACTGTCACCTACCTTGTCGAGCGCTACGAAGAGTTGATCACCCTCCGTTTGGCCGATCATGCCCGCCTCAAGGAACGACTCACAACGCAAGGGCAGGTCATCTTGGCCCTCGATGGCCTCCAGCCGGACCGGGGTCATGAGGTGCTCTGGGTGATCCGCGACTGCCTCTCTGGGGAGGTGCTTTTAGCGCGCAGCCTCTTGAGTGCGACCCAGGGGGATCTGGTCGCATTGCTGCGGGAAGTCAAGCAGGCAGTGCCAGTGCCGGTCAGTGGGGTCATCTCCGACGGTCAACAGTCGATCCGCACTGCCGTCGGGGCGGTATTTCCAGATATCCCGCACCAACTCTGCCAGTTCCACTACCTACGCGAGGCGACGAAACCAGTGCACGAGGCCGACCGGCATGCTAAAACGGAACTGCAGAAACAGGTCCGCGGCGTGCGACCCCTCGAACGGGCCTTAGAGGGGCGGACGGATCCCGAGGCGACGGCGATCCGGGGGTACTGTCTGGCGGTGCGGAGCGCGATCACCGACGATTCCCGCCCACCCTTAAGTGCCCCAGGCCTCCGCTTGCATGATCGCCTCCAGGCTATCGTTGACTCGCTTGATCGGGTCGCGGAAAAAGGGGGCTTCCCGTCGCGCTGGCCCACCTTCGTTTGGTCATGCAGCGCGGGTTGGACCGGACGGCACCGCTGTGGCCGGAACTGCGCGAGGCCTACGCGTGGGTTCACCAAGCGGCGCACATCCTCGCCAATCACGAGCAGCACGACGGGCCAGCAGTCCAGACACGCTACGAGCAGTTGCTCACGACGCTGAGGCAGCAGTACACCCGGGAGGGTTGGATCGAGAGTGTCATCAGGAACTTCTTGAAAGTGACCGAGAACTACGGCGACGGACTGTTCCACTGCTATGACGTGCCGGATTTGCCGGCGACGAACAATGATCTGGAACGGCGTTTCGGCACGCTGCGCTATCATGAGCGACGGACGAGTGGGCGACGGGCGGTCAGTGGGACGTTGGTGCTGCGTGGAGCCGTGCGGGTGGTTGCAATCCTGAGTGCAGGACGTCCGGAGGAGGCCGCCGAGCAGCTACGCCTGAAGGATCGGGAGGCATGGCAGAAACTGCGGAAGCAGCTCGCAACACGAGCGGAGAGCCGGCGTGCGCAGCGCCGCTTTCGGAAGGACCCGGTTGGCTATCTGGCCAAACTCGAACAACAGCTTCTTCAGTAGAGTTTGCCGACGTGGGGGTAGCTATAGTGGCAAACTCTTGTGCACGAGAAAAGGCCGGGCTAGAATAGGGCAGAGCAGTTGCGTGAGTTGAAGAAATATGTCAAAGGCGTGCGTGAGTTTGAGCGGGAGGTGGCCGAGCGGAAGGACACGGTGGCAGCGACGATCCGCGGCTACTGTCTGGCGGTGCGGTCTGCGCTCTCGGACGATGGCAAGCCGCCCTTGCAGCTTGCAGGTCTCACCATGCACGAGCGGCTCAGCGCCATCCAGTCCACCTTAGACCGCGTCGCGCAAACAGGAGGCTTCCGGAGGAGCTGGTGCGACTGCGAGAGGTGGTGGCGAGCGGGCTGTTCGCCACCGAGCGGCTGTGGGCACCGCACAAGCCAGCGCAGAGCTGCTTGAGGAGGTCCTGAACGCGAAAGGTGATAAGCGCGTGGCAGCGTGGGCGACGACGTTCTACACGGTGAGCCGCAGGTACTGGCGAGGACTGTTCCACTGCTACGACCTGCCGGGTGTGCCGCGGACGAACAATGACCTGGAGCAGTACTTTGGGAAGGCGCGGCACCATGAACGACGAGCAACCGGGCACAAGCGTGCGACGCGTGGGCTGGTGGTGCGCGGGTCGGTGCGCGCGGAGACACTGCTATGTTCACAATCATCATCATGGTGCTGCTGGTAGTCGTTACCGGCTGGCTCGACTCACGACTTAATTGGCAATCAGCGGACCGACACAGCGACTGCCGATAGTACCCGAGGCTGTCAGGAGCAGCCAGCGTAGCCGTGTCTTTACGGCGAGCATTGTCACAGCCATCCTCCGGCTCCTGCTCCTGAGCACGGATCTACTTGGACTGTAAGCAGTACAATCTGATCCATGCTGCGCCACTTCACGTATCGGAGACTATCACCATGGCTAGACTATTCGGTATGCACGAGCTTGAGCTGCGCCCGGGCATAACTCAGGCAGCATTCGAGAAATTCGTCGCAGAAGAGCTCAGCCACCTGCTCCACCGCGAGGGCCAAGTAACGTACGTCCTCAAAGGGGAGCGCGGCGAACGAGCCGGCACGTATCTGTTCGTCTTCGAGTATGACAGCGTCGCAAGCCGCGATCGCGATTCTCCCGGTCCCAATCAGGATTCGAAAGAGCTCTTTGTGTGGCTGGAAGAACATTACGCCGAGGTCGGCGCGTTGTTCGATCGGTTGTCGACCTTCGTCAAGCCCGACTGGGACATCGGCAAGCATTTTACTGACTGGGTCGAAGTCGGCAAATAGATGCATCGCACGAGCCGCATGAGCGTGCTCGCGAAGTCCTGCCAGACGGTTCACGATGGGAGGAAGAGGCACAGAGGCGGCTGTTCGCTCGGGTCCTCGTGTTCCGGTGCCAGACGGTAACCGTCGCATCCGGCGGAGAAGAATAGAGGTTGACGTCGAGCTCGGAAAGAGGTCCATCGTCCGGCGGTACCTTGCGCATCGGCGGCAGCCGCGCCAGCTTATCGGCAGCCCGGTACACGCCCTCGACGTTGAACATGTGCTCTCAGGGAAAGTCATTCACGCCACTTGACTCAAGCAAACTGTGACGATAGGAGAAGGCCCGTCATATGAGCAGGAATTTGGATGCTAACGGGAGGGGTCAGATCCGTAACCGACACGACCAAGGCAGAATTGGAACCGATATCCAGACCGGCAGGCTGTTACCCGTTGTCATTTCGGTTGCCGTGGCAGCTATCGCCACAGCTCGCGTCCTTTGGCCGGAGCTGAAAATTGATGGGATCACCTTAGGTCTCCTAGCGGTAGCGGTACTTCCATGGCTTGCACCATTGTTCACAAGCGTCGAGGGGCCTGGCGGATGGAAAGTTGTGTTTCGAGAGCTTCAGCAGCAAACCGAACAGGCGCGTGGTGAGGCACAAAGCGCCACCAAGAAAGCCGAATTCGCGCTAAGTTGGTAGCTGCCTCAAGTTCGTAGGAATTCTCGTGCGAAACCTACGAAACGCTCGGCACCTGGTGCAGGAGGCCCCCACGACCTACAGGCGATCGAACGGCACGTCCTCCGCATCGTCAAGGAACTGGGTGCCACCTTGGTTGCCGGCCTGTGTGCCCTGCTCGCCCCCGCCCAGCCCGCCCGCACCGTCCCGTGTCCCTGTGGCCAGCCGCTGCCTACCAGCGCCAGCGCCCCGCCACCGTCACCACCATCCTCGGCCCCCTCACCCTCTCGCGCCCCTATTGGTGCACCTCAGCCCCAATCGTGTCCGCGCCACGACGGAAGACCTCGGCGTGGTGCTGGTCGCGCAGCAGGCGCAGCAGGCGGCCCGGGCCGAGGTTGGCGATGCCCCACCCGCCGCGGACACGACCGGCCCCAGCGGCTCTCTTTTACGAGGGATGGTGTGCTCGCCCACCTGCATGACCGTGGCTGGAGCGAGGTCAAGGTCGGCTGTTGCTACCAGACATGCTCCCGCCCGGATCGCACGCGCCCCGAGCGGCTACATCCGGGCGCACAGCCTGAGCTATGTAACCGCCCTGGCGCAGGCCGAGACATTTGGGTGGCACCTGTGGCAAGCAGCTACGCGCCGGGGGGTGCTCGACGCCGCCGAGGTGGTGGTGGGCGATGGGGCACATTGGATCTGGAATCTGGCGGAGACGCAGTTGCCGGGGGCGACGCAGATCGTCGATTGGGATCACGCCAGTGCGTACGTGTGGGAGGCGGCGCGTGCGATCTGGGGGAAGACCCATCCGCACCGCGAAGCGTGGGCGCATGCCCAAGTGGATGCGCTGTGGGATGGCAAGGTGGATGACGTGGTGGCGGAATTGGAGCAGCAGCGGGCGGCGGGTGAGGGCGTGACGGCCGCGCTCAGCTACGACACCACGCACCGAGGGCGGATGGACTACGCGGTCTATCGGGCGCGCGGGCTGCAAATTGGGAGTGGGAGTGTGGAAAGCGCGTGCCAACACCTGGCGCGTGCGCCGCTCAAGCAGGCCGGCATGAACTGGGAGGCAGCGGGGGCCGAGAGTCTGGGCGCGTGGGAGGAGCAGCGTGGGCAGATGTTCGCCAGCCCCGAGTGGCAGGCGATGTTTGCGCGGATGAATGACTTGATCGAATCAGGCCAGACCGAGTTCTACAACATCCATCTGAGCCAGTGAAAGACCCGTTCGTGTCATTGCAAGCCGAACAATTACATAGACGACCTCACGTCGCACGCGGACACGTTTCCCGAAATGATCTAGTCGCCCCAGCATGCGCTATGCGACCGCCGTTGCATTTTGGATGATGTACGTAGCCGGCACAGCTCTCAGGGCAGTGGATGCCAGATCTGCGAGAGCACAATGGCTATCGTGGCCAGGAGGGCGCCCGCGGCTGCAAACGCTACACTGACCTCCATGATTGCGTGCTTCGTGATCAAGTAGGTGGGGAGACTCGCAAACACATGCTGAAGCTCGCCTGCGCTCGAAGCCGAGTAATATGCTCCGCCAGTCATCGCCGCGATCTGCTTCAGCGTCGTCTCGTCGATCCCTCTGCGAAACCTGCCGCCAAACTGCCGCCCGCCGCCAAACGGCACGGCATCCCGGCCCGGTTGGCCGCCAAATGGAAGCGACCCGTTCTCGGTGCCAAAGCCGATGGTGTAAACCCGGACTCCACGATCGGCCGCTTGCTGGGCGGCGTCCAGCGGTGATGGGCCGGCATTACTCACCCCATCAGTCAGCAAGACAATGATGTCCGGCGCATACGCGCCTTTCGGCACCGGCGCTGGCTCGGCGCCGGGCGACGCGTCGTTCACGCTCGGCGCCACGTTCTTGTCGATGTCGGCAATCGCGTCCAGCGATCTGAGCATGCCGCTGCCGATCGCCGTGGCACGTCCCGTCGTCAGACTCTCGACTGCGACTTGCAGCGCTTCCTGGTCGGTGGTGGGCGGCTGGATCAATTCGGCATAACCGGCGAATGCGACGACGCCGATCTGCGTGACGGACCTTTGGCGTTGAATCCCGTTCGGGTTCATTCCCCGACGCTTGCGTCGTTCCTCCTTGATGGTCTATTGTGGCAGAATGAGCCAGTATATTCACAAAAGTCACAACGTCTCAG
>JBBSGA010000177.1:0-12437 GCA_038254585.1 Chloroflexales bacterium | reverse complement strand
GTCTTCTCCAGCCGATCGTGCTTAGATCCCATATCTATAATCATGAAGCAAAGCTCACACCATTCTTCATCGGTCAGTGCCCAGCGTTCGGTCACCGTTTGTTGTGCATCCATGTCGCGCTCCCCGCTAGCGGCCCGAACGGCCCTCTGTCGTAGCCGTGCCCGTATTGTAGAGAGGAGCGCACCGGACGTGTGTTACACGACGATGACAAAGACGTGGCGCGGCGACGTGTGCTACCGCTGCTCGATATCGTGCGCGCTGAACGCCCCCGGCAGCAGGGCCTCCGGCGTTGTCTCTTCCAGCGCCCCGTCGAGGTTCGCCAGCAGGATCGGTATCTTCGGCGCAAGCTCGGCGATGACCTGCCGGCACATACCGCACGGCGGCACCGGCCGGTCCGAGCCGGCCAGCACGACCATACGTGTGAACGAGCGCTCCCCGGCCGCGATCGCCGCCGCGAGTGCGCTGCGCTCGGCGCAGATGCCGGCCGGATAGGCCGCGTTCTCGACGTTACATCCGAGATAGACCTGTCCCGACGCGCCGGCAAGCGCAGCGCCGACCGGAAATCCTGAGTACGGTGCATACGCGCGCGATCGCGCCGTCGCGGCGAGCCCGATCAGCCGCCGATCCTCAGGCGTGGCCACGCTCGACCTCCTGTGCCTCCTCCGGCGTCGGCGGCTCTTCCGGCTCGTTGACCACGATCTCCAGCTTCTCGGGCCGGAGGCCCTGGACCGACTGAACCGTGATCGTAACGTTGCCCACGTCTACGCTGTCGCCTGCGTGCGGAATCGACCCGAGCTGCTCGTAGACGAGGCCGCCAATACTATCGCCCTCCGCGGTCTCGAGCTGTAGGCCCGTCTCGTCGTTAAGATCGTCAAGTGAAACGCGTGCGTCGACGAGCCACGTATGCGCGTCGATCTGGTTGATCAGAGGCTCTTCGACATCGTACTCGTCCTGAATATCTCCGACGATCTCTTCGAGGAGATCTTCGATCGTTACGAGACCGGCGGTGCCACCGTATTCGTCGACCACGATCGCGATGTGGACCTTCCGCGCCTTGAGGCTGCGCAGCAGATCGTCGACTTTCATAGTCTCCGGCACATAATAGACTGGCCGGATCAGATCGACGATGGTACGCTGAAGCTCGCCGTTGCGCAGGAGCGGCAAGAGATCGCGTAGGTAGAGAATGCCCGTGATATTGTCGATTGTGTCCTGATAGACCGGGATGCGTGAGTGGCCAGCCGCCATTGCCTGATCCAGCGCATCCCCCAGTTTCGTCTGGGCCTCTAGCGCGATGATATCGATCCGCGGCAGCATGACTTCGCGCACAAGCGTGTCGCCGAAGACCAGGATGCCCTCGATCATCTCGCGCTCGTCTTTCTCGATCAATCCTTCTTCCGCGCCGACGTTGACCAGCATCTTGAGCTCCTCTTCGCTGACCAGCGCACTGCCGAGTCCTGCACTGTGCTTACCGAGAAAAGGCCGCACCAAGAGATGGACAATCCCCGTGAAGGGAATTAGCACGACGGCGAAAGCCTGGATCGGCCGCGCGAGTAGCAGCGCGGCTCGATCCGGATAGAGGGTTGCGAGCACCTTGGGAATCGCCTCGCCCACGACTAATAGGACAAGTACCAGACCACATAGCCCGGCGACCGGCTGCCACCACGCGCTCCACGGTTTAAGCAGCTCGAGGACGAGCGCCGTGGCGACAACCGCGGCGCCGATATTCAGGGTAAGCGTCGTCGCCTTGAACCGTGCTGGGTCATCCAGGAGTTGCCCGACTGCCTGGGCACGCCGCCGCTTGTCGGCGTTCAATATATGCAGGCGGTGACGAGAAATAGCGGTCAGAGCTGCATCGGCCCCGGATGAGATGGCGGCAAGCACCAGGCATACCAGCAGGCCGAGCAGCTCGGAACTATGTTCAGGATCCAACTATGTGTGCTCCTCGGCACCATGTCCCGCCGCCGGGTCGATCCTACCCGAGGCCGAATGTAAGATGACATGGCGCATCATGTGAACAGTGCGCTCAGCGACAGATCTTTATGAATGCGCATAATCGCTTCCGCAAACAGCGCCGCCACGCTGATCACGCCGATCCGCGCGGCCGTCGCCTCGGGCGGCGGCAGAATCGTATTGGTCACGACAATCTCCTCCAGCGCCGACTCCGCGATCTGTCCAAATGCCGTGCCAGCAAAGATACCGTGTGTGGCGCAGGCGAAGACGCGGGTGGCGCCTCGGTCGCGCAGCGATTTCGCCGCCTCCACCAGTGTTCCGCCGGTCGAGATCATATCGTCGACGACGATCGCCGTCTTCCCTTCGACGTCGCCCACCATCTCGATCACCTCGGCGACGTCCGGCTCCGGCCGCTGCTTGGAGATGATCGCTAGGCTCGCCCCGATGCGCTCGCGAAACTTGTTGGCGCGCCCCACACCGCCGGCGTCGGGCGACACTGCCACGAGATCCGAGAGCTCCTTTTGGCGGAAATAATCTACGAGGAGCGGCCCGGCCTGCAGGTGATCGACCGGAATATCGAAGAAGCCTTCGATCGCCGGCGCATGCAGATCCATTGTGAGCAGGCGATCTGCGCCGGCCGTCGTAATCAGGTTCGCGACCAGCTTGGCCGTGATCGGCTCGCGTCCGGCCGTCTTTTTCTCCTGCTTGGCGTAGCCGTAGTACGGCACGACGGCGGTGATCCGCGCCGCGGAGGCCCGTCGCAGTGCGTCGATCATGATCAGCAACTCCATCAGCATATGGTCGACCGGATTCGTGAGCGACTGGATCACAAACACGTCTGATCCGCGCACGTTCTCCTCGAGCCGGACGCGCGTCTCGCCGTTCCTGAACGTGCCCACGATCGCACGCCCCAGATTCTGGTTGAGATGCGCGACGATCTCACGTGCGAGCGGCTGGTTGGAGTTACCGGCGAAAACTTGGAGACGACCGTCCATGTTGTGATATCCTTCGAGCGATGGCGACGATCGCCACGATGCTAGCCGTCGCCTTGGTCCTGCTGCTCCGCGGGTGCCGCCCACCGGCGAATCGTCCGTGCGGGAACGCCGACCGCCAGCATCCCATCGGCGACGTCTTTTGTGACGACTGAGCCCGCGCCCGTCCGCGCCTCCATGCCGATCGTCACCGGTGCACGCAGAATCGTATCCGAGCCGATGAACGCCCGGTCGCCGATCGTCGTGGAGTACTTATTCCGCCCGTCATAATTTGCCGTAATTGTCCCCGCGCCGATGTTGACATTTTTGCCCACATTCGCGTCGCCGACGTAGGAGAAGTGGCCCATTTTGGTGCCGCCGCCCAGTGTCGAGCGGTTGATCTCGCCGAAGTTTCCGACGTGTACTCCGGGACCGAGATGCGCTCCCGGTCGCAGATGCGACATCGGGCCGATGTTGGAGCGATCTTCCATCACGGCGCGCTCGACAAACGAGGCGGTTACGCGGCAGTCGTTGCCGATCGCCGAATCTTCGATCACGCTATTCGGCCCGATCACGCAGCGCTCGCCGATCGTCGTATCGCCCGTGAGCATTGTGCCCGGTAGTAAGACGCTGTCTTGTCCGACCAGCACCCCCACGTCGACGTAGGTGTGCGGCGGGTCGGTCACAGTAACGCCGGCCTCCATCAGCGTGCGCAGGATGCGCAGGCGCATGACTGCCTCTGCCTGTGCCAGCTCCCAGCGGTCGTTGATGCCCAGCGCCTCCGTGGGGTCGGCGAGCCGGAACGAGACGATAGCCCCCGGCCCTGCTTCCCGAACCGCCATCGCGACGAGGTCGGTCAGGTAATACTCGCCCTTAACCGGGCTAGGCCGCAGTAGGTCGAGGTGCGGCCACAGCCAGGCGGCATCGTAGACGGCGACCCCCTGGTTGACTTCCGTAATCCCGTGTTGCTCGGGCGCGGCATCGCGCTCTTCGACGATTTCCTGCACGTGCCCGGCCTCGTCGCGCACGATCCGGCCGTAGCCAGTCGGCGGATCGGCCACGAACGTCGTGATTGCGCCCTTCGCATTCGCCTGATCCATCTCGTCCAGCAGCGCAGCCACCGAGGCGACTCGCATCAACGGATCGGCCCCGTAGAGCACGAGCACCCTATCGACCTCGCCTTCGAGCAGTGGCCGCGCCTGCATCAGCGCGTGCCCGGTGCCCTTTCGCTCGGCCTGTACGGCATAGCCGTACTCGTCGCCAAGCTGCTCGCGCATCCGCTCGACCGTCTCGGGCGCGAGCACCAGCACCGTCTTTGCCGCACCAAGCTGCCGGGCCGTCTCGATAACATGCTCGACCAGCGGCCGCCCGCACAGCGAATGGAGCACCTTCGGCACGGCCGAGCGCATGCGCGTCCCTTCACCCGCCGCCAGGATCACAACGCCAAGTCGCGTATCTTTCATGCTCAACAAAAAGCAGTAGCCTCGCAAGAGCCTACTGCCACGAATGCGCCCCAGCGGCCTCTGACGGCTCCCTGGGCGGTGCACTTCAAATTCAATTGTCCGGGTTTCCTCATCGCGGCGAGCGCCAGCACATCCTCCGACTGAGCAGGAACGATGGCTGGCGGACTAGGATTCGAACCTAGATCGGCGGATCCAAAATCCGCTGTCCTACCCTTGAACGATCCGCCATCTCTAGCAGGCTGCCCAGCACACGTGCAAAATGTCGTCTTATCTCGCACACCGACCAACAGGTCCAGCCGCGCGGAAAAGTATAGCATACTCACTGGGGCCCATCAAGGCATCCGGGCGGCTGGCGGCCAGCCGCTAGCTACCTCTTGAGCTACTCTTAGCCCATCTGGCTCCGGTCGCGCACGCTTCCGTTCTCGTTGACGATCAGCGACGGCATAAAGCCAAGGTAATCGCAGCTCGTGAGGTGGTAGCGCACGCCCTGTCGCTCGCCCTGCGCGGCATGGTCCCAATCGTAGCGCCGGTGGAGATGCCCATAGACACAGAAGCTCGCTCCGGCCGCCGCGATCATCTCTGCGAACGCCGTCGGCGTCCCATCAGGCAGAAACGGCGGATAGTGCAGCAGCACTCCAATCGGTCTCCAGCTCTCTGCCAGCCTCGCCGCGCTTTGAAGCGCCCGCTCGAGCCGTCCGAGCTCGCGCTGATAGATGCGCTCGTCCGCCTCAGGCTTGAAGAAAGGCTGCCCCGGCGTTACCCAGGCGCGCGTTCCACATAGGACCCAGCCCTTGCATTCGACGGCCTCGGCTTCGATCAGCGTCAGCGAGCGCTGACAAAGAGGCTCTCCCGTCTGGCCCTCCCGCCGCAGCGCCTTCCGCGCGTCGTCCCACCAGTAATCGTGGTTGCCCTTGGTCAGCACTTTCTGGCCCGGCAGGGCCGCGATCCATTGGAGATCGGGGAGTGCTGCCGGCAAGCGCAGCGCCCACGAGTTGTCGCCGGGCAGGAGCACGATATCCTCGTCGGCTACTACCTTGCGCCATTGCCTCGCGACCCGTTCGGCATGGTCGTGCCAGCGCTCACCAAAGATATCCATCGGCTTCGGCGCCGCGAACGACAGATGTAAGTCCGAGATGGCCCAGATGCGCATGTGTCTCCGCCCCAACCAGATGTGGCGGCGCCGCGCACCAGACTGTACCGGATAGGCGGCACAACGAAACCGTGTAGGTGTAACGAGCCGGCCGGCCCAGAGAACAGGGGCCGTTAGGACTCGATTATCTCAGCCCAAACCCAACTTCGTTTTTTCACACGACCGGTATCAAGGTTCATGAATCGATCGGGTAAACGTTTCTCAACGCGCTTCAGCGCGTTTGCTCGGTGGCGCGCCGCATCATTATGATGGTCGCGTCTCTCTCCACAGATCCACCGGCCGCTTGAGATCGCCGGGCGGCTCATACGGCCATGTGATCCTGCGTCCCTCGCCCGCGGACTGATAGGCTGCGCAGATGATCTTGAGCACCTCGCGCCCATCCTCGCCCGTCTCGACCGGCGTCTCCAGTCCCTGGACGCAGCGCATAAAATGCGCCATCTCCTGTGGGAAGCCGTAGTTCCAGACCTCTTCGAACATCGTGAACGTGTAGCCCTGCGTCGAGGCGGCCTTCTCCACCGCATAGCCGTAGCCCGGCTCGCTGTAGGTCAGCAGCGACGAGCCGCGCAGCAGATCGGCCCGGGTGAAACCGCCCGAGCCGTAGATCTCGCAGCGATCGTCCACGCCGCCCTGCTTGGCCCACGAGTTTTCGGCGATCGCCATCGCGCCTTCGTACTCGACCACGCAGACGGCATGGTCTTCGCCGCGCGTCTTGTCGCCGTGGACATACGTGCCCAGCGTCGCCGTGACGCTTTTCACGGGAGGCTTCCCCAGAATCCAGCGTCCAAACTCGATCGAGTGGCAGCCCATATCCATCAGCACGCCGCCGCCCGACTTTTCGACGTCCCAGAACCATGGCATATGCGGCCCGAAATGCTCCTCGGCCTGGTAAATCTTGAAAACCTTCCCCAGCGCGCCTTCGTCGACCAGCGTCTTAGCCCGCACATACTTGGGCGCGAAGCAGAGCTCCTCGGCATACATCAGCAGCACGCCGGTCTCTTTGCACGCGGCGATCATGCGATCCGCCTCGGCAATTGATGTCGCCAATGGCTTCTCACAGATCACATGTTTGCCCGCCTTGGCGGCTGCCAGCGTCGCCTCGCAGTGGAGATAGTTCGGCAGTGCCAGCAGGACGGCCTGGATATCGTCTCGCGCGACCAGGTCGTGGTAATCCTCGTAGGCATGCGGAATCTGCCGCTCGGCCGCGAAGTGCTGCGCCTTCCCAGGTGTGGGCGAGGCCACGGCGACAAGCTCGGCCTCGGGGACCATCTTGAGCGCCGCCACGTGATTGTCGGCGATGAAGCCGCTGCCGATGATGCCAACGCGTACACGATCAGCCATTGTTACACCTTACGTCTCATACGCTTAACCGGCACCCTCCGCGAAATCGATCTCGTGCCCATCCGCGGCCGAGGCGTAGCACGCGTCGATGATCCGGGCGCGGCGCAGCCCTTCGAGGCCCCCGCGCAGCTGCTCTTCTCCGCTGCGGATCCGCGCGATAAAGTCGCGGACAACCCCGAGATGCCCTTCGCCCCGCGTCACGCGCGGCTCGACATCCGCCGGAACACCTTCGATGTCGGTGAAGATGCGCAGGGTGCGTTCCCAGCCGTAATTCTTGACCTCGATCTCTGCGCCGCCCTCGGTGCCGTAGAGCGTGATCCCGAAGTCGTCCACGGCGCTGCTGTAGGTGGCCCAGCTTGCCTCGAGCAGCAATGTTACACCGCCCTGAAGCCGGATGAAGGCCGTCGCCAGATCCTCGACTTCGTAGGGTGCAACGCTGCCTTCCCCGAACTTGGTCTGCCCGCCCACGCGCCCGCCCCGTCCTCGCGGCCCGAGCTCTGCATAGGTCGAGGCACTCACGAGGCGTACCTCGGGCTCTCCGAGCAGCCACATCGCAAGGTCCAGTACGTGCACGCCGAGATCGATCAGTGGCCCGCCGCCGGCCATTTTCTTGCTCGTGAACCAGCTTCCGAGCCCCGGAATGCCGCTGCGCCGCATCCAATGGGCCTTGGCGTAGTAGATTCGGCCGAGACCACCGGCGTCGATATGCCGCTTGAGAATTTGCGAATCTCCGCGATGGCGGTAGTTGAAGGCGACGTGCAGCACGCGGCCCGCCTCGGCGGCCGCGTCCACCATCTGCTTTGCCTCATCCCCATTGAGCGCGAGCGGCTTCTCGCACAGGACGTGCTTGCCCGCGCCTAGTGCTGCCAGGCCGATCGGCGCATGGAGGAAATTCGGCACCGCGATGCTGACCGCGTCGATATCAGTCCGGGCCAGCAGTTCCTTGTAATCTTGATAGTAATCGGGGACGTTATAGGTCGTGCTTAGTGCTTGTCCGCGATCCTGCTCGAGGCCCGCGAGGGCGAGCACCTGCACGCCGGGAATTTGCTGGTATGATTTCAGATGCTGTTCCCCGGCCCAGCCGAGCCCGATGACTGCCGCCCGCACCGGCTTGGCACCCGTTTGCTCCTGCATCGTGCTGTGTCTACTCCTAATACTGAAGGCAAGTATGTAGAGACGTTATATATAACGTCTCTACATAAGCTGATGTCTCTACTCTCGGCCCTATCCCCGTTTTCTTACTCGGGCCGCACCCACCCGCCGCTGGCAGCCGAGCGCTCGACCGCGTCGAGGATCGACTGGATGTGCACGCCGTCGGCGAAGGTCGGCGCTGGCGACTCCTTGGCGACGATCCCGTTAAGCAGATCGAGAACGCTATGTGTAAAGGTGTGCTCCCAGCCGATGATGTGTCCCGGAGGCCACCAGGCGTTCATGTACGTATGGACGCCCTCTGTTACGAGGATCGTCCGGAAGCCCTGCGCCTCCGGTGGATCGTCGGCCGAGTAGAACTGCAGCTCGTTCATCCGCTCGAGGTCGAAGACGATCGAGCCCCGGCTGCCGTTGATCTCGAAGCTGTTCCGGTTACGACGTCCCGTCGCGAAGCGCGTGGCCTCGAACGATCCGATCGCACCGCTGGCGAAGCGTGCCAGAAAAAGCGCCGCGTCGTCGACCGTGACCTGCCCTCGCTCAGCGCTTGCGCTCGCCGAAAGACCGGTGGTCGCCGCGGGCAGGGGCCGCTCCTTGATGAAGGTCTTGAGCAAGCCGCAGACCTCGTCGATCTCGCCGACGAGGAAGCGCGCGAGGTCCGCGATATGCGCGCCGATATCGCCGAGCGCGCCCGAGCCGGCCAGATCCTTTTGCAGACGCCACACGAGCGGGAACTCGGGGTCGACGATCCAGTCCTGGAGATACACCGCGCGCCAGTGGCGAATCTCGCCGATCCTTCCCGCATCGATCAACTGCTTCGCCAGCTGGACGGCCGGGACGCGGCGATAGTTGAAATTGACCATCGCGACGACTCCCGCCTGCTCGACGGCCTCTTGCATCCGGCGCGACTCGTCGAGCGTGTTCGCCAGCGGCTTTTCGCAGAGGATGTTCTTGCCCGCCTGAGCTGCCGCCATCGCGATCTCGTAGTGAGTATCGCCCGGTGTCGAGATGTCGATCAGGCCGATATCTGGTCGCCCGACAACCTCTTTCCAATCGGTGGAATATTCTTTCCACCCCATCTGCTCCGCGGCCGCGCTTACTCCGGCCTTATCGCGGCCACAAATCACGGTCATCTCGGGCCGCAAGGGCACATCGTAGAAGGCCGCCACCTGCCGGTAGGCGTTCGAGTGCGCCTTCCCCATGAACTTGTACCCGATCATCCCGACTTTGATCGTGTCAGCCATTGTTTGCTCTCCGCTTCAGTTGTGCTAACCCTGTTTGAAGGCCGCGTCGAACGCGCGCGATGATTTCGGGAAGTCGTGCTGCTTGACGAAGGCCGCGGCTTCGGGCGCTCCGTGCTCACGATCCATGCCGTTGTCCTCCCACTCGACCGAGAGCGGGCCGTTGTAGCCGATGCGGGTCAGCGCGCGGAAGACTTGCTCCCATGGCACGCCACCATGGCCTGGCGAGACGAAGTCCCAGCCGCGCCGCGGATCGCCGAAGTCGAGGTGCGAGCCGAGGATGCTGGTGCGGCCGTTCAGGTTGCGGATACTTTCCTTGACGTGGACGTGGTAGATCCGGTCGGCGAAGGTCTCGATGAAGAGCACGGGATCAACGAACTGGTGATGGAAGTGGCTCGGGTCGAAGTTGATGCCGAACGCCGGACGGTGGCCGATCGCCGCGAGTGCCTTCTCGGTCGTATTGATGTCGTAGGCGATCTCGGTCGGGTGGACCTCGAGGCCAAAACGCACGCCGACTTCGTCGAAAACGTCCATGATCGGGTTCCAGCGATCCGCGAACTCGCGGTAGCCGGCCTCGACCGTCTCCCAGTTGTTGGGCGGCCACGAATAGATCAGGTGCCAGATCGGCGAGCCGGTGAAGCCATTCACCTGCTTGACCCCGAAGGCCGCAGCGGCCCGCGCGGTGTTCTTGATCTCCTCGGCTGCGCGCTGCCGGACGCCTTCAGGATCGCCGTTGCCCCAGACCCGCGGCGGAACGACGCCCTGGTGCCGCTCGTCGATGAACTTATCGGCGACGGCCTGGCCCACGAGGTGGTTACTGATGGCGAAGAACTGCAGCCCATTGCGCTCCAATAGCTCGCGCTTCCGGCGGACGTAGCCATCGTCTTCGAGCGCCTTGTCGACCTCGAAGTGGTCGCCCCAGCAAGCGAGCTCGAGGCCGTCGTAGCCCCAGGATTTAGCTTTGGGAGCCAGAGTTTCAAGGGGCATATCGGCGAACTGGCCGGTGAAAAGTGTAACTGGTCGCGCCATTGCACACCTCCTTCTAACCGCGCCCGAGCATACCCCTCCCCCTGTCGCCTGTCAAGCACCCATCGCATCATGGTGCCTAAAAATCAGCGCCACATCCCGACCGGCATGCGGCCATCTGCCCGGCACCTGCCGATGCTTGCCAGGCAAGCGTAAAATTGACTCCGTGCACGTACGTCCGAAGGAGGTCAGTTCTTGAAGGTGCGTGACGGATGTTGAGTCCAAGCTTGGCGACACAGCGTTCACTGTGTACGAGATTGAAGCCGACCTGGCGAGCAGTGGGATTGAGCTTGCACCCCTCCGGGACAAGAACGCGAAGCGCGCCATTCCATCCTACGAGACGTATCGTCGTGAACTCCACCGCAAATATATCGAAACAGCAGGACGTCTGATCACGAAACGGTTCCCAAAGACTATCCATGCGGTGACGCCAGCAGGGTTCGAGCTCAAGCTTGTGCTCTTTCTCCTTGCCCATAGCTTTGACTGTCTGGCAAGGTAGCAACTAGGGTTATGCTATAATAGAGTTGGTTCGACACGTGACAATCACGGGCCGACATACCTGCGGCGGCGCCGCCATGGACTATGGAGGGGCTGCCCTACGTAGATAACCCCCGGATCCATGTGCGCCCCTGCTGGACGTATGAGCCAGTAAGACTCGCTACTTTGCTGCGAGTTGGAGCTCCATCATGATCAATCCGTTCAACAGCGTGCTCGGCGCTTTCAGCCGTGATCTCGGTATCGATCTGGGAACGGCGAATACCCTCGTCTATGCGCGAGGGAAGGGCATAATTATATCTGAGCCATCGGTCGTCGCGATGGATCGTCGTACAAAGCGCGTCATGTCCGTCGGGGCCGAGGCCAAAGCCATGGTCGGCAAAACGCCCGCCAACATCATCGCCGTGCGTCCCTTGAAGGACGGCGTCATCGCCGACTTCGACGTCGTCGAAAAGATGATGGCGCACTTCATCAAGAAGGCGAATACACCACGACCGCGCGTGGTCGTCGGCGTGCCATCGGGTGTGACCGAGGTCGAGAAGCGTGCCGCGAAAGACGCGGCGGAGAACGCCGGGGCGCGCAAAGCCTTCGTCGTCGAAGAACCGATGGCGGCGGCGATCGGCGCGGGATTACCTGTCGGCGATCCAGTCGGCTCGATGGTCGTCGATATTGGCGGCGGGACGACCGAGGTCGCCGTGATTTCTCTCGGCGGTCTCGTGATCAATCGCTCACTGCGTATCGCAGGCGACGAGATCGACGAGGCGATCGTTCAATTCGCGCGGCGCGAGTATAACCTGCTCATCGGCGAGCGCATGGCGGAGAAGGCCAAGATCGCGGCTGGCTCGGCGTATCCTCTTGACGAGGAGATTACGGTGCTGCTACGAGGACGCGACCTCCTGACAGGGCTGCCGAAGGCAGTTGAGGTTTCGAGTGTTGAGCTGCGCGAAGGCATCGGCGGGCCGGTGATGTCGATCGTCGAAGAAGTTCGCATGGCGCTCGAGGAGACGCCCCCCGAGCTGGTCGCAGATATCATGGAGCACGGTATTATGCTGGCGGGCGGCGGGGCGCTGCTTCATGGACTCGACCGGCGCATCATGGCCGAGACCAGAATGCCCGTGCATATTGCCGACGATCCGCTGAGCTGTGTCGCACGCGGCGCCGGCCGCATGGTCGAAGAGTTCGCGAATCCCGCGTACCATATGATCCTGGAGCGCACTCAGGCGCCGCGGCACGCCGGTTATCGTTAGCACAGGGCCTCGTGCTTGCCGGACCGGGCTCGGCTTCCGGGCCGGCTCCGAGGAGCCTGCCAAGCAATCGTAAGATATGCGTACTACCTTCGATAGCTCGTCGCCCCGGACGCGCCATTCAGGCCTGAGTCGCACCACGTTCTGGTTGGCTTTGCTCCTGATTCTTGGATCGCTTGTTCTGATCGGGCTCGACAATACCGGCCTGCTTCGGCCGGTGAAGGGCCAAGCCCAGGCGCTGCTTCAACCCGTCGAGCGAACGCTGACCCGGACTCGCTTCGCAATCCGGGACCGGGTGGATGCCATCCTGGGCACTCCGGCTCTCGGGAAGCGGGTCGCAGAGCTGGAGCATGAAGTCAGCGATCTGCGCCAGGCGAACATCCGGCTCCAAGGGCTTCAGGCCGAAAACGACC
>JBBSGA010000176.1:0-12456 GCA_038254585.1 Chloroflexales bacterium | reverse complement strand
ATGTGGCCATGTTTGAGTGGGCACACAATCTCAAGCGGGTCACGACCGACTTTCTGCGTGCCATGATGCTCCCTTACACCCCTGAACCGACATGAGCCAAAACCGAATCATCCCGGGATCGGGTACGATAGCGGGCGGACGTATCCAGGAGGCAGCCCCATGGAGCGGTGGCCCTCCGACGTCGCAAGCGCGCCGAGGAGCATCTGCTCACGTTGCTGGACGACATCAAAGCGATTGTCGATAGCCAAAGCCAACCTGGTGATCAATCTCGATAACGGGCCGGAAAACCACAGCCGGCGCACCCAGTTTATGTATCGCTTGGTGGCCTTTGCCCAAGCGTATGGGCTCACCGTGCGTGGCATCACCCCCAACCGCCGCGGCGTGCTGTAGCATCGCCGCTTCAGTTCCACAGCTCCCGGCTTCGTCAGTGAGCCACATGAAGTCCAACCAGCGCTCCAGACAGTGAGCAAAGCCAGCGTTTCGCTCAAAGAGTGCATGCACGCCACCTGGATCCTCGACACAGGCTTCGATGATGTCGCGGTCTGGCGCACGATCTGGGAGCAGCAGGAGCATGTCGTCTGCCGTCTCAAGCACACCGAGCGCTTGCTTGCCTTTCAGGACAAGGCCGGGAAGTGGTGCGACGGCGATGTGGTCAAGGCGCGCAAGCACCTGCGCTCTCTAGGCAGTGCCGAAACGATGCTGGTGGTGCAGCGTGGACGGCAGAAACGGCCTAAGGCGCAGCGCAGTGGACCGGTGGGCCTGCCGAGTTCGGTTGCGTTATTGGACCAACGTGCGGCGGAAAGAGGAAGGCGAGGAAGTGGAGCAGGAGCTGTGGTTGGTGGAAGTGCGGCTGCCCAATACGGGGATGGAGCCGTGGCTTCTGCTAATGGACTCGGAGGTAGAGAGCAAGGCGAGCGCGGTGCGGGTGTTCACGACGTACCGCAGAGATGGGCCGGTGGAGGACAGTTTCAAGTTCATCAAGGAGTGCCTGGGCTGGGAAGCGGTGCAGGTGATGGAGTTGGAGGCGGTGCGGATGATGGTGGCGCTCGGTTGGGTGGCAGCGGGGTGCCGGTATGACCTGGGCGTGACGTTGGCGTGGGCGGAGGTGTGCGTGCTGGCGCGGCTGGGAGGCTGGGTGCCGCACAAAGACCGCAAGCCGGGCAAGCTGACCCTGACACGAGGATTGCGGCGGCTACTGGAAATGCTGACGACGGAGGCGTTTTTGCTGGCGTACTTGAAGGAGCATGGGTCGTTTCCACCCAAGATTGCGGCCTTCTGAGCGGGTGGCAACTTCCCAAACAGTTATGACTGGATCTCAGGCTTCGCAAATCACTCCAAATGGCAGCCCACTTATCGCGTAGACTTGAGCCGTGCGCCCATGAGCTGTACCGGCGAGGCTGAAGGGGAGAGGGCTATGAGCAGTCTGAGCGGGAAGGTCGCGCTTGTTACGGGCGCGTCGCGGGGTATTGGCGCGCGGGTCGTTCACATGCTTGCCGAAGATGGGGCGGATGTTGTCGTCAACTACCGCAGTAAAGGTCCGCGTGCGGAGGAAGTAGCGCACTCAGTGCAGGCTCTCGGCCGCCGCGCCCTGCTTGCGCAGGCCGACCTGACTCGCGAGCACGAGATGCAGGCGATGATGGAGCTCGTCGCGGCGGAGTTTGCGCGCCTCGATCTGCTCGTCCTCAACGCGAGTGGCGGCTTGGAGAAGGATCGATCGGGTGACTATGCCATGCAGCTCAACTTGGTGGCGCAGCTCCGTGCCGTCGATCTAGCTCTGCCGTTAATGTCCGCCGGGGGACGAATAGTGTTCGTGACGAGCCACATGGCACATTTCTACGGACGAAAGCCGGTCTATGCGGCCTACGAAGCCGTCGCTGCAAGCAAGCAAGCGGGCGAAGAGGCACTCCGCGCGCGTATTCCCGAGCTGGCGGCACGCGGGATCAAGCTGGTGGTCGTGAGTGGCGATCTGATCGAAGGCACGATCACCCCGAGGCTCATGCAGCGGAATAGCCCCGGCCTGATCGAGGATCGCCGCAGGCAGGCAGGCGTGCTGCCGACAGTCGAAGACTTTGCACATGCTATCGCCGATGCCGCCGCAAATGACCGGCTGGAGAGCGGCACAACCGTATTCCTGGGAAGTACCGAATGGTAGGGTCTACGTCCCGGAAGCCAGGCGCTCCCTCAGTCGACGAGCGTATTCCGAACGCCGTCCCGGCTCCATTAGCGTGTAAGTATGCTCTAAATCACCCAGGTTGCGAAGGTAGCCGTCGTCTTCGAAGCGCGGAATGATGTGCACGTGGTAGTGCCAGACCGTCTGATCTCCGGCAGGCTCGTTACTCTGCCAGATCGTTATGCCGTCGCAGCTGTAGGCTGCCTTCATCGCCAGGGCCAGGTCCCGCGCCAGCGCGTGAATGCGCCGGCCGGCCTGAACAGGGAGCTCGTAGATATTCTCGTAGTGCGTCTTCGGAATAATCAGGGCATGCCCGGCATTCTGCGCGAACTGGTGCGAGCAAATGAATGCCGTGAGAGCGTCGTCGCGAAACACGATGTCGCTCTGCCGTGTCAGTAGGTGCTCATTTTCTTGGCCGAGCGCCACCAGGCAAAAGGGACAGACATAATCGGCCGGCGCGTTTCTGTACATTGGAAGCTTCCTCTTTACCGCCGATGTTCCCGTGAAAGCTTTACCCCTCGCCGGCGGGTCCACGCTCCTGTGACGCCTCCCCTGCGCAGCGCGCAACTTCGACACACACCTCCACGGCCTTGGCCATATCCTGCACGCTCACCCATTCTAGCGGGCCGTGGACGTTCTGCATGCCGGTGAAGAGGTTCGGCGTGAGGAGGCCGCGCTCGGTCAGCTTCGAGCCGTCGGTGCCGCCGCGGATCGGCTCGAAAGACGGCTCAATGCCCACGTTGCGCATCGCTCGTACTGCCACGTCCACCGGGTGCATATCGTGCTCCAGGCAATAGCGCATGTTGCGATACTGCGGGGTGATCGTGCAGCTGATCGTGGCGCGCGGCTCGGTCGCCTGCACCGCCGCGCATACCGTGCGCAGCAGTTCGCCATGGGCGGCCAGGCCTTCGAGCTCGAAGTCGCGCAGGATCAAGGATATTTCGGCCTGCGCAGCACTGCCGTCTAACCGGTATACGTGAATGAAGCCTTCGCGCCCCGCGGTGGTCTCCGGCGTACGGGTGTGCTGCGGAAGCGTATCGACGATTTTGGCGGCCAGGTGCAGCGCGTTGACCATGCGGCCGAAGGCGGTGCCCGTGTGCGTCGAGACGCCGTGGATCGTCACGACGGACTTGTCGGCCGAGAAGGTCTCGAAGGTCAGCTCCCCGACCTCCGCGCCGTCGAGGGTATAGGCGAAGTCCGCGGCCAGCTCCTTCAGGTCGAGATGGTTGATGCCGGTGCCGATCTCTTCGTCAGGCGTGAAGCAGACGCGGATCTCGCCGTGCGGGATCTCGGGATGTGACAGCAAGTGCTCCGCCAGCGTCATAATGATCGCGATCCCGGCCTTATCGTCCGCGCCGAGCAGCGTCGTGCCGCTCGCCGTAACGATATCGTCGCCGATCTTCTGCCCGAGATACGAGCTCGTCTCCGGCGAGAGCACCTGCGCCGGGTCATCCGGCAGAACCAGGGGCAAGCCATCGTAGCCGCGGTGTACGATCGGCTTCACCCCCGTGGCATTGAACGCGGGCGCCGTGTCCACGTGCGCCAGGAAGGCCACGCGCGGCGCCTCCGTGCCGATTCGGGTGGTCGGAATCGTCGCGATAACAAAGCCCTGGTCGGTCAGCCGGACATCGCCGGCGCCCAGCTCTTCCAGCTCCCGCTTGAGTTGATCGAGCAGATCAAGCTGAATGGGAGTGCTCGGCACGCCGGACGAGCGCTCATCGCTCTGCGTGTCGACCTGCACATAGCGAACAAAACGTGTTTCGAGCGACGATGTGAAGTCGGACATGGATTAGCTCCTCTGGGAAGTCCGGCAGCGGCGTCGACGGCTACAGGACGAAGAAGACGAAGATCGTGTAGACCACGAAGATGATCGCAAAGAGAATGAGCCCGTAGACCAGCAGCTGGCGTCCTTTGTCGATGCCGAAGCCGCCCATTTGCAGCTTGTTCTCGAAGCCTAGGATCTGAATGGTATGAATCGTATCGTCGCCGCCATGCCGGGGCGTCTCCTCGCCTTCGACGGCCACGTCCTGGTGCCCCATGTCGAACTGCACCACGGTGATCGGAATCATGTGCACGGTGACTTCGGCCAGCACGACGCGCGTATCCGGTCCGGTCAGACGCTCGACGTCGGCGATCAGGCGCCGAAGGCCCGGCACGGCCGCCCATTCGCGTTTCAGGCCTGAGGCCCGCTCCTGGTAGACGAGCGTCGGTGCGACCTCCTCGCGCAGGGCATTCTCGTCGAGGTTCGGTACGTCGTCGTGGCTGGCGCGGTGCAACGCCTCGCGGCGCCAATGGAAGACCTTGCGCTGGACGAGCCGCCCGATCCCCTGGCACTGCACACAGCTGAGCGCACCCGCACCGCTGCAGGTCGGGCAGGGCGCGAGCGTCTGCCGGACCTCGACTTGCGGCGCGACGGCAGTCTGCTGCCCGGCCACGGCGGTGCTCCCCTGCCCGCGCGGGAGCGTCACGGTCTCCTGCTGGTGGATCGATCTCTCTCCGGTTCCCGCGCCTGTGCTGATCGTGCGCGTCTGGAGGATGCGCCGCGAGCCCTTGCACTGCGGGCAGATCTCGTGGCCGTTGCCCTCGCAGCGGGGGCACTGAATCACGCGCTCGGAGCCGCTGATGATCTCGGCGCGTCCCGGATCGTCGGCAGTGCCGTTCGGGCGCGGCAGCTTGACCTGCCAGCGCTCTTGCTCGCGCTGGACCGGGTAGGTGTGCGCCTCCTTGTCGGGCTCCTCGATCGTCGTCGGCGGCTCGCGCGTTTCGAGCAGCACATCCAGGCTATAGAAATAGATGTTGCGCGAGCGCACGTCACGCAGGTTGACGATCCGCCCCAGGTGTTGGATGCGGAATTCACGAAAGCTGCCCGCTTGGCTCCACTCGTCCAGCAGCCGCGCCATCACCAGCGGATCGCGCAGCGACTCGGCGCGGGCATGCGCCTGTTCGATCGGCTCGCGCAGCAAGTCGGCGCCAAGCACCTGTTCGACCTCGCTTTCGAGCACGCCGACTGATTGGTAGCTGTCGGCGGTGTTGATCGCCCGGATCGCGGTCTCCTCGCCGAGGACGGGGGCCTTATGGTTCAGGACGATCCCGGAGCGCGCGAGGGCCCGCTCCAGGGCCTCGACCGCCGCTGTGGCCGTGGGATAGCGCTTCTTCGGATCCACGGCGAGCAGCGTCTGGAAAATGCGGTCGACATCCTGCGGTAGGTCGACGCCACGCGCCGAAAGCTGGATCACCGGGCCGAAGCGGTAGTCGGGATGCTCCGGCTGTTTCTCCCATGGCAGCGCGCCGGTCAACATGTAGTAGAGGATCACCCCGAGGCCGTACAGGTCCGAAAGCGCGGTGACGGCCGTGGCCGACTGGGCGTGCTCGGGCGAGAAAAAGCCCGGCGTGCCCATGATCACCGAGGTCGTCGTATGGCTCTGCTGGGGTAGGCGGGCGATGCCGAAGTCGGTCAGCAGCACCCGGTCGGACGGCCCACCTTCGAGCAGGACGTTGCCAGGCGAAATGTCGCGATGGACGATATTCTGGCCGTGTGCGTAGTCGAGCGCCGAGCCGATCTGCCGGAAGATATTGACGGCGTCTTTGAGCTCGACCCGCGCGTGCTTCTCCATGTACTGCCGCAGGGAGCCGCCCTGTACGAGCTCCAGGATCGTATAGAGAAAGCTCCCGGCCGTACCGTGATCGTAAACGGCGACGACATTCGGATGGCGCAGGCGGCTCGTCAGGTCGGCCTCGCGGCTGAAGCGCTCGACGCTCTCCTCGTCCTGGCTGAGCAATATCTTGATGGCGGCGACGCGCTCGTGCAGAAAACGATGCCGGCCTTTCCAAACCTGCGCCGTCGCTCCCCGGCCCAGTTCATGCTCGAGAACGTAGTTGCCGATGCTCCGAGGGGTATTGATCACGCCGGGCTCCTGATGGTCGGCCGATTATACCATTTAGAGTAGCACAAACGGGCGCCGGTAGGCCCTCACCCCCCAGCCCCCTCTCCCAAGCGGGGCGAGGGGGAGTCAGTGGCGCAGCGTGGACTTTACTCCCTTTCCCGCCGCTCAGGGGAAGGGGTTGGGGGATGGGGGAGAAGGACATCTACCTCGTGAGTCCGGGGAGGCTCCGTACCGCCTCGGCAATCGCCGTGTCTTCGGCAGCGACGCGGTTGGATTCGCTCTCGAGCGTGGCGGAGCGGCGCTGGCGGAGGGCGAGCGCGGCGACGGCGACGATGTCCGGAAGGCCGGCGGTGGCCCGGAGGGCGCGTGCCGCGTGTGCGCGGGCCGCCTCGATCAGCGTGTCTTCCGCCCGCTGCGAGGGAATGTGCAGCACGTCGACGAGCGCGATGGCTGCTTCCTCGGCGGCGGGCAGAGGCTCGACGCCTGGCAGTGACGCGCGCGCCTGGGCTACGAGGCGTGCGAGCGTGGTCAGCCGTTCCGCGTAGCGCGTGCGAAAGGCCTGCGGGTCGGCGCGGAAGGCGCGTACGTGGCGCACGGCCTCCAGGCGACCCTCGGGGCCCAGCGGCGGGACCCAGACACGCAGGCCGAAGCGATCCAGGATCTGCGGCCGCAGGCGGCCTTCCTCCGGGTTCATCGAGCCGATCAGGACGAAGCGCGAGGGGTAGAGCCTGACCATCGCGCCGCGCCGGACGAAGGTGCGTCCCTGTGCCGCGGCGTCAAGGATCGCGTCGGCGATGGACGGATCGAGCAGGTTGATCTCGTCGACGTACAGGATGTTGTGGTGGGCTGCGAAGAGGACACCCGGCTCGAGTAGGACGCGGCGCTGCTCGAGTGCGACGCGCTCGTCGACGCCGCCGACGACATCCTCGATCCGCGCCGTCAGTGGAAGCTCGATCAGCCGTACCGGCTCCTCCCGCATCAGCGGCTCGCCGCGCACGACCCGCTCGCGGCAATCCGCACATTGCGCTTCCGGCTCGTCTTCGACGCAACCTCGCGGGCAGATCGCCTGGAGTACCGGCGGCATCAGATCCAGCAGCGTCCGCACCGCCGTCGTCTTGCCCACGCCGTAAGGCCCTTGCAGCAAGACGCCGCCGATGCCGGGATTGATCAAAGCCAGGAGCAGTGCGAGCTTGAGCTCGTCCTGACCGACCAGCGCCGGAAAGGGATAGACGTGGTTCAATAAAACTCGATCTCCGCGCGGCTCACCTCGACGTCCGGCCTGTTCTCGCCCAGCCAGTTGAGGACCGCCTGAAGCTGGCCTTCGACGTAGCCCGAGTCGGCGGAGACGCAGGCCACGCCGATCACCGCAAGCTGCCAGCGGTCTTGCTCGCCTACTTCTGCTACCGAGATGTTGAACTCGTTGCGCAGACGGGCCACGACCGACTTCACAACACTCCGCTTTTCCTTGAGCGAGTGAACTGCCGGTATGAAGATCCGGAGCGTCAGGCTGCCGACGACCATACCTAGTTCAGACTCCAGCGGCCGTTGGCCGGTGGTGGGGGGCCGGCTGGCCGCGGCAGATAGCGCAGCTCGTCGCCGAGAGCCGCGATGAGCGCCTCGAGCCGGGTTTCGAGCTCGGCCTCTAGCAGCTGCTGCTTGGACTGGTGCGGCACCTGCAGCTGTGCTGAGAGCTGGAAGGACATCGCCTGCGGATCGGCAGGTAGATCCGGCAGTGCCGGCGACGAGGTCGTCGCACATGCCATCGCCACGCGGTATCGCTCGTAGAGCCCCCGTAGCTCATTCGCCTGTACGCGATGCTCAATCGCGAGCTGCTCGTCGAGGACCTCGACCGTTGCGATGATATATGGCTCGCTTTGCAGCATCTGCTGTATGCGGAACCGGTCGCGCCCCTCGGCGGCGATGAACATCTGGCCGTTGCTGAAGCGAATGGCGCTGGTGATCCGCGCAGTAGTGCCGATCTCGTGCGGCTCTGCACTTCCGCCTACCTCGAAGCCATCGCGGATCAGAACAACGCCGAACGGCTCTTTGAGCGAAATGCAGCGCCCGATCATCTCTTTGTAGCGTTCTTCGAAGATATGCAAAGGAAGCGTTCCGCCGGGAAACAGCACCGTGTTCAGCGGAAACAGGGCCAATATTTGGTCCATAGGTCGCTCCTTGTCACCCTCATGCGAATCATAGCATAGAGAGTGCCGCGCGGCGTACCCACTGCTCCGCCTCATCCCGCGTCGAGACCTCGCCGTCGATCTGGGCGGCGCGCAGGCCGTCGAGAAGGCTCCGGTAGCGCGGGCCGGGCGGAATGCCGAGGGCGCCCAGGTCGTCGCCGTTGAGTAGGGGCCGGACCGGGCGAATCGTCCGGTGATAGCGCGAGATGGCCTCTCGCCCGGTCTGCGGTGCGATCATCTCTGCCAGGGCGAGCGAGGCGCCTGTTAGGCTATGCAGAATCCCGTCGATCTCCGAGGGACGGAGATTCGGCCGGCTGCACGCCGCGATCATTCCCGGAAGGGCGCCGCTTTCGGCGATCACGCGCTGCTCGACGCCGGTGAAGCCATAGCGACGAACAAATGCCTCGCGCGCCGCCGGAGATAGTGCCCCGGCGAGCAGGCCCAGCAGCAGCAGCCGCTGCTGCTGCTGCTGGGCCTCCATCCCCCGAATCGTCGCCATGAACTGTGCAAGCTCCGGGCCCCACGGCAGCCCGTGGACGATATGGTCGAGCGCTCCCTGGCGGGCCAGGATATCGAAAACCGTCTGCGGCGCGGCTTCACGAAAGGTCTGCCAGAGCTCGTGGAGGATACGCGCCGGCGAGGTGCGCTCGATCATGCCGCCGCGCGCCGCGGCGGCAGCAAGCTCCCCCGTGTGCGGCTCGATGCCGAAGCCGAGGCGGGCCGCGAAGCGGGCTCCGCGCAGGATGCGCGTCGGATCGTCGACGAAGGAGCGGTCGTGCAAGATGCGGATACGCCGGTGTCGAAGATCGGCCAGGCCATCGCACAGGTCGAGCAGCTTGAAGGAATGCGGGCGCGTCACGTCGAGCGCAAGCGTGTTGACCGTGAAGTCCCGCCGTCGAAGATCGGCCTCGATATCGGCTGGCCGGACGACCGGCAGGGCCGCCGGTGCGGGATAGATCTCGGCGCGGGCCGTCACAAAGTCGAGCGCAAAGCGGCGGCCCTCGACCTCGAACGCGACGTTGGCGGTACCGAAGGCGGTGTGTCGGGTAAGCTTGCCGCCCATCCCATCGTGGAAGCGTTCGGCCACGGCGATCGCGTCACCTTCGAGCACGAGGTCCAGATCGTCGACTGTCCGTCCGAGCAGCAGGTCGCGGACAGGACCGCCCACGACGTATACGAAGATGCCGAGATCATGCGCGATCTCGACCGAGCGCGTGAGCGCGTCGACGAGCGCGCCCGGTAACTCCCGCCGCACCGCGGCGTGCAGGTCGGCGAGGAGTGGAAGACTCATGGCTCGTCACGGCCGGTCAGAGCGCGCCCTTGGTCGAGGGAACCGCCATGCCGAGCCGCTCGTCGATGCGCGTGGCTCCGTCGAGCGCGCGCGCGAATGCCTTCCAGAGACCCTCGATCTTATGGTGATCGTTGCGCCCGTACTCGACGCGCAGGTGGAGCGTGATGCGCGCATGGATCGCGATCGATTCGAAGATGTGCCAGACGAGATCGGTCGCCAGATCCCCGACCCGCTCGCCACCGAACTCGGCCTGGACGACCGCGTAGGGCCGGCCGCTGATGTCTACCGCGGCGAAGCAGAGCGCCTCGTCCATCGGAACGAAGGCATGCGCCGTGCGCACGATCCCGGCGCGGTTGCCCAGCGCCTGCGCGAGCGCCTGGCCCAGGCAGATCGCCACATCCTCGACCGTATGGTGCTCGTCGATGTGGAGGTCGCCTTTACACTCGACCTCCAGATCGAAGAAGCCGTGGCGGGCGAGGTGCTCGAGCATGTGGTCAAAGAAGCCAACACCGGTGCTTACCCGTGCCTGGCCGGAGCCGTCAAGGTTGACGGCGAGCTTGATCGTGGTCTCCTTCGTCGTACGCTCGATTGTCGCGGTTCGAGGCATTAGGTTCCTCGCGTCACTTCGAGTACGCGCTCCAGAAGAAGCCCGTTCGTCGACACGGCGTCCGGGCCGTGGATCGTGGCCTTGCCGTTCCAGTCGGTGAAGGTGCCCCCGGCCTCCTCGAGGATCGGCAGCAGCGCAGCGCAGTCCCAGACATTCATGACCGGGTCGAGCATCATCTCTGCGCGTCCGGTCGCGACCAGCATATGGCCGTAGCAGTCGCCCCAGGTCCGTGAAAAGCGTGTTATACGCTCCAGCGTATGGTAGACGTCGCGACTGCCGCGCTCCGAGAACGAGGCGACATCCGAGGAGAGGAAGACGGCCTGGCTCATCTCCCCGACGGCGCTGACCGTGACTCTGCGCCCGTTCAGCGTGCATCCTAGCCCTTTACCGGCGCCCACCATCTCGTCGAGCGCCGGCAAGTAGCAGACGCCGAGCAGCGGCGCGCCATCCCGCTCGAGGCCGATCAGAACGCCGTAGAGTGGCACGCCCTGCACGAACGACTTAGTGCCGTCGATCGGATCGACAATCCAGCGGTAGCGCGCTCCGGAATTGGTCTCGCCATATTCTTCGCCCAGGATCGCGTGGTCCGGGAAGCGGCGGTCGATCAGCTTCCGAAGATGCACCTCCGCCTGCCGGTCAGCGACGGTCACCGGCGTCTGATCGCTCTTGAGCTCGGGCACGATCCGCGTGCCAAAGTAGCTCAGCGTGATCTTGCCGGCCTGCCACGCGGCATCCGTCGCAAAGTCGAGCAGGGTTTGGAGCGATTCGTCGGGCACGGTTACCTCAAATTGGAACGATGGCTAGGCAGTGCTGATTGAGCCTGGTTAGTTCATCCAATCGTACCATTACTCCCCTGCAAGCCACTAAGCGAATATCAGCCGGCCCTTCGGTTCCGGGATCGGCCGGCCTAGTTCCCTTGCAGTATCAATCCACTCTTGGATAATAACTTCGACATTGGCGAGTGCTTCCTGATGGCTCACGCCGTCTGCGATACAGCCAGCTAGCTCAGGAACCTCTGCGATAAAGGCATCGTCTTCGTGACTCCAGTATAGAATAATCTCATACCGATACATCATCGTCTCCGAGTTTGTATTTAAGGATAACATTTCGGACTTGCTTGACCTGATACGGTTTAGCGTTCGTTCCTTGAGGTTGAATGTTCAGAATCTCATCAACGTTCGCTCTAGTAAAAATGTAATGGCTGCCCCGTATCCGTTCATTGAATCCGAGGCGGCGCAATAAGCCACACAAATCAGTGAAGGAAATACTGCATCGGAGGTGCCCCGTAATACCCGCTCTAAAACCTTGTCCTGCCGCGCCATCTGCAGCTCTCCACAATCACCGCAGATGTGTCGTGCCGGGCCCTAAGCATATAAGCTCTCGCAGCGCCGACAGCACACGGTCGTTCTGTTCCGGCGTGCCGATGCTAATCCGGACACAATCGCGCAGCCCAGGCTTGTTGAAGTAGCGGATAAGGATACCTCGCTGCTCCAGGCGCGCTTTCAGCTCCCTCGCATTGCCGTCGTGCACGCGGATCAGAATGAAGTTGGCGCGCGACGGATATGGGTGGAGACCGTCGATGGCCTGAAGCGCGGCATAGACCCGGTCGCGCTCTGCGACGATTTTGGCGACGTTGGCCATCAGGTAGTCGACGTCTTCCAGCGAGGCGATCGCCGCCGCCTGGCCCGCCATGTTGATGTTGTAGGCAGGCTTGATCTTCCACACGTGCGTAATGATCGGCTCAGGGATCAGTCCGTAGCCAATGCGCAGGCCGGCCAGACCGGCCCACTTCGAGAAGGTCCGCAGCACGACCAGATTCGGCGCCTGGCCCACGAGGTCCACCACCGTCTCGCCGCTGAACTCGGCATACGCCTCGTCGACGACGACGAGCGCCGGGAGCTCCAGCAAGAGCTTGACGGCGTCGCGCGGCAGCATCGAGCCGTCCGGATTGTTCGGCGACGGTAGGAAGATCATCTTGGCGTGGTGCGCGTGAACCGCCTCCGCGACGGCCTCGACGTCGACCCTGAAGTCCGCGTCACGCGGGACGGCGACGCTCTTGCCTGCGACGACGCCCGTATTGAACGAGTACATCCCGAAGGTCGGCGGCGATTCGACGATCGCGTCGCCGGGCTCGACGAAGAGCCGCATGAGCAGGTCGATGATCTCGTCGGATCCGTTGCCGCACACAATACGCTCGACGGGCTGCTTGATATACTCGCTCAGTGCGCGACGCAGCGGCGTCTGGTCGGGGTCGGGATAGATTGCGTAGTAGGGATACCTGGCGACGGCGGCGATCGCGCGCGGCGAGGGACCGTAGGGAT
>JBBSGA010000175.1:0-12462 GCA_038254585.1 Chloroflexales bacterium | reverse complement strand
ATGACCGATCATGTGTGGACGACCAGCGAACTCTTGTCGTATCGCGTGCCGGTCTCGTTCTTGGATACGCTCGACAAAATCGAACATCTGTTTCCGCCACTCGAAGATGTCCATCAAGGCAGTTGAGGGACACTACCGGATATTGCCATCCGGCGAGAATGTCCCAGGCAATAAAGCCGTCCACGTACGTCTCGTCCCGCGCGGCATCTGCGAGGTCCGGCCGATTGCGTGCCTCCGGGTCGATCTCGCGGATGGCGCATACACCGGCAATTGCTGCGCGGCACAACGCAAGCCGGAGCCGGTCTCGGTTGTCCTTCCCTTGCTTGTAGGGTGCGATCCAGCCCCAATCCCCCCACAATACGCAAAGTACGTGATCTCGTTGATTGGCGTGAAGTAGTGTGGACCGTGGACCCGCGGCATCACGTACTCGGCAGCCGCGCGGCAGTAGCGCGCGAAGTGCTCGGCAAAATCGCCGGCAAACGGGTCCGCGTCGTCAGGGTAACCGTTATGGCAAAGGTCTCAGATCGGCAGGATCTGGCAGCGGTTCATGGCCGCGATCATCGGGTCGATGAGCGAGAAGTTATACGTGCCGGCGTGGTCTACCATGGGCCATGGGATGCCTTCACGGGCGACGGCGATGCCCAGGCCGTGCAAAAGGTCGTAGTCTTCCTCGGCGTGCGCCCGGTGGCGTGTCTCCTCGACCAGATCACGTCTTCCCTGGTTTTGCCAAAGAAATGTCGAGCACTCAAAGCGCGATAGGAAGAAGGTAGGAAAAATACCGGGGCGCTTAGCGGTCACTATCCCTCCAGTTTCAGCATACAGATAGCCGGGCTCGCTTCGGTCAGGCTCAGCGATAACCGTAGCATTAACCTGGCCGAACCGGGCTGAGCAGGCTGCCGGTCGAGATCAGGGGACGCAGGCATTCGATGCCGAGATCGTCGCGCTGCTGCGTGAGCACGCGGCGTGGATAAGCCTGCGGTCAACATATTGCGGGATGGTCTGCAGATCGCCGGCCGGCAGCAGCGCCCGACGAACGGACGCGCGGACCTCGATCTTCTACGTCAGGCGAGAGCCGGCTGGAGCGCCCGCCGCCCGCCCTGGGTTAGCCCCAGGTTGACCAAAAAAGCGAGTGCGAG
Organism: Chloroflexales bacterium; assembly: GCA_038254585.1. Taxonomy (GTDB): domain Bacteria; phylum Chloroflexota; class Chloroflexia; order Chloroflexales; family Kallotenuaceae; genus JBBSGA01. The sequence goes on along the minus strand of JBBSGA010000175.1, from coordinate 11,326 downwards.
CAGCACGATGCCGAGGGCGATCGCCCGGGCGAACTCGCCCTTGCCGACCTCAAGCGTGATGGTCGTGGTCAAGATGCGCGTTTCGTTGAGGATGTTCCCGCCGACCATGAGCGATGCCCCGACCTCGGAGAGAGCCCGGCCGAAAGCAGCGGCGACCGCGACCCGCACCTGCGGCCGCACCGCGCCCAGTATCTCCCACAGCACACGTCCCTCCGACGCGCCATCCACGCGGAATGCCGCGACCAGGTCCGGGTCGACCAAGCCGACCGCGGCAGCGGTCAAGCCCGCAGCGAGTGGCGCGGCGACGACAAACTGCGCCACGACCATCGCGGCGGGCGTGTAGAGCAGCCCAAGCTTACCGAGCGGGCCGCTGCGCCAGAGCATGAGGGCAACGCCCAACCCGACGACGACCGGCGGCAGCCCCATGCCGGTATGCACCAGATTGACGAGCAGCCGGCGCCCATGAAAGCGCCGCAGCGCAAGCAGCGCGCCGAGCGGAACGCCGACGAATGCGGCGAGCGCGGTGGCCAGACCCGAGACGGCCAGGGAGAGCCCGGCGACGCGCAGCGTCGCGGGATCGCCCTGCGCCAGCAGGCCGAACGCATCCACCATGCCCTGCCAGATCAGATCCATCCGCCTGCAGTGTGAGGGACGTCGTGGTGCGTTCCCACACCGTCGTGCCGCCGTGACACCGCTTACCCGTCCGGGTTCTGGAGGTGGCAGCTGTTCTGGGCACATGGCGTGAAGAGCGCCTGGCCAAACTTGTCACGACCAAAGCTCCCGATCAGCTGCTGGGTTTGCGGCGCCAGCAGGAACTGTATGAACGCCTGGGCGCCGTCCTTGTTGACCTGCGCGAAGCGCTGTGGATTGACGGCGATCACGTGGTAGATGTTGAGCAGCCGCGGGTCGGCCTCCACCTCCACACCCAACACGATCCGCTGCTTGAACGCAAGGTAGGTGGCACGGTCGCTCAGCGTGTAGGCCTTGCGTTGGTCGGCGATCTGGAGCGTCTGGCCCATGCCGGAGCCTGACTGGACGTACCACGTCTGCCCCCGCGGTGTCACGCCCGCCGCTTTCCAGAGCTTCTGCTCCAACTGATACGTTCCCGAGTTGTCACCACGGCTAATGAACGGCGCCTTACGTGCGGCAATCGCGCGCAGGGCGTCGAGCACGTCCCGCGTCCCGTGCACCTTAGCGGCGTCATCGGATGGGCCGGCGAGGACGAAGTCGTTGAACATGACGAGCTGGCGGGCGACGCCGGCACCGGAGGCGACGAACTGCTTTTCATTCTCCGGCGCGTGCGCGAGCACGACGTCGGCCTCGCCGCGCTGCCCGAGAGCGATGGCGGCGCCCGAGCCGATGGCGACCGTCTTGACATGGTAGCCGCTCTGCTGCTCGAACCGCGGGATCAGGACGTCGAGCAGCCCACTATCCTGCGTGCTCGTCGTCGTCGAAAGAATCAGGTCCTTGGAGTTGTTGGTGCGGACGATGGGTGTTGCCGCGGTCGTGGCGGCCGGTCTTGTAGTGCTCGCAGTGGATGATCGCGAGGCCGTGCCGGCAGCGGATAGTTGTTCACCGGCAGTAGTGGACAAGCTTGGCGCGCCGCAGGCGGTCAGAAGCGCCAGGGCTGCCAGGGCAGGCATGAACGCCTGAATGAACGCAGGTATGCGTCGAATCATGCTGCCTCCATTGTCGTGCTTCGGGCACGAACCGTCCGGCACCTGATTGCCGGACGGAGGATAACACATCTGGCTGTGCCCTTCGCCGTGTGGACTGTCCCAGCTACTTTCGGCGGTTTTTTGATCTGGATCTCCACTCACCGCACCAGGTAGATGATGGCGACGATGACCCCGACTGTCACAACGATCCGCCGCAGCACGGTTGGCTGGATCCGGCCGGCGAGGCGGCCGCCGAGCGCCCCTCCCACCAGCGCGCCCACGGCCATCACTGCCGCCGCCGACCACACGACGTGCCCTGAAAACAGAAAGAAAACGGCCGCGGCGATGTTGACGCTGAACGAGATCGCCTGTTTCAGGGCGTTGAGCCGCGTCAGTGAGTCGTCCACGACGAGGCCCAGTACCGCTAGCACGATCACACTCAGCCCCGCTCCGAAATACCCACCGTAAACTGCGGCCGCGGCAACCGGCAGCACGCTGCCTGCCTCGCGCGCGGCTGCTGCTCCGGCCTGCCCCGCGCGCCGCGCGAGCCACGCGCGCACCGGGTCTTGCACGGCCAGCAGGCCCGCGGCGAGCAGGATGAGGAAGGGCACCGCCGTGCGAAACGCCCGCTCGCCTGTATTAAGCAGCAGAATACCGCCCGCGACGCCGCCGAGCGCTCCCGCCGGCACAAGCAGCCACAGCCGCCGCGCCTGCCCACGCAAGTCGTTTGCCTGGGCCATGGTGGCGCCCAGGTAGCCAGGACAGAGGGCCACTGTATTGGTCACATTCGCGGCGACGGCGGGGATGCCGACGGCGGTAAGCATCGGAAATGTAATCAGCGTGCCGCCTCCCGCGAGCGCATTCACCGCCCCTGCCGCGACCGCTGCCAGCCCCACGAGCACCACTTGCCACCCGCTCATCACTGCCATCGTCTTCGTCCTCTGATCTTTCACGCTCGGCCTGCGCTCCCCGTTCAATTCTAAGTTGGGCGCTGCGCTCTGGCAAACACTCCGCTGTCTTGGCCTTTGTCATGCTGAGCAGTAGCAACACATCGCGGAGCATGTCAGCCCGCGTACGCGTGCTACGCTCTAGCTGGCAAGGACACCGTGATCGATCAGGAGGGATCGTATGCAACTTGGCATGATCGGGCTGGGCCGAATGGGCGCCAACATGGTGGTGCGACTGAAGCAGGCCGGCCATACGTGCGTCGTCTATGACGTCAATACCGCCGCGGTGAGTAATCTCCAGAGCGAGGGCGCCATTGGCGCTACTTCGCTTGAGGACTTTGTTCACAGGCTCGATAAGCCGCGCGCGGTCTGGATGATGCTGCCGGCGGCCGTCGTCGACGGGATGCTCGCGCCGTTGAGTACGCTGCTCGATCCGGCCGACATCGTGGTCGACGGCGGCAACTCGTACTACCACGACGACATCCGCCGCGCCGCCATGCTCAAGGCCCGCGGCATCCACTACGTTGACGTCGGTGTGAGCGGTGGCGTCTGGGGCCGCGAGCGTGGCTACTGCATGATGATCGGCGGCGAGGCCGAGGTCGTTACGCACCTCGACCCGATCTTTGCCACGCTCGCTCCGGGGATTGCCACGGTGCCGCGCACAGCTGGACGCGAACAGGAGGCCGGTACCGCCGAACAGGGCTACCTTCATTGCGGGCCGAATGGCGCCGGCCATTTCGTCAAGATGGTTCATAACGGTATCGAGTACGGCATCATGTCCGCTTACGCGGAGGGGCTCAATATCATCAAGCACGCGGACGTCGGTAAGCATCCCCGCGATGTCGACGCCGAGACGACGCCGCTGCGCACGCCTGAGTACTATCAGTATGAGCTCAACGTCCCTGACATCGCGGAGGTCTGGAGGCGAGGCAGCGTGATCAGCTCGTGGCTGCTCGACCTGACCGCGCAGGTGCTGCTGGAGGATCCTGAGCTGGCCCGCTTCGCCGGCCACGTGTCGGACTCGGGGGAAGGGCGCTGGACGGTCACCGCAGCGATCGATGAGTCCGTGCCGGCCCCGGTCATCAGCGCGGCGCTCTACGCACGTTTCAGCTCGCGTGGCGAAGATGACTACGCCGATAAGCTGCTCTCGGCCATGCGCTACGCCTTTGGCGGCCATGTCGAGAAGGCTGCCACCGAGCCCTGATTGGTTATCCTTGACATAACGGCGTAATGTGCGAAAAGCCCGTCCATTTCTTCCCAATTAGCCCGGAAGGTTTTCGCACATTACAATCCCGCCGTACCTTCCCCGCAGAGACTTCCACTGTCAAGGAGCCGCGCCATCGGTCGACTTTCGCGTAAACTCCGTACGCTGCGGTCTCTGTCTCGCTTGCATCGTCGCATGGGCAGCTCCATCCAAGGGTAGCCACGTGGTGACGTTCGCACACTCCGATATCGTGGTCTCGCCGTGGGGGCCAAACGCATGGTGATTCGGAACCTCAAGGAGGAGCTGCGGAACGCCGTGAGAGCGCGTTCCAAGCCGTGGCTCTGTATTGGCATTTTAGCTGCTCTCGCGATGCTGCTCGTAGGGCGCTCACTCGTCGGCGAAGCGTTTCTGCCCCTCGATATTATCGTGCATTTGCATCCGTGGCGTTTCTCGTATGAGCGTGTGCCTGTAAATAACCCGATCAACAGCGATGTCGTGCTCCAGATCTATCCTCGCCGGCTGGTCGCCTACCACATGCTGCGACAGGGAGCTTGGCCTTTGTGGGATCCAACCCGGATCACGGGGACGCCACTGCTCGCCGAAGGCCAGCTGGCCTTTTTCTATCCCCCGAGCCTGTTGTTCGTGCTATTGCCGCTCTGGCATGCCTTCGGATATTACGCACTCGTACAACTGATTCTGAGTGGATCCGGCAGCTATTTCTTTGCGCGCCAGTTGAAGCTCTCCTATGGGGCAGCTACACTGACAGGCATCGCGTACATGTTCAGCGGGTTCATGCTGACGTGGCTACAAGTGCCGGAATTCACCGGAGCGGCCGCCATGCTGCCCTGGTGCTTCTGGGCTGTCGAGCGTGCATGCGCGCTGAACCGCCCGTGGCGCTGGCTCTTCGCGGGTATCGTCCTCGCGATGCCGCTATTTACACATATCCAGATCGCGTTCTACACCTATATCGGGGTGGGGTGCTACGTCCTTGCCAGGCTTATGCAGAGGCAGTCGTGGCGCTCCAGGCGCAACATCGTCCTGGGGTTTAGCGCAGCGCTTGTGGTAGCCCTCGGCCTAAGTGCGGTGCAACTGCTGCCAGATTTGGCGCTGGCAGGCGAGGGCCAGCGCACCGAGCAGGTGACGTTCGAGGGCTCATTTGATGGCGAGTTTCGCACTCTGATCGATCTTGTACTCCCGCTCTTCGATGGAACACCGCGCACCGCGCCGGGGGCCTGGGGACCTTCGCTTCTGACCAGGCCCCAGCCGTATGCTGGCCTAGCGGTGCTGCTCCTCGCCATGCTCGCGCTCATCACGAGCCGCCACCCGGCCACTACCATCTTTGGACTCCTGGCCGCCGGCTCGTTCGCGATCGGCGCCGGTAGTCCATTGCTGATCCTGTTCGTTAGGTTCGTGCCGGCGTATCATCAGTTTTCCGATCACGCGCGCTGGTTCGTGCTGTGGGGCTTCGCCGTCGCGGTGCTAGCCGGCCTGGGGAGCCAGGCGCTGATCGACGGCTGGAGCCCTATGGATCAGCGCGAGCGCCGGACTATATGGATCACCCGTATCTTTCTGACAGGGCTCATCATCTTTTTGGCAATCTGGGCCTGGCAGCATCTGGCATTTTTCACGGCGAAGTCGCTCTATGGCGTGTACATGTCGCGCTTGCGACAGCGCCTCTCAGTTGTACCGCTGCTGATCGGCGCGCTCAGCGTCTTGGCCTTGCTGCTCTTCACCATCCGGCGTATTCCGCGGGCAGCGCGGTGGGCGCTCCTGCTCACAGTCACCGCCGGCGACTTGTCTTGGTACGGCGGTGGCTACAATACCGTCGACAGCGTCGGCATCTTTCATCCGACGACGGACCTCCTTGCAGCGCTGTCCAAATATCCGGCGCCGGTGAGCCCCACTCAGCCGGCCTATCCGCCGACGCGCCAGATCGCCTTTCTGAAGGCGCAGCCACAGCCGTTTCGGATTTACGGCGAGTATGAGGTAGTTCCGCCGAATATAGCAGGTGTATTCGGATTGGAGGACGTACGCGGCTATCAATCGTTGTATCTGGCGCGATACAGCCATCTGGTCCGGCTCATCGACGGTAGCGACTATCGGAAGCTCGCAGGGGAAGGCGCAACCAGCTTCAAGCCGTACCTTACGAAGGCCTACCACCACCACCGGCGGCTGTTAGATATGCTGAACGTGCAGTTCTTCTTGTTTTCTCCCGGCAGTAAAACTCCGCCCTTATTCGGACCGCTTGATCTGATACAGCAAGACGACGAAGGCAGCATCTATCGAAATCCAAATGTGCTACCTCGAGCCTGGCTTGTGCATGATGTGGAGGTTATTCCCGAGGACGAACGGCAGCTCGATCGCCTCGCGCAGTCTGATTTTGACCCGGCTAGAGCGGCGGTGCTGCCCACGCTGCCGCCGCCACTAAGCCAGCCGGGGTCGCCCGATCGGGTCGAAGCAGTCACTTATCGTCCCAATCAACTGCGCGTAGTGGCCCGGTCGACGGCGGCCGGTCTACTGATCGTTTCGGACGCGTATGCATCCGGGTGGCACGCCGCCGTCGATGGCAAGCCTGCCACCTTGTATCGCGCAAACTACGCACTCCGCGGTGTGTGGCTCCCGGCCGGCCGCCACGCTGTCACCTTCACCTACCGTCCATCGTCGTTCGTGCTCGGCGGCATCATTTCGCTCATCACGCTGCTGGCGGTCTCCGGAGCCAGCTGGTGGTCGTGGCGCCGCGCGGGCTATCCTCAGCCGTAGACGACTGCCAAGGTCGTATCGCGGCGGCGGCAGGCAACCGGAAGGCTCCCCATGGCCGAGGGGAGGCACGAATACATATCTCAACTGCACCGGCCGGGACGACTGTATGCTATATTGGTCGCTCGCGGCTACTAGCCTGTCAGCAGCATGTGAACGGTTGTAGAGACGTCATAGACAACGTCTCTACGCTCTACGAACCCGTCACGTGATGCTTGACAGAGCACTTGGCAAGTTTCGGAAACCTATGCGATGAGACGATCCATCACTCTTGTCATAATGCTCGTCGTGCTTCGGCCGACCGTGGACGCTGCCGCTTTCACGTCACAACCTGCACTGGCTGCTGCGCTTCCGGTGCGTCCACTGCGCATGCTCGCGCCCGCGGCTGCCGAGGTTGCCAACACGCGCCGGGGGTACGTTGGCGTCGCTGTCTATGCCCTGGACAGCGACACCCTGTATAGCTTCCAAGGCAGCCGCGCCTTTCCGATGTTTAGCACGGTCAAAGTCCCGATCATGCTTGCCGTGCTTGACCGAGCGGTGCGCGAAGGTCGACGTGTCTCGCAGCGGGAGCAGGTGCGCATCGAGGCCATGATCACCGTCAGCGATAACGCGGCGGCGACTGTCCTCCTAGCCGATCTGGGTGGCGCAGCGGCGGTCGAGGCTCATCTACGCCGGATCGGGATCACCCAGACCCACGTCCATAGTCCAGCCTGGGGGACGAGCACCACGACCGCACAGGATATGGCACGGCTGCTGGCGAAACTGCAGAACTGCACGATCCTCGTGCCACGTCTCTGTCGCTATGCGCTGACGACGATGCAGAGCGTCGACAGTGGCCAGAACTGGGGCGTCTCCGCCGGACTACCCGCCGGTGCGACCGTGGCCCTCAAGAATGGTTGGTTCCCAGACGACGATGGGTGGGGCATCAACAGCATTGGGCTGGTGACCACTCCCGGCAAACGCTATGCGATCGCGGTCTTCACCAATCCGGACCCATCCCTGGGCTATGGCATTGCCACGATCGAGCAAATCGCACGGCACATCTACCCGGAGGTGCCCTGATCGCTCGGACAGGACGCGCGGATGCGTGGGATGCTGTCGCCGCCCACCGCGTGATAGGTGCACCGGACCCGGCGGTAAGGGCCGGCCCGTATGTGCTGCGCGGAGTCAGCACCATCACTGGAATGTGCCGTGCCGCGCGCTGCTCATACAGGCTGAACCCTACAAAGTAGCCGACCTCCTTGCGCCACAACGCGGCCCGTTCCTCCCCTTGCGCCTCATGCGCCATGTAGATTCCCTCCCGTCCGCGCAGCAATACCCGCGCTTCTGGGTGGGCACGCAGATTGTAATACCACGCGGGATGGTGGGCGCGCCCACCGTTCGAGGCGATCACGACCACCCGGTCGCCATCGCGTAGGTAGAGGAGCGGCGTCGCGCGCCACTGGCCGCTCTTTGCGCCGACGGTGAGCAACAGGAGAATAGGTTGCCCGGGTGACATGCTGAGACGGCCGCGTGATAGGGAGAGCAGCGGACGATCCAGCCGCGGCAGCACGTGATAGCCAAACCAGATACCCGGCCGAGTCAGAAAAAATCTGGCGACGAGCCGCTCCGGCCACGTCCTCGATCGCTGCGGTGTCTGCATCGGTCTGCTCGTACCACGGCCTCCGGTGGGCTGCTCCGGTGCGCTCGAGCCGGCCAGAGTGTACCATACATGCTCGCCGTGCAGGATCCGCAGTGCGTGCTTGGCGCCTGTGCGTGCAGATGAGCCGTTCGATGTATGAACGTCCCGGCATTGCTATGAAGGAGTGGAGCGGCAAGCATGGACAGACCACTACGCCTCGGGATACTCGGCGCGGCCCCCATCGCGCGGGTTGCGCTCATCCGCCCCGGCCGCCACATTCCCGGTGTTGAAGTCGTCGCCGTAGCGGCGCGCGCTCCAGAGCGCGCGCGGCGTTATGCGGCGCGGCACGGCATCCCGCGCGTCCACCTCTCCTACGATGCGCTGCTCGAGGATCCGGAGATCGACGCAGTCTACCTTCCGCTGCCCAACAGCTTGCATGCTCCCTGGACGGTGCGAGCGCTGCGGGCGGGCAAGCATGTCCTGTGCGAGAAGCCGCTCGCCGACAACGCGTGGGAGGCCGAGCAGATGGCACGGATCGCGGCGGAGACGGGTCGCGTGCTGGTCGAGGCGTTTCATTACCGCTACCACCCACTGGCGGACCGTGTGAAGGCGATCGTCGACGGCGGCGAGCTCGGGACGATCCGGCACATTGAGGTGGAGTTTAGTGTCCCGCTGCTAAGTCCGAGCAGCATTCAATTCCGCTATGACCTCGGCGGCGGTGCGACCATGGATGTCGGCTGCTACGCGATCAACCTCATGCGCTTCCTTGCCGGGGCCGAGCCGCGGGTGACGCGGGCGGAGGCACGGCTGATCCGGCCTCAGGTCGACCGCCTCATGGTTGCCGATTTCCGGTTCGCCGATGGGCGCACGGCCCGGATGACCTGCGCATTGCTCTCGGCGCGGCTCTTACGCCAGGGGATGGTCGTGCGCGGGACCGAGGGGGAGCTGCGCGTCACGTTCCCGTTCCTGCCGCACCTGTTCCACCGCATGACCGTACGTACCCGCATGGGTCTCCGCCATGAGCGCCTTGAAGGTGCCTCGACCTACTTCTACCAGCTGCAGGCCTTCGCACAAGCGGTACGAACTGGCGTGCCGGCGCTTACAAATGCCGTAGACGCGATCGCCAACATGCGGGTGATCGATGCAGTCTATGTCGCCGCCGGCCTCGCACCGCGGGGCAGTTCCGTGTAGATCACGTATCTCTGCCCTTCTTCCCCCACTTCAACTCGACTACAACAGGACCGGGAGTGATCCTCAGCCTTGGGCCTCTTGATGCCGCGTGGACGATTCCCCCTCAGTCGATGCATGACCGATGCATATAGTACGACCGGCGCCCTACAGCTCTCCGGCTGCGTGATGCTCACAATCCACCCATACCTCCGCCCACCTGGAGAGCGCCTCGACCGCGGCGCCCAGGTCGCGTCCTTTGGCTGTTAGCTCGTATGCGACGCGTACTGGTGTGCTGGGGATTACTGTACGTATGACGATCCCTTCTGCCTCGAGCTCCTTGAGGCGTTCTGAGAGCATCCGGTCGCTCAGGCCGGGGATCGTCTCCGTGAGCTCGGCGTAGCGTGTGGCACCGTGGAGCATAGCCCGCACGATCGCGCCGGTCCAACGCCGACCGATCAATTCGACGGCATGATGGTAGCGAGGACAGAAGGCGCTACGTTTGGTGTCCGGCTCCATATACAGCTCTTCGGTTATCAGGCGTGCCATCTTCCACACTGTATATTGTGACACAACGTGTGCGACTTGACGAGCCGTACTCACTCTATTATAGTACATTACTATTAGTAAGTCACCAGGGTTGTGAAAGGGGAACGTCATGCGGGCACGGAAACGGACTGCGGTGGAGGATCTAGGTCTGCTCACCTTGCGTCTCACGGCCGGCGGGCTCATGGCAGGGCATGGTGCCCAGAAACTGTTCGGTCTCTTTGGCGGCTACGGTATCCCGGGTACCGCGGGGTGGCTCGAATCGCTGGGGTTGAAGCCTGGGAAGCTCTGGGCATACATGGCGGGCGGCGGGGAGTTCGGCAGCGGTCTCCTGCTGGCACTGGGCCTCTTCACACCGGTAGGGGCCGTCTCGGTCTTTGGCCCGATGCTGATGGCCTGGAACAAGGCGCACACGGGCAAGCCTGTCTGGGCCAGCAGTGGCGGTCCGGAGCTGCCGCTGCTCTACATGGCCAGCGCAACAGCGCTCGCGGTGACGGGACCGGGGCAGTATTCACTGGATGCGCTGTTGGACATTGATACGCCCGTGCTCGTCGTCGCAGCAACGGCAGCCGGCGTCCTCGCCGGTGTCGCGGTAGGCATGGCGGCCCGGCCCACTCCGGTCGATGCTGAGGCAACTGGGGATGAAGCGCTGGCGGCGGAAGCGACCGGCGACGGCAACGTAGCGCCGGCAACGGCAGCGTAGGTCGGGCACCGCGGCGCCATCCACGCAGACAAGCAGTCTTCTATGCCGGAGTCGAGACGGGGTCGAGCTCGTAACGGGCTTCACGAGCGCCGTGAAGCTCCGCGGTAAACACCCGTGTTGCAGCGCATTCGGAGGTCTATGGAGACATGACGAACACATCAATCCCCGCGGAGACCCGCATCGGGCACGTACATCTCAAGGTTGCCAACCTGGAGCGGTCGATCCACTTCTATCGTGACCTGCTCGGCTTCGATCTGCTCTTCAATGTCGGCAGCGCAGCGTTCCTGTCGGCCGGTGGTTACCACCACCACATCGGCCTCAATACCTGGGAAAGCAAGGATGGGCCGCCGCCTGCGGCCGGGACGACGGGCCTCTACCACTTTGCGGTCAACTACCCGACGCGGCGGGACCTGGCGACCGCGCTCACGCGACTGCTGGACGGGGGCTGGGGCATCGACGGCGCCTCGGACCACGGCACCCACGAGGCGATCTACCTGCACGACCCGGACTTGAACGGTATCGAGTTGGCGTGGGACCGGCCCCCGGATGCGTGGCCGCGGCAAGATGGAGTGGTGACCTTCAGCCGGCAGCCGCTCGACTTCGCGAGTTTGCTGGCCGAGCTGGGGGAGCGGGACCGCGCCGACCACCTGGCAGTGCTGTCGCGATACAGGTAGGCGGTGCAAGCTATTTGGACAATGTTAGATTTCATGTCGGGCCGCCTTT
>JBBSGA010000174.1:0-12529 GCA_038254585.1 Chloroflexales bacterium | reverse complement strand
CCGATCAGCTTGGCCACCTCAACGTGCTCCTGATGCGGACGCAGAACACGATGCGGCGTCCGAAGCCATCCGGCGCCAAACAGACACTGGCCGAAGCCTTCAGAAATTACCTCAACACGGAGGTCGACTATCTGATGCGCGCAGGTGGAAGTGTTCGGCGCGAGCAGACGAACCTGCTCCTAGGCGATGTGATCGCAGATCTCAAGGAGCTCGCGCTGCACCCGACCGACGAGCAAGCGCTGGAGCTTGCAGCGGACTTGGACCACAAACGAACGCAGCTAGCGAAGCTCCAGCGACCGTGGCAGCAGTCGTAGACCGGGGAGATGCCGGCCAATGCGAGCAACGCGAGTCTACTGGAAGGAGACCTCCCAGATTGTCCCTGCGCCGGCGAAATCTAGGACATAGAGCTTGTTCTTCAACAGCACGCTATCGATCGGATGGTTGAACTTGCGCGCGATCTGCTTCACCGTGGCCTGATAGTTGTCGTCGCTCCGCGATAGCTTGAGATCTAGCAAATCTTCGCCCCGGTCGGTCAGGGTGCCCCCCGCAGCGCCATAGCTCAGGAGAAATGCGTCACCCTTGAACGGAGCCGGCAAGGCCTTGTCCCTATCGAAGGAGAGGCCCAGCGGCGAGCGATGTGCTGTGACGGTGGAGAGCTTTTTCCCCTCATTGCTGGCGTCTTGCTCCTTGCCGTCGTCGCCCCGGTAGCGGTCCGCGTCCGGTCCAAGATTGAGAACCGGATCGGTGAAGGTAGTCGGGGCCTGCGGAAAGGTGAGGTCGTTCGCATAGGTTCCCTTGTCGACGGCGAAGAAGCCCTTCTGGAGGCGCCGATCTTTGGAAGGATCGTAGTCGTGCGCGGCCTGCGCATTGGCCTGGTCGCCGAAGCGCCACGGAAAACCATAGTGATGCCTTTCGCGCAGCCAGTTGATCTCGTCGGGATAGTCGGCGTCGGGCCCATTGTCGCCGGCGAACAAGTCTCCGTTCGGCGCGAACTCAAGGTCGTAGGAGTTGCGGGTGCCGTCGGCAAAGAGATAGCCTTTCGTCTTGAGCGCTGCATCGTCGTCGGGCAGAACGAGGTCATGTGCATTGGCGGGAACCCGAAAGATCGCCGAGGTCAGCGGAACCTCGCGGGTATTCGGAAAGGCACCTTCGTTCGACTCTACCTCGCCGTGGTCGGTGCGCGAGCCGCTGTTGAAATAGACGTTGTGCCCATCAGGACTGACGGCAATGCCGTTGACGACATGGTCGAAGGGCGTGCCGCTCTTGGGATAGGGCACCGTCGAAGCGAGCGTCGACCATACGCGCTTGCCCGACGCATCGGGCACCCCTTTGCGGATGATCGCAGTTGTGTTCTTGTCCTCGGAATGGTTACCTGCAACGTAAAGCGTCCCATCAGGACCGAAGGCCATCCCGGTCGCGGCATCCGCTCCGCCGACATCCGAAAAGCTATAGACCTGGGTCTGCTTGGTCTCGCCGGACGCCGATATCGTCAGACGGTAGATGTTGGCCTTGCCGTCGAGATAATGCAGATCGTGCGTCAGCGGATCGAGGACAAGGCGAACGAACCCACCGCCGGTATCGAAGAGTTTGCGAATTTTGACGCCCTTCGCGGTTGCCTCGGGGACCTTGGCCGTGTCGTCTGGGAGCGGCGTCAGCTCGGCCGGCGCGGGTGTCGCGATCACCTCAACCGAGGGCGACGGCTGCGTCTCCGCCGCGCGATTGCCGGACGCTGCGGCGCAGCCCGACAGGACCGTTCCCAGGGTAAGACAGGTAAGAACAAGCAGGTGTCGAACAGGCACGCAATGCCCCTTCCGCTGGGTAGTTGGTGTACGCTTCGGCTATGCCGCCTCGCCGAGCTTGACGGCCTGGAAGATCTTCATGCGCAGCAGCATGATCGCCACGACCGAGAGCGCGAGTCCGAGCAGCACGGCAAAGATCAGGTAGATCAGCCGGATTTGATCCCACGCAATCAGGACCACAAAGGGCGGAGTTTGGGGATGTTCGCCTGCGCGAACCTGAAGAAATGGAATAAAGAGCCGGCTCACGCCGACGCCGAGCGCAGTGCCCGCGACGATCCCCATGCCGATGATCAGCGCCTGCTCCCAGAGCAAGAGCACGGCCATCTGCCGGACGGACAAACCGATCGCGCGCAGCATCCCAAGCTCGATGAAGCGACGCTGGAACGAGATGATCGAGTAGAAGAGAAAGCCGAGCCCGGTCAAGAGCGCCGAGGCAAGGAAGCCAACGGAGAGCAGACCATACAGGCCCTGCCGCTCCGGCCGCTCCTGAGCAACCAGGATCGTACCGGGTGCCTCGTCGCTCACAATCGACGGCAGATGCAGCTGATTCATCCCTTCCTGGATTTGGTCGGCGGTGGTCCCGGGCGCGACATCAAGCCAGACCTCATACGGAAACATATCACCCTCGACGTCGAAGAGGTAGTCGGCGTTGGCCACGAAGAACGGTCCATCCTCCGGATAGACGGTCGGAAAGTAGTCGAGCGCGCCGACGATCACAAATGGCACGGTCTTGGGCTCGCCCACGTCACGCAGCTCGAGATTGACTTTCGAGCCGATCGCGAGCCCCTGTTCCTGCATATACCGCCGGCTCGCCAGGATACCCTCGGGTGTGGTGCCGAGCGCGTTCATCAGCGCTCCGAGCGACGTGCCGCCGGCGTAGTCACGCCGCCAGGCGGCTACGCGGGGGAAATCCATGCGGTCGACGCCGAGAATGTTGCCGGCGGTACGGTTGTCGGCGACCTGCGCGTCGGTGGTTCCGCGTGTAACGCGTGTCGCAGCTCGCACGCCCGGAATCTTGAGATACTCGGAGACCGGCAGGAAGAGAAACTTGGGCTGGCCTCCGGCCGGCTGCGGTTCGCCCGCGCCCGTCGTCACACCGGCTGCACCCCCGGTACCGCCGGGGCTAGACGGCCCCTGCGTATTCTGCCCCAGGTCAGAAATTCGCACGGTCGCGCCAACGTCGTAGAGCACCTGGTCATGGAGATGGCTATCGAGCGTCTTGGCCATAGATGCCATGAAGGTCGCGAGGCTGAGGGTCAAGATCAGGAGTAAGACCGGTCCGGTGTAACCGCGCGGCGAGCGGGTCAGGTAACGCAAGGCGAGCAGGCCGGAGACGCCGGGTAAGCGCCCCACGATCCAGCCAATCGCGGCGGTCAGAAGGGGAAAGAGGCGTAGGGCAAGCAGCGCCAAGGCGAGCATGCAGAACGCGGGGGTGAGGATCAGAAGCGGATTGGTGAAAGGATCGCTGCCGGCGGCGCTGCCCGAGGCCGTACGGCCGAGGATCGAAATTGTGCCGCGCGTCTGAAGCTGGCGGTAGCCGTAGTAGGCCGGGATGAGCAGCAGAAGGTCGAGGTAGAAGCGCTGCCACAGCGGCCGGCTGATCGAGCGCGCGCGCTCCTGCTTATAGGAGATGATGGTATGGCCGGCTGCACCCAGCGCGGGCAGAACACTCGCAAGCAAGGTCAGGCCGACGACCCACAGACCGCCGCGGACCCCGTCGCGTGAAAGCTTGATCGCCACGTCGGAGCGCGGTTGGAAGATCAGAAAGGAGCGCGTCCAGCCCATGAGCATCGCCGCGTACTGCGCGAGAAAGACCCCGGCCACCAGTGAGACGATGCCCAGCAGAGCACCTTCCAGCAAATAGATCCCGAGCACTTCTGCCCGTGACACCCCGCGGCTGCGCAGAACGGCAATCTCGTTTTGTTGGCGCTGGACCACCATCCCCGCGACCATGATCACGAAGTAGGCGATCAGCAAAAGGATCGGGATACTGAAGACCGCGAGGCTCAGCGTTAACAAACGTACGCGCTGAAACTGGCCTTCCAGGCCCTGTTTGGGCGAAACCGGCATCTGGATACCGGGCAGCAGCGCATCCGCGCGACGCTGCACGTTCCTAATGCGACCGAGGAGCGGCGGTACGTCCTGATTACGCACGTTGGATCCGTCGCAGACGATGTACCACAGCGTCTGGGCCCGCGCGGTTGAGCCCTGCGGCACGATACGCGCTGCAAAGGTCTGCTCAGGCACCAGCATCACATCCTCGAGCGAGTCGGGACTGATGAACCAGAAGGGATCGTTTGCGTTGCGCGCGCGCCAGATACCGCTGACCAGAACAGCAAGCTTGAAGGGATCGCCGTTGCTGCCACCACTCAACGCTGAAAACTCTTCTCCGACCTGAGCGCCGATTTTGTCCGCCAGTCGCTCGTTGATCATGACCTCGACCGGCCGATCCTTAGCGGTGGACGGGGCTGGCCATGCGCCGTCGGTAAACTCGATCTTGGACTGGATATCGCTCACGAAGCCGAGGTTGATCCACAGTAGAGGATCGCCTTGCGGAGCGGCACCGGCTTTGGCGGGGAACAACTGGACCTTATCCGTGTTGGCATAGCGGACGGTAGATTGGACCGGCAGCCCGATCTCGCGCGGGAATGACGTGAGGAAATACTGGTTCGCCTGCCGGAACCGGTCAGGCGGGAGCGGGCTGTCGTTCGAGTCGCTGTGGGTGAACATGAAGGCAAACGGTGGGCGCGGGGCTCCCTGAAGCTCCGGCTGAAGCTCGCGGCGCAGCGTGCGATAGCCGACGGCGTCGGCATAGAGCGGAATACTGACGACGAGCGCGACCGCGACGACGAAACCCGCGACAAGTGCGAGTACCAGGCCGAGGTAACTCCGCTGTCGCTGCGCAACAACCCTGATCAGGCCCAGGAGGTTAAGGAGCCAGTACATCGATCGATTTTACCATCGTTACGAAGCGGCCCTGGAAGCCGCGGCGCTGAGCAGCCGGCTTCCAGGAACATAATGGCCGGGGATTCGACGAATCCCGGCCGTTACGTTGCTGGCAGGCCAACCGCTCCGAGATCAGGCGGGCTCGAGCAGCGTACCGAGCTCTTCATTGGCGATCACCGGGGCATCCCGGTGGAGGTAGCAAGTGGCGGCATGTTGGCCTTTGGTCTGAAAAAGCGGCGGCGGCTTGTCGACGCATATTTCCATGACGTAGGGACAACGCGCCGCGAACTTACACCCGCGCTGGGGATCGACGGCGATCTTGAGCGCCGGGCCGGCGGTGCGTTCCTGGCCCCAGCGGCGGTCGGGATCAGGCCACGGGATCGAATCGATCAGGAGCTGGGTATAGGGATGCTTCGGGCTCTTGATGACCGATTCGACGTCGCCCGCCTCGGCTACCGACCCGCGATACATCACGATGATATGGTCGCTAACGTGGTAGGCTGTCGCGAGATCGTGCGTAATGTAGACGATCGGGATGCGCAATTTCTGATTGACACTGCGCAGACTCTCGAGAATCGTGGCACGGAGCGATGCATCGACCATCGAGACGGGCTCATCGGCGACGATGAGCTTGGGCGTCAGCAGAATCGCGCGGGCCACGATGATGCGCTGGCGCTGGCCTCCACTCAGCTGATGTGGAAAGCGGCCGAGGGTTTCGTCTGGCCGCAGCCCGACGGCGCTCAATGCCTTCTCCATCAGCTCGTGGGACTCGGATTTCGACTTTGCGAGCCGAAACTTCTTGATCGGGATGCTTAGGACATGGTCGACCTTGTAGAACGGATTGTAGACCGCGAAGGGATCCTGGAAGACCGCCTGCACATCGCGCCGGAACTCGACCCGCTCCCTCCCGGACAGCTTCTGCAGGTCTTTGCCGCGGTAGAGGACGGCGCCTTCAGTGGGCGGCAAGAAGCCCATGATCATCGAGGAGAGCGTCGTCTTTCCACTGCCGCTCTCGCCGACGACGGCAAGGATCTGTGGAACATCGGCCTGGATCGAAAGGGAGATATCCTGCAATGCCGGCGGAGCATTTTTTTGCAGAAGGCCGGAGCCGTAAATCTTCGTCACGTCACGAAGCTCAATTATCGGTACTGGCGTCATCGCTCGACCTCGTAGAGATGGCAGGCGACCTCCCGCTCAGGCCGGACCTGCCGAAACTCCGGCACCTTTTTCAGGCAGATATCCATCGCATGCGGGCATCGGGGATTGAAGACGCAGCCGGGCGGGATCTCGAGCAGCGAGGGCGGTAGACCCGGAATACCCTTGAAGGTACCCTTGACGTCGAGGTTAGGCAAGCTCTCGATCAACAGCTGCGTATAGGGATGCAGCGGGTCGCGGAAGATATCCCGAATCGGGCTCAGCTCGGCGAGCTTGCCGGAGTACATCACGGCAAGCCGATCGACGAACTGGGCCATAAGGCCCATATCGTGGCCGATCAGGATCACCGCGGCGCCCATCTCCTGCTGCAGCTTGCCGATGGTCTCCATAACCTGGCGCTGGACCACCACGTCAAGGGCGCTGGTCGGCTCGTCCGCGATGATCACCGTCGGCCGCATCGCTACGGCGATCGCAATGCAGGCGCGCTGTTTCATGCCGCCGCTCAGCTCATGCGGGTACATGCGGCCGACGCCGCGCTGCAGACCAACCGCCTCCAGCGCGTCATCGGCCCGCTGTTGCCGCTGATCACCGGAGAGAGCTTCGTCGTGGTCCTCGATCGTGTCGATGATCTGCGACTTTATGCGCTTGACGGGATTGAGCGAGTTCATCGCGCCCTGCGGGATCATACTGATCTTAGCCGAGCGCACCAGGCGCATCTGTTCATCGGAAAGGGTCATCAGATCGACACCCTCGAGCAGCATCTGCCCGCCTGCGACACGTCCCGGCGGCCTGATCATACGCATCAGCGCCAGGGCCATGGTCGACTTGCCCGAGCCCGACTCGCCTACCAGGCCCAATCTCTCGCCAGGTCTGAGGTCGAACGATATGCCGTCGACGGCTTTGACCACACCGCGATCAGTGTGGTACTGGACTCGCAGGTCCTTGAGCTGAAGTACCGGCTCGTTCACGCGGTCCTCCGAGTTCTGGGATTGGCCCATTCGTCCATCCCGATCGACACGAGTGCCAGTGCGACGAGCAACAGCACGATCACGATCACCGGCGCCAGCCACCACCACCACAGACCACGCAGAATGGCGGAGTACTTCAAGACAAAGTTAATGGTCATACCCAGGGTTGGGTCACGCTGAGAGCCGAGGCCGAGCAGTGCAAGCCCAAGCGACGTCAAGACCGCGCCGTTGACCGAGCTCACGAAACTGGCCAGCAGGAACGGTATGAGGTTAGGGACGAGCTCCTTGAAGATGATCTCGGGTCCGTTCATGCCCGAGAGACGTGCCATGAGCACAAATGGACGCTCGCGCAGCGTGAGCACCTGCGCCCGGATCGTGCGCGCCGGAACGACCCAGGCCAGCAAGGCTATCAGGAAGGCTGTGTTTTCAATAGTGATGTAGCTCTTCAAGGTCGAGGCGACCACGATCAGGATCAACCCGCCCGGGATGGTAAGCAGCACGTCCACCATCCAGTTGATGACCGCGTCGAGAATACCGCCATAGTACGCCCCGACGAAGGCCAGGACCGTTCCGACGACGGTGCCGATTGTGCCGGCGAGCAACCCGATACGCAAGGTGTATTGCGTCCCGAGGATCATCACGCCGAGCAAGTTCCGGCCCTGAGCGTCGGTACCCAAAGGATATTTCAGGGACGGCGGCTTGCTGGCCGGACCAGCCAGCGGATAGGGATCCTTTTTGGTGTTGATGAAGAAAGTGCCAACGGTGGAAAACAGGATCATCAGGAGCAACAGTGTCAACCCGATGCCGAGCATGGGGTTACGCCGGACATAGCGCCAGAAACCGGTCGCTCTGCCGCTTCGCGGGATAGCGACCGAAGTAGCCGCGGGTGCTGCAAACGTCGCCATGTTAGCCTCGCTCGTACTTGACGCGGGGGTCCAGTAACGGATAGATCAAATCGATCAGCAGCGTGACCACGCTGATAGTCAGCACCAGGATCATGATGACGCCATAGATCGTGAAGTAGTCCAAGCTGCCGATCGCGGCGCCGATGACGCTGCCCAGGCCCGGATACCCGAAGACGACCTCGACAAGACTGGTGCCGAAGATAATATAGCCGAGGCTGAGGAGCAGGCCCGTCATCTGCGGCAGGAGGGCATTACGCAGCGCATAACGCAGGAAGATCCGGCTGGGCTTCAAGCCTTTGGCCTCGGCATAGGTGATATAGTCCTCGCCTTGGGTCATCACCATCAGCCCACGCATGCCGAGTGCCCATCCACCGATCGCCGTGAGGATGATCGACAGGCCGGGGAGCAGCGCGTGGCGCAAGACGTCGAGCATAAACGTCGGATTCCAACCGGGGACCGCGCCACGGGAAAAGGCACCTGCCAGGGGAAAAATGTGCCACTGGAAGGCGAAAAAATAGATCAGGATCAGAGCGAACATATAGAAAGGGATCGCCGAAAGTGCCATCAGCGGCGGCACCAGCGCGCGCAGAAACTTCGGCGATTTGGGCCAGGCGATCAGCGCACCAAGAATCGTGCCGATCACAAAGGCCAGCACGGTCGTGACAAAGGCGAGCCCGATCGTCCACGGCATCGCGTCTTTGATAACGTCCATCACCTTTCGCGGATACTGCGCCAGGGAGTAGCCGAAATCGAGGTGTGACACGTTTCCGAGATAGGTCAGGTATTGCTGCCAGAGCGGTCGATCAAGGCCGAAATCGTGCTGATACTGCTTGATCATCGCGTCGAGGCCGGTCTGCTGGCGGCCGCCACCAAACGCTGCCTGCTGCAGCCGTTCCATGATCGGGTTGCGGGGGCTCAGCTTGGGAATGAAGAAGTTGACGGTCGCGGCCGTCCAGACCACCAAAACGAGGAGGAGTAAACGCTTGACCAGATATCTGACCGGCATACGGCACCGCGCTTTCCTGGAGCTGATTGTTCAGATCGAGCTATAGCTTATGCCTTAACTGAGGAGTCTTGCAAGCAAGACTCCTCAGCCGTCTTGGCGAACCTCCGCGGCCGGTGGTCGGCATGAGCCGATTGCTTTCCACAGGCCATCCGGGCGGCCAGCCTACGAGACCGCCTTCAGGTTATGCAGGATCAACGGGAAGGTATGGTGCCAGAACGCGCCGTTGATGTACGGGTTGTCCTTGGTCGGCCAGTTCGTCCAGTAGGTGGTGTTATACGGAATACGGTGCAGCCACTGGATGATCGGAATATCCGGAAGATCCCGCAGATAGATCTCGAGCGCCTGGAGGAAGAGCGGCATCGCCTTGTCGTCGCCGACCGCGAACTTGGACATCTGGTCGATGATCTTGTCGTAGTCGGGATTGTTATAGCGCGCACTGATGTCGCCGGCCGTACCGATCGGCGAGTTATGCCGGCTGTGGTACAGGTCGAGGGTGGGATAAGCGTCGGCGATCGCGCCGCCGTGGCCGAAGAGGAACATCTTAGCCTGCCCATTCGCCATCCTGGTACCCGAGTCCGGCGGCGCCTGGAAGGACGAGTCGAAACCTGCCGCGCGTAATTGCTCGGCCAGTACCGGGCCATAGTCGGCGAAGATATCGAAGCCGTAGATGGTGGCATCAAGCTTCGCGCCGTCCTTGCCGATCCACAGCCCTTCGCTGTCCTTCGTGAACCCCTTCTTGGTCATGACCGCTTCAGTCTTGGTGGGATCATAATCGTTGACGGGGTACTTCTTGAGCAGATCCTTGGCCGCGTCGAAGTACTTCTGGAGCGAGGGAAACTGCGGGAAGGGCAGCTCGGTCGTCACACCGGCGCCTTCATAGGCGACGTCGACGATCTGCTGCCGGTTGATCGCATTGTTTACGGCGCGTCGGACCTCCACGTCGTTGTACGGCGGCACCATGCAGTTGAACCACAGCGAGTTCGGCCACCAGTCGGTGTAGCCGTACGGCTTGTCGCGCTGGGTATGGGTGATGATCTTCGGGTTCTTATCGAGAACAGTCTTCATCAGCTGCGGCCGGAGGTCGAGGCTGGTGTCGATCTCGTTGTTGATCACCGCCTGGGCCATACCGGTATCTTCACTTCCCGGCTTCGGCACCGTGACGATGCGCTGAACCTCGGGCAGCTTGGCGAAGCCGGTCTTGGCGGCCCACCAGTCTTTGCGGAGATCGTAGAGCTGCTGCTGCGGCGTCCAGTCGACGATCTTGTACGGACCCGTGGCCAAGGGCCAGCCCTTCGCCGGGTCATAGAAGAGGAAGGTCGACGGATCTTTGACGTCCTTGAAGACGTGCTCGGGGATGAAGATGATGCCGAGGTCGAACTTGAAGGTCAGGAAGTCATAGACGAAGCGCGGCGCGGGTTGTACGAAGGTAATCTTGACCGTCTGATCGTCGACAGCCTGGGCATCCTTCACGAATTTCTTCATATCTCCGCCATACGAGAGCTTCTCGTTCTGGCGCAGCATATTGAGGGTGAAGGCCACGTCACGCGCGGTGAAGGGCTGTCCATCGCTCCACTCCACTCCACTGCGAACCTTGACGGTGACATCCTTGAAGTCCGGGCTGTACTGGTGGCTCTCGGCCAGCCAGGGGATCGTCTTGTTGGCGAAAGCCGAAAAGAAGTAGAGCGGCTCGTGCATCGACATGGTGCCCTGCTGGAAGTTATAGCCAGCAGCATACGGATTGCCGATGCCGACCTCGCCAACAGTCCACATCATGATCAGACTCTTGTTGCGCGGAACCTGCGCCGCCTGGCCGCGCGGGACGACGCGCGTCGGCGTGGCAGCAGCAGTACCCGCGGCCGGAGCAGCCGTCGCCGCGGCCGCTTCACTTGCCGCCGGAGCAGCCGTCGCCGCGGCCGCCGCGGTAGCAGCAGGGGCCGACGTGGCTGCTGCCGCAGGCTGTCCTGCGGTTGCCGCCGCTGGAGTTTGCGGCGCCTGGGCGCCGCAGGCCACGACGATCGTGCCTGCCGTTGCGAGCCCGGTCAGGCGCAGAAAGTCTCGACGAGAGATCTCTCTACCTTTGTCCTTACCTTTGCTAGACATTGTGTTCCTCCTACGAACATCTGCATTGAAGTTCAGCGCCGAGGGTTTGACTCCTCCCTCCTCAGCCTTGGGAACCGCTCCCTTCAGGCCGCCTGAAGGATTGCTCGCCTACGACAGTTTCCGGCAAGCACGATCGTCATCGTCGCACGTCAGGTGATACTACATCGGCGCTCCTCTATCGGTAAACGGCCACTCGCTCCAGCCACCACGGCGATGTGGACGCGGTGCATGAAGACTATGATCAGTGCCAGCGCGGGCACGACATAGTCACTACACAGCCGGCGATCGATCTCCCGGCGCAGGATCGTTGCGCCATGTTAGCCAACGGCTGCCCGAGTGCTGGTGTGCTGCGGGCTCAGGCTCGAACTGCGAACTACGAGCTGTGTGGGCAGCAGCACGCGCCGAATGGGACCGGGCTCGCCCCCGATCCGCGTGAGCAGCAGAGATGCAGCCTGGACGCCAAGCTGAAAGGATTGCTGTGCGACAGTTGTCAGCGGCGGATTGGACGCGGCGGCGAAATCCATATCGTCGAAACCTACCAGGGCCAGATCATCCGGAACCCGCATGCCGGCAAGCTTAGCCGCCTCCATTACCAGAATGGCAAAGAGATCGTTCATGGCGACGATCGCCTCCGGCCGCTCGACGCTTTGCAGCAAGCCCGCGATCGTCTCCACCGCCTGGCGCTCGTCCTGTGTGAAGCTCCCTAGATTCTGGATAAGCCTGCCTTCGATTGTCCCCTCCATAACGAACGGAGAGCGTGCGGCAAGGCCCGCATCATCCATCGCGGCGCGGTAGGCACGCAGACGCTCGGCGATGCTCGAAAGATGCACAGGCTCGCGCGCGAGATAGAGTATGTCCGTGTAGCCCTGGTCGATGAGGTGCCGTACAACAGCATATCCGCCCGCAAAATGGTCGGATGCAACCAGATCGGCCTCGACGCCGTTCACATAGCGATCGATCATCACAACAGGATAGTGCTTGGCAGCCCAGCCGCGCAGTACACGCTCCGCACGATCACCATAGACCGGCTCGATAATGCATCCGGCCATCCCCTCGGTTTCCAGCATCCGGAGCAGCCGCTGCTCGGTTTCGAGGTCGCCCTCCGAATTGCAGAAAATAAGCTGGTATCCCTCGGCTTTGAGCGTGCTTTCGACCCCAACCAGCATCTGGACATTGAATGTGTGGCTCAGATGGGGAACCACGTGGCCGACAAAGCCCTGGCTGCGACGGATTTGCGCACCCTGAGCTACAAACGTGCCTTTGCCCGGCACGCGCACGACCAGACCTGCCTCGACCGCTGCGCCTAAGGCTTGCCGAATCGTTACGCGGCTCACCCCCAGCTCCGCCGCGAGCGTCACCTCGGTCGGCAGTCGACTCCCCTCCGCCCATTCGCCGGTGGCGATGCGGGTACGAACCTCGCTGAGGAGCTGCTTGTATAGAGGGATGGGATCGTCTCGAAGCAACCGCATCGTTCGGTCCTAGACGAGTAGCAACTCCACGCACAAGATAGATTGTCAGTTTATGTAGAAGAAATACCGCTCGAACCGGGGAAGGCAAAGGTAAAAATGCTTTATTTGTCTTAATATATTCTAAGACTTCGGGTTCGTCAAGTAGCAATCTCGCGGCCGGGCGCTTGGTCCTCGGTACTTT
>JBBSGA010000173.1:0-12640 GCA_038254585.1 Chloroflexales bacterium | reverse complement strand
CGACGGCACGCGGCTGATCAAGTCCAACCGGTGGGGGTTCGTTCAGCTCGTGGGTCTGCAGTGCCTGGCCCTGCTGCTCGACAGCGCCACGCTGCTCTTTCTCTTCCTGGCGCTGGGCGTCCGACCGCATTTCTCGGTCGTGCTGCTGGGCTATAGCCTGGCCTACTTCTTCACCGCGGTTACGTCGCTGCCGGGGGGTGGAGGCTCGTTCGAGGCCACGATGACCCTGACCTTTACGCAGCTTGGCGTGAGCTCGGAGGTGGCGCTCTCGGTGACGCTGCTCTACCGCCTGCTTACCTTTTGGCTGCCACTGGTTATCTCCACGGTCGTCTACCGCTTGATCCACCATCACCGGCCCGGACCAGTGCAACGCCGGCCACCTTGGCTGACGACCAGCGGCCCGGAGAGCAGCGGCGGCTAATGCCAATGGCAGCTCACAGCGGTGCTGCTGGAGGTGACATAAGATTGCTTACTGTGCAAGGTGCGCAGCCGATCGAGCTTCTGCGCTGGGACTTCCTGGGCCACGAGCGCGTGGTGCACGCGGTGACGACACGCCACGGGGGCGTATCGTCGGCACCGTGGGATACGCTGAATCTTTCCTGGGCACGGCCGGACGCACCTGAGAATGTGATTGAGAACAGGCGGCGGCTCTGCCATGCGCTCGGGATTCCGCTCGACCGGGTCGTCCAGGCCGGGCAAGTGCACGGCGTCGCGGTACGGACGGTCGGAGCAGCGCAGGCCGGCCACGGCGGCGCCAGCCCAGCCTCGCTGCTGCCGCCTTCGGATGCGCTGATTACGGACGCGCCCGACGTCTACCTCCTGGCATGCTTTGCGGACTGCGTTCCACTGCTCTATTATGACCCGCTCCGGCCTGCCGTGGGGGTTGCGCATGCCGGCTGGCGCGGAACGGTGGCGGGCATAGCCGGTGCGACCGTGAGAGCGCTCTCCGATGCGTATGGCTCGCGGCCCTCGGATCTGCGTGTGGTGATCGGCCCGTCGGCCGGCCCATGCTGTTACGAGGTCGGCCGCGAGCTGATCGAGGCAGTGGAGCGGATGCTGCCGGATGCGCCTCGCGTGCTCGCGCGGCACGGCGATTCGAAAACTCACTTCGATCTGTGGGAGGCGAATCGCCTTCTGCTGATGCAGGCGGGTGTGCCCTCCGATAATATCGTCGTCGGCGGACTATGTACGATTCATCGGCCCGATCTCTTCTTTTCGCATCGTGCGACCGGCGGCGCGACCGGCCGCTTCGCGGCGATCATCGGTCTGCGGCCGGCAGGACGGGAGCAGGCTGTGGGTGAGGCCCACTGGCGATGAGCGTTACGACGCCAATAGCGGAGAATATTGCGCGGGTGCGCGAGCGAATCGAGGCGGCTGCTACGCGGACCGGCCGCGACCCGGCGGTGATCACCCTCATCGCCGTAACCAAGACGCATCCGGCCGAGGTGGTCGAGGCGGCGATCACGGCCGGGGTGCATGACCTCGGCGAGAACCGGGTGGCCGAAGCGGCGGAGAAGAGGCCGCGAGTGCGTGGCCGCGACGGCGTGCGCTGGCATCTCATCGGCCATCTTCAGCGCAACAAGGCACGCAAAGCTGCCGCGCTCTTCGATCTGATCCATTCGCTGGATAGCCTGCGACTGGCTCAAACACTCGACCGCCAGCTGCGCGAGGACGCGACCAGGGAGGTCTCGCCGCGTCTGCCGGTCCTGCTGCAGGTGAACATCGCAGGCGAGGCCCAGAAAGAAGGCTTCGACCTTCCGGGTGGAAAGGATAACCGCGCGGCCTACGACACTTTCACTCGCGACGTCGCCGGAATCCTGGCGCTCATGGCACTCGATGTCCGCGGCCTGATGACGATCGCGCCCTACACCTCCGATTCGGAAGCAGCCCGGCCGGTCTTCCGCCAGCTGCGCGAGCTCCGCGACGATCTGGCGGTCCGCTTTCCCCAAGCAGCCTGGACCGAGCTGTCGATGGGTATGACCGGCGACTTCGAGATTGCAGTGGAGGAAGGTGCCACGCTCGTGCGTGTCGGGCGGGCAATCTTTGGCGAGCGCGCCTAATCCCGCTCTACCTCCCTGTCCACGTCCTGAACAGCGCTCCGAGATCCCGACCGCTGGCGGCCTCGAAGGCGGCACGGATCTCCACCGTGGTTCCGATGCCATATGCATGCTTGGCGTAGTAGCCGCGGAGGGCTTGGAAGAAGGCGTCGTCGCCGATCTGCCGGCGCAGGGTGTAGAGAAACTGGCCACATCTCCCGTAGACCGAGTGAAAATAGTTAGCCCACGAGCCGTAAGCGCTGAGCGACAGCCCACATGGCGTCGTCGTCCTTGCGGAAGCGCGCGCGATCTGCTGCTGGTAGACGCGTTGAGCCGCGGCGGCCCCGGCATAGCGCTCCTCGACGAGCAGCGGGCTCCACTGAGCGAAGCCTTCGTCGAGCCATGGCTCGCGGAAGATGTCGTCTCCCACGGCTCCGTACCACCACTGATGCGCCGTCTCGTGCGCGACGACAAAGCGCGTGTCGCTCGTGTAGCCGCCCCCGACCATCAGGTAGATTAGACCGGGATACTCGATCCCGTCCACGTAGTCGCGCTGGGCGCGAATCAGGTGGAAGTCGAGCTCGCGATAGGGATACCGGCCGAAGCTGTCGTTGTAGGTCGCAATGGAGGCCGCGGCGTGGAGCGCAACCTGGTGGGCGACGCCGTCCATGCCGTCGCCCGGGCGATGGTAGACGTTGACGGCGATGCCGTCGTACGCGGCGTGCTCCGCGGCGAACCGGCCGACCGAAAAGGCGAACTCGCGCACGGGCTCAGTAACTGCCTCAAAAGTCGTGCGGCTACCGGACGGCCGGGTAGCGACGGTCGAGCCGCTGCTGATCACCCTGAGGCCGGCCGGCACTGTAAGCGTGGCGTGATAGATCGCGGCGGCGGCAAAGACGTGGTCGGGAAAGCGTGTGACGTCTGTCCGCCAGCCACCGGTCCAGGCCGCGAGCATAGGGTAGTAGGAGGGCAGCGGAAACGATCCTTCGCTGCGCTGCCATTGCCGGATCGTCGCGCGCCAGTCCAGATCGAGCCCAACCTCTGCCCCGGGCTGCAGCTCGGTGGCAAGGGCGATGCGCGCGGCGGTCCGGCCGGCCTCATAGCGCATGCTTGCCGGGGCGCCTGCGACCCGCACGTTGCTGAGATCCATCCGGGTATCGCCGCCCGAGCCGAGCATGTCCTCGGGAAAATTCGGATACAGGCGCAGGACAATATCCGCAAGCGCCGCGCCGGTGCGATTCTTGAATTGCAGGTGCTCGTGGCCGGTCAGCGTTCGCGCAGCCGTGTCGACGTCGATCGAGAGATCGTAGCGCGGGAAGTCGGCCGCGTCCGCACGCGCGGCGAGCCCGGCACCTGGCGCCGCGCTCGGAAGGCCGGCATCCGTCTGTCGAGCGGTCCGTGCCGCCGTTAGTCCTGGACTGGCAAAAAGGGCGACCAGGACGAGCAGTAGAGGAGGGTAACGGTGATGCATCAAGCGAGAGTCCGTTTCTCCCGGCGATCTCCTCGGCCGGGCGTAGTGGGCTAATCGGTGGACGGAGCTCGCGAAAAGCCTTCCCACGAATCATGTTGCACGATTGTAGAGCTCGCGTCATTATACGGGAATAGCGTACCCTGGCAATCGGCCCCACGGCCCTGCAGGACACAACGGCGGGCGACGAGGCTGCAAGGAGATGGCGATGCAGGCACTGGCACTTGTCCCAGGCACCAAGACGATTCGGATGGTCGATCGTCCCGAGCCGCGGATCGGAGCACCGGACGAGGTAAAGATGCGGATCGTACGAGTCGGCATCTGCGGCACCGACCGCGAAGAGGCATCCGGCGGGCGCGCCCTGGCGCCCGAGGGCAAACAAGACCTGGTGATCGGGCACGAGATGTTTGGACAGGTCGTCGAGGCTGGAGACCAGGTCACTCGCGTCAAGCCCGGCGACTATGCCGTCTTCACGGTCCGCCGCGGCTGTGGCAAATGCCTGCCATGCGCGATGAACCGCTCGGATATGTGCCGTACAGGCGACTACCACGAGCGCGGTATCTGGGGTCTGGACGGGTATGAGACCGAGCTCGTCGTCGATAAAGAGCAATACGTGGTGCGTGTTCCGAATGAGCTCGAGGCGATCGGGGTGCTTGCCGAGCCGCTCTCGGTCGCCGAGAAGGCGATCGACGAGGCTGTCCGGCTGCAGTTCGCACGCCTGCCCGACGCGCTTGCCACGCCGCTATGGCTCGGCGGCAAGCGCTGTCTGGTGGCCGGTATGGGCCCGATCGGGCTGCTGGGGGCGTTGGCGCTGGTCGTCCGCGGCGCCGAGGTCTACGGCCTCGATATCGTGGACGAGAACACCCCGCGCCCGCAGTGGCTCGCGTCCATCGGCGGGCACTATGTCGACGGCCGCAAGGTGCCAGCCGACAAAGTCGACGACACGCTTGGGAAGATGGATCTGATCTTCGAGGCCGCCGGTGTTGCTTCGCTTGCCTTCAACCTGCTGGATGCACTCGGCCAGGATGGCGTCTACGTGCTGACGGGAATCCCCGGCGGCGACCGCCCGCTGCAAATCCAAGGCGCGGAGCTCATGCGCCAGCTCGTGCTGATGAATCAGGTCATGGTCGGCAGCGTCAACGCCGCGCGCGACCATTTCCAGATGGCCGTCGACGACCTGGGATTAGCTCAAGAGCGCTGGGGTGACCACGTGGCCAAGCTGATCACGAACCGGCACCCGGCGTCTGATTTCGAGACGGCTCTTTTCCAGCACGAGGCTGACGAGATCAAAGTCGTTCTCGAATGGCAGAAGAGCTAGCCCCGCGGCCTGGCCGCATCCCACATAGTTGAAAGGCACATCAATGGACGGTGACCAATACGCTCCCGGCTGGCCGGGCATTCCGGCACGATGGAGCTCGAGCGCCAAGAGCGGGGTCGGGACGGCCATCAACCCCCGGAGCCTGGTCTGGTTTACGCTCAGCCACGGCATCCTCAACGAGGTCTACCATCCGCGCATAGATTGGGCCTGCACGCGGGATATGGAGCTGATCGTCACCGACGATCAGGGCTTCGTCTCCGAGGAGAAACGCCACGCGCGCCCGCAGGTCGAGTACCTGGCGGTGGGCGTGCCTGCCTACCGCTTGACCAACGTCGCAACCGATGGGCGCTACCGCATCGAAAAGGAGATCATCGCGGACCCGTATCGAGCCGTGGTGCTGCAGCGCATCCGATTCGTGCCTCTCCAGGGGAAACTGGAGGATTATCACGTCTACGCACTGCTGGCGCCGCACCTAGGGAATCAAGGCGCCGGCAACACGGCCTGGGTCGGCGACTATAAAGGCGAGCCAATGCTTTTCGCCGAGCGCGAAGGGCAGGCTGCCCTGGCGCTGGCGTCTTCGGCCCCCTGGCTCGCCCGCTCCGCCGGATTCGTAGGCGTCTCGGATGGCTATCAGCAGCTCATCACCGGCGGGCGCCTGACCTCGCCGTACACGCGTGCCGAAAACGGCAACGTGGCGCTCACGGGCGAGGTCGACATCCAGGCGTGCGGCGGAGACTTCGTGCTAGCCCTTGGTTTCGACGGACATGCTTTCGCCGCCGCTAACCACGCTCGGTCCTGCCTTTTCGATGGCTTCGATTCGTCGCTGGAGCAGTATATTGCCGAGTGGAAGGGCTGGCAGGGCTCGCTTCTGTCGCTGGATGGCGAGGAGGAAGGCGCGGGCGACCACTACCGCGTCAGTACGGCAGTGCTGCGTACTCACGAGGCCAAGCAGTTCCGCGGCAGCCTGATCGCCAGCCTGTCGATCCCCTGGGGTTTCGCCAAGGGCGACAACGATCTCGGGGGATATCACCTGGTCTGGGCGCGCGACCTGGTCGAGACGGTCGGGGGTCTCGTGGCGGCCGGGGCGCGCCACGAGGCACGCCGCGTGCTGCGCTACCTCCAGGTCACTCAGGAGCCGGACGGCCACTGGGCGCAGAATATGTGGCTGGACGGTACGCCCTACTGGAGCGGGGTCCAGCTGGACGAGACCGGTTTCCCGATCCTTATGGCCTCGCAGGCCTGGCGCGAGGGCGCGCTCGAGACCCGCGAACTGGAGCAGCTCTGGCCGATGATCCGCCAGGCGGCCGCCTACATGGTGACGCGCGGCCCTGTGACAGGGCAGGATCGCTGGGAAGAAAACCCGGGCTACTCGCCCTTCACGCTGGCCGTCGAGATTAGCTCCCTGCTCGCGGCGGCCGACCTGGCCGAGCTGGCTCACGAGGCGGAGATGGCCGGCTACCTGCGCGAGACGGCCGACTCGTGGAACACCGGCGTCGAACGCTGGACCTACGCGGCCGGGACGCGGCTGGCCCACCAGGTGGGGGTACAGGGCTATTACGTGCGCATAGCGCCGCCGGATACGCTGGAGAATCCGCTCACCGTGGAGGGCGTCGTCGCGGTCAAGAACCGGCCGGGCGACCAGAGCGAGATGCCCGCCGACGAGCTTGTCAGCCCTGACGCCCTGGCGCTCGTGCGCTTCGGGCTGCGCGCGCCGGACGACCCGCGGATCCTGGACACCGTCAAGGTGATCGACGCGCTCCTCAAGGTCGAGACACCCTATGGCCCGGCCTGGCATCGCTACAACAACGACGGCTATGGCGAGCACGAAGATGGCTCGCCTTTCGACGGGACGGGTATCGGGCGAGCCTGGCCGCTGCTAACCGGCGAGCGCGCGCACTACGAGCTCGCGGCCGGCCGTGAAGACGAGGCGCGACGCCTGATGCAGGCGATGGAGGCCTTCGCAAACGAGGGCGGCATGCTGCCTGAGCAGATCTGGGACGCTCCCGACATCCCGGAGCGGGAGCTCTTCTTCGGCCGTCCGTCGGGCTCGGCCATGCCGCTCGTCTGGGCTCACGCCGAGTATATCAAGCTGCGCCGCTCGCTGCGCGAAAAGCGAGTCTTCGACATGCCGCCGCAGCCGGTGCAGCGGTACCTCGTGGAGCATAAGAGCTGCACCTACACCATCTGGCGCTTCAACCACAAGATCCCGGATATGCCTGCCCGCCAGTCGCTGCGCCTGGAAACGCTCGCCCCTGCGACCGTACATTGGAGTATGGACGGCTGGAAGACGGCGCATGATACCCAGACGCGGCCCACCGGCCTCGGCGTGCATGTGGCCGACCTGCCGAGTGGCAGGCTCTCATCCGGGGAGACGATTGCGTTTACGTTCTACTGGACCGAGGTCGACCGCTGGGAAGGTACAAACTTCGAGGTCACGGTGGAGCCGCTGAGTGCCTCGGAATGATGGCGGTGGATCAGGGCGTCGGCTCGGCTCTAACGATCAGCCGGTGTGAATAGACGCCGATCGGCACGCAGGTGATCAGGGTTAGGATCTCCCCGCTCGTCGGCAGCATGACCCACGTGTCGGATGGCAGCAGTGTCAGCACCTCGCGGACGACGTAGCGGTGGGGCGTCTCGCCGACGAAGACCTGGATCTCGTCGCCGGCCTGTACCTGCGGTAAGTGGCTGAAGATCGTATCGCGGTAGCCGACGTGGCCGGCGACGATAATATTGCCGGCTGTCCCGGGGAAGGCTCCGACCGGCCAGTAGTGCGCCGCGGTGTAGCGCGGAACATCCCAGGTGCCGAGTGAGAAGCCGGCCTCGGTCACCTGGGTGTCGATGCCGATCCGGGCGATCGTGATGCGTGTCGGCCGGAAGGCGGCCCAGGCGGCGTTGGCATCGCTGGCCGGCGCGAGCGCCCAGTCGGGCGCGCCGTGCGCGGCCAGATAGCGCCGCCCGATGTGGCCGAGCGAAACTCGGTAGGGCGGCGGTAGGTCGGGGTGGAGTTCGAAGCGGGCTCGCTCGAAGTATTGCACCGTGTAGTCGTGGCCGTCTTCGGCGTTGTGCTCCACGAGCTCCTCCGAGAGCGGGAAGCCGAAGACCGGCAGGGCTCCATTCTGGCGCCAGTAAGAGCGGAAGGCGCCGCGCAGTGTATGGGCTGTCTCGCCGAAGAAATCGGCGTCTGAGGGCGTCGGATCGGGTGCGGCAACCGGCCGGAATGCCGGTTGCCCTGCCTGTTGCTCCGCCGCCCACCGGCCAAGGTGTCCTGCCAGCACGAGCCCGAGATCGGCATGCCACTCCAGCCGCGCCCGCTCGAAATATTGGACCGGCCGGCCATCCTCTCGAAAGACCTCCGTCAGCGGGTAGCCGAACATGCTGAGCCCGCCATGGCTCTCATAGAAGTCGCGAAAGGCGAAGCCGAGGGTATGGCTGGTCTCGCGGAACCAGGTTGCCGTGCCGGGCGTCGCGGCGGCCACGGTGGTGTGAAACGGGAACAGGGCCACGAGGATCAGCAGCGGCAGGCGACTCCAACGGTTTTTGCGCATATGTGATGATCCTGGTGGCGATGAGCAGCGTGAATACGACGGCGGCCCATCAAGATTGTAGAGATGCTGTCAAGCCGCGGCGCTGCTGCGACAACGTGTGAATGAGGTCTGATCATGCTTCGATAGCGCCTGCGTCTTCCGCTATCTTGATCGCGCGCTCTCTCCGCGGCTGCTGGAGACGCTGAAGCCCGGAGGCTGGCTGGTCTGCCAGGCCTTCACTATGGAGCAGCTGGAGTTCGGCTATGGTCCGCGCACGGCGGAGCACCTTCTCCGGCCGCGCGAGCTGCGCCAAATGTTCGCGGGTTGGTCCGTGTTACACTACGACGAAGGCGTGCGGGTGCTAGCGGGCCGTCCCGCGGCGGTCGCGAGCCTCGTCGCACGGCGCCCTTAGAGGCCGACGACAGACGGCGTCTCAGTGCGGCCCATGCGCCTAATCGGCATCATAAGGAGCTGGGTCAGTATGAAGGCTGCTCTCTTTCGCAAGCACGGACCGGTAGAGAATCTCGAGGTCGGCGACGTCCCGACGCCCACGCCCGGACCCGGCGAAGTGCTTGTGCGGGTCCGCGCGGCAGCTTTGAATCACCTCGACCTCCACGTCCGCGCCGGGATTCCTGGGCTAAAGCTGGATCTGCCGCACATCGGCGGCTCGGATATAGCGGGCGAGATCGAGGCGGCCGGTGTCGGCGTCGAAGGCTGGCGCGAGGGCCAGCATGTCGTCGTCAATCCCGGGCTCTGGTGTGGGCAGTGCGAGTTCTGCCGCGAAGGCGAAGAAAGCCTCTGCGTCAATTTCCGCATCATCGGAGAGCACGTCCGGGGTGGCTTGGCCGAATACGTCGTCGTCTCGGCGAACAACCTTTTCCGTATCCCCGACCACTATCCGTTCGAGCAGGCTGCCGCGGTGCCGCTGGTCTTTATGACCGCGTGGAGGGCCCTGATCGGCCAGGGGCGGCTGCGTCCGGGCGAATCGGTGATGATCCTCGGGGCGGGAGGTGGTGTCGGGTCGGCCGCGATCCAGATCGCGAAGTTTGCCGGGGCCAAGGTCTACGCGGCGTCACGCACAGAGGAAAAGCGTCGCCAAGCGCTCGACCTGGGCGCCGACGAAGTGCTGGATAGCAGCGATGATTTCGCGCGCGACCTCTGGACCCGCACCGGCAAGCGCGGTGTGGATATCGTCCTCGAAAACGTCGGCGCTGCGACCTGGGATCGCTCGCTGCGCTGTGTAGTGAAAGGCGGACGAATCGTCACCTACGGTGCGACCACCGGGCCGATGGTGCAGATCGATCTTCGTCCGCTCTTCTGGAAGCAGTACGCGATCATCGGGTCGACCATGGCCAACCGAGCCGAGGCGGAGACCGTCCTGCGCCTGCTCTTCTACGATCGCCGTTTCCAGCCCGTCGTCGACCGGGTCCTACCCCTCTCCGAGATCCAGACGGCCCATCGTCTCCTGGAGTTGGGCGAGCAGTTCGGCAAGATCGTCCTGGTACCCTAGTCTCAGTGAGCATACATGCGAGGGCGGGAGTGCACGCTTTTAGCCTCTCGCACAAGAACGCCTTGGCATAGCTCGATCCGCATTACTACAGACCTCTATAGCGGCGTACTACCGAGCCTGGAATGCGAGCCGGCGATACTAATGCGCCATGTAAGCATTGCGTCATCTCGCTTTCCTTGTCTTTCTCCGCCCTCCTGGTAGGATGATCGAGCACCGAAAGGAATCCTTCATGCGCCGGATTGTGCCCCTCTTTTTGCTTGTTGTCTTACTCGGCTCGCTTCACGCAGGCGTGCGCGCCGACACCGCGATCACTCCCGGGGATTTCATGGGGATGGTGGTCCGCGATCCGCATTATGAGTGGAAGACCAACCCCACCCTGTTTCCGAATACTGTCAATCAGACCTTCTATGACGCGGTGGGCAAGAATCTAGAAGCCGCTGGCGTGAAATGGGTCCGCTTCGAGTTTCGGGCTGAGGATAAGGTAAGTTATGATCCTAACAACCCGTCGCAGGGCCTCCGCTTCTCCAATTACGACTACTTCATCAATATTGTGGCCCCTGCTCATCACCTTAAGGTCATCGGCCTGCTTGCTACAAACCTTGTACGTGATGTGAGCTATATTGATCCAGAGGAGATCGAGCGAACGGGTAGCGATTATGAAGTCACAAATTGCTACTATTACAAGTATGGTTGTGGCACCAATCCGTACATGCGTATCTGGCTCGATCGGGCTTTTGCCATCGCCGATCGATATCAGGATAAGATTTCAGCGTACGAAGTCATGAATGAGGAGAATCGTTACATAGCCGGTGACGGAAAAGGTATCTCACCTACGCCGATGGCAACGCTCTTGACCAAGTTTTACCGGGTCTTTAAGGTTACGGGTCCAAAGGCACCTACGGGCCCCGGCTTCCTTGGCTATCCCGTGTGGCGTCCAAATGTCAAGCTTATTCTCGGTGGTATCCATCCTAACCGCTGCGATGACTGTCGTACGAGTGCCGGAACATCGATGACGGACCGAGAGTATCTCGACGCAATATACAAGTCGTCGCCAGTCCAAGCGTTCAGAGCCAGCTACCCCACAATCGGCTTCCCACTAGATGGAGTAGGCTATCACCCGTATCCAATGGAGATGCGTTACGGAATAGTTCCCGAACCGACGGGTTATGACGACCTATTCCGTGTTCCCTCACGCATGCTGGCGATGCGGGATGTAATGGTTAGTAATGGTGACAAGCAGCATAAAATCTGGGTGACGGAGGTCGGTGATCGGGGTACGCCCATTGACCCAGATAACCTGCAGCGACAGGCGAATTTCTTGATCACTATCTACCGAATGCTTTGGCAGCAGCGCGACTTTGTCGAAACCGTTCTCTGGTTCAAATACGAAGATTTCGCGGTGCCGAGCGATCCTAACTCAGTTGGATCGGAGAACTGGGGTGTCGTCAGGCTCAACCCCTGTACGCCGAACGATGTGCGGCCGTCGTGTTCATACTATACCCCTGACGGTAAAGCTCATACATATGAATATGCTGTAGATGGCTCGGTGCAAACATTCAAGCCATCGTATTCAACGTATTATCTGCTAACAACGTGTGGAATGGACTTTGAGCGATGCCGCAAAGTCTACGTGCCACTCGTGATGCGCTAGAGCTTAGAAAAGGAACAGCCTGATAAGCTGATCGCCTCGCTGCGAGGCCTTTGGTCGGGACGGCATGCTCTATCTGATGCTCATGAACAGAGGCTATGCTGTGAGGCTTCCGGATCATAGCTTGGATGGCCGAGCCGAAGGCGCTCGGCCTGTTACTTGGGTCTGTATCAACTTTCCGACGTCCGAATGTGACGCCCGGTAAATCACTACGACCATACGTAGAACGACGCCAAAGGTGCCAGGTCATCTACACCGGACCGTAAGGCGAGCTTGGCACCAGGTCAGTGCCCGGCAAGCACCTGTCCGTGCTCGACCCGCACGCGGCCGATACGCGCCAGAAACGACGGGTCGAAGTCGGCCAGGTCGGCCGCCGTCATCAGTGTCTGCTGATCGGGGCGGTCGATGAACTGGAGCAGATGGGCACGGCGAACGGCGTCTAGCTCGGAAAGAATATCGTCGAGCAGAAGGACCGGCGCATCCGACGTACGAGCGCGCATCAGCTCGGCCTCGGCGAGCTTGAGCGCAAGCGTGAGGCTACGCTGCTGCCCACGCGAGCCGTAGACGCCGAGGTCGACCGAGCCGAGGCTGAACTGCACGTCGTCGCGATGCGGTCCAAGCAGCGTCTGCCCGCGCTCAAGCTCCTCGCGGAAACCGGCTTCAAGCTGCCGCTGGAACGCCGCCAGCCAGGCCGCCCGGTCACGGCCCTCGACGTCGACGGTCGAGATATACGAAAGTTTCAGCGGCTGCTGGTCGCCTGAGATCTCGACATGGATCGGCGTCGCCTGGTCGTTGAGCTCGTTCACGGCTCGCCAGCGCTCGGCGAGAACGTAGGCCCCGGTGGTGGTTAGCTGCTTGTCCCAGTAGTGAAGCTGGCGCCGAGCCTCGTCGGGACGTGGACGGCGGCCCTCGCGCCACGAGCGCAGCAGCGCGTTGCGCTGCAGCACGACCTTGCCGTACTCGGCCAGGGCACGCACGTAGCGGCCATCCAGCTGGGAGAGCATCACGTCCAGCCAACGTCGCCGGACGCTCGGCGATCCCGTCACCAGCTCGATGTCGAGGGGTGTGAAGAGAACCACCCGCAGCTGGCCGACGAGATCCAGGGCGCGCCGCGCGGTCTTGTTGATGCGGATCGT
>JBBSGA010000172.1:0-12642 GCA_038254585.1 Chloroflexales bacterium | reverse complement strand
GTCTGAGGCCGAGAAGGTGCCGGGCTGGTCGCTGCCCGGGCGGAAGGGCTGACCTCCTTCGGCGACCTGCACGTTGCGCACGAGGCCAAGCCCACCCGTGTCGAACGATCGCGTGCCGAAGCGAAAGGTGCCACTGTCGACGACCAGCTGCTGCGTCTCCGTAAAGCGCAGATCGCCGTTGTCCTGGACGTCGACGACGATGTCGAACCGTCCCCAGTGAATCGCTTGCCCTTGTGCAGCGACTCCCCAGGGCATGAGCAACAACAAGAGCAAGAACACTAACAGAGTCAATCGGCGCATGATCGTCATCCTTAAGCCTGGGAGTCAGGGCATGGCTGCAACGCGAGGCCCTCTCCCACCTGAGGGCGTGCATAGATAGCGGAACATGCCACCATTGTAGCGCTGCCTACTTAATTGTACGCGAAGCACCTCGCCGTAGTTGCGCATCGGCCGGCTCCGTTCCCGGATCGACTAATCGCTTCTACGCTGGATCAGGCCGACTGCGCGGCTGAGCCCCAGCATCGCGAGCGCCCCGAGGAACAGTGCTGCTGCGAAGCTCAGCTTCGCCGTGAAGATCTGCGAGACCGCGCCGAGAAGTACGCCTGGTACAGCGGCGAGCAACAGTCGCCTGAGATGTGCGCGCTGAAGCACAGCCCCATCGTCGACGCGCCCCGCCATCTTTAGACGATATGAGAAGCGTAAAAGGTCCCATGCGATCAGCCCGGCTATCAGACCCGCCAACATCCAAAGTGCTGGTGCGTGTGACCAGATTCCAAAAGTACAGGCGCCGGCGCAGCTCATAAGTCCGGCTCCATTCGCCCACGGTAACCCGAGCCGATCGCCGCCGATCCAAATAGCGCCAATGGCGATACTGAAGATCACGGCCGGCCAGAGCCCACGGATGCTATAGCCGGTCGCGAGGGCTACCATCGCCAGAAGGGCGACGAGACGGCCAGACGTTGTCATCGTACCGCTGCCGAGAGGTGAATCGTACGGGACGCTCCACCGATGGCGGCGTGGGCAACGCGGTCAAAGGGCATGTCTACCTGCCAGTCGACGACGACGATGCCAGCCTGCCTGAGCTTGCGGACCACAAGCAGCCGCTCGGCGCCTGCGATCCGGGCCGCCAATGCAACTTCCTTCGAGCTTCCAAGACCCCGTCGCTCGAAGGCGACGGGGTCCGGGCTGATGATCGTGAGCTGGTAGCCCTGGGCTCGAAGGCTGACCAGCGCGGGAGGGTCGCGCTCCACGAGTGAGCTGATGAGCACGAGCTGTGAGCGTGCTGGAAAGACACGCACCGGCATGAGCTCGAGACTTTCAAAGGCGGGAAGATCGGCCGTCTGCGCTCGCGCGAGGGCGCGCAGGATCCGCTCGCGTTGGTGGTTGCCGTAGCCCGGAAAAGTCCAGTCGGCTCCATTGCCGTAGACCAGGAGTCCCACGCGGTTTCCCTGGCCGATCAAGGCAGTTGCCAGCGCGGCGGTCGCCTGGACAGCGTGCTCGAAGAGCGAGTCTGAGCCAGTCTGGATATCGCATAGGGCGCGTCCGTCGAGAATGAGGCCTACATCGGCAACGCGCTCTTGCTCGAACTCGTTGACGAAGACCGTCTCCGTATGGCGTGCAGTCGCCCGCGGATTGATCCAGCGAGTCGGATCACCCGGCTGATACTCGCGCACTCCGAAGAACTCGACTCCGGGGCCACCCTGGCGCGCTGGGATCAGGCCCGAGTAGACGCGCGTTTGGCGTGGCCGGATATCGACGTGGCGCAGCCGAATGGGCTCGGGGAGGATGAAGAGCTGGCTCGCCACGGGCAGTACAGCCCGTTTGCGGAAGAGGCCAAGATGTTCCTCCGCTGCTGCCTCGAGGCCCAGGAAGTGATGGATACCCCGGCGGCCGCGAACCGTATAGGCGAGCTCAACGCTCGCGCCCGCGTCGAGTGACGTGAGCACACGCGGCATGCCGTCGACGACCTCCAGCGTTCGCGGCAGCAGATCTTGCAGCAGAACCTGCTCTAGACGTGGACCGATATTGGCGATCGTAACGCGGACGGCGACCGGCGATCCCTGCGCCGCGCGGTCGCTGCTCAGGCTCCGCGTGACCCTCAGCTGTGGCGCCGGGGGCTCGTTGAGGAGGGCGGCGGAGAGAAAGAGTATCAGCGGAATAGCGAGGGTGAGCAGTGCCCCGTTCAGGGTTGCCAACCCGACGACGACCAAACCGTAGAGCAGCAGGCACAACAGCCGGAGCGGAGTCACACTCAGCCTTTAGGGGCGACTGGAACGGAGACAGCCTGCATCACGGCGCCAATCACCTCGTCGGCCGCTCCGCGGTGCATCCACAGGTCGGGCGAGAGGATGATGCGATGGATCAGCGTTGGGCGGACGTATGTCTTGACGTCATCCGGGAGCACATAGTCACGGCCCTCGATCGCTGCCTGGACGCGCGACAGCTTGAGCAGCGCCAGTGAGGCCCGCGGGCTGGCACCTACGGCAACACGAGTATCCCGGCGCGTTGCGCCCACCAGATTGACGATATAGCGCTCGATGTCCGGGTCGACGTAGACCTCCTCGACGGCGCTGCGCATGTCAAGGAGCTCCGCGGCGCTTGTAACCGGCTGCAGGACGATCTCGTCGCTGCGCCGCTCGCGCCGCCGGCGCAGGATCTCCTGCTCCTCATCGGCCGAAGGATAGCCGATTGCCAGCTTCATCAAGAAGCGATCGAGCTGTGCCTCCGGGAGCGGGAAGGTACCCTCGTACTCGATCGGATTCTGCGTCGCGAGCACGATGAATGGCTCGGGCAACTCCAAGGTCTCGCCCTCCAGCGTGACCTGGTGCTCCTGCATCGCCTCGAGCAGCGCAGACTGTGTTTTGGGAGAGGCGCGATTGATCTCGTCGGCCAGGATAATGTTGGCAAAGATCGGCCCTTTGCGCAGCTCGAACGATGAGTTCGCCCGGTTATAGATGTAGCTTCCCGTGATATCGCTCGGGAGCAGGTCCGGCGTGAACTGGATCCGCCGGAACTCTAGCCCGAGCGTGGTCGCAAGGCTCTTTGCGATCAGCGTCTTGGCCAGGCCGGGGTAATCCTCCAGGAGGATGTGGCCGCCGGCCAGCGCCGCGGCCACGATCTTGACGAGGAGTGGGCGCTTGCCGATGATTGCCCGCTCGACCTCACGGACGACTTGGGCGCTCAAAGTAGCGACGTCGGCAAGGGCGGTTGTCATGCTGGTCCTCCCGGTGGCTTACTGAGCTTGTCTTCCAGGTAGCGTACAACGTACTCGGGGTCGAGGTCGAGCGGCGTAGGTGCTGCCGCCGCTTTGGTACGGCGCCGAGGGCGTCCCGCGGGGAGGCGGGCCTGAATGTATGCACGTATCTCGGGTGGTACTTCGAGCGTACCCTGGTTGAAGCGCTTGCGCATTTCTTGAGGCGGCACCTGTCCTTGGTCGGCGAGCGCCTGGAGCGTAACCTGTCCGAGGCGCTGCGCCACCTGCCAGCGCGACAGCAGATCACCCGGTGCATCGTCGATCAGCCTCGCCAGATCGGCAACACGCTCCCGGCGGGCAGGTTGGACCGCCCTCGAGCGGAGCGTAACCGGCCGGCGTGCCAAGCTTCTGACTGCGACGACGGTGGCGATGAGCACGAACAGGCCCCACAGAAGCAGGCGGGAGGTGCTGTCGATCAGCAGGTACGCGATCCAGCTGGCGTAGAGCAAGGGCACCACGACTACATCGCGCAGGAAACCACGGATCAGGATCGACATCACAGCCAGCAGGACCAATCCGGCCACGAGCATCCGGTTGTTCATGCCGCCGGCTCACAGAACTGGACGATAGCGGACAAGCAGGCGACGGCTTCACGCTGCTCGACATCGCCCGGCGAATGGCCGCCGTAGCGTACCGATTCGAAGAGGTGTGTGAGCCGCCGGATGTGTTCATCTCGAAGCCCCGCTGCCGCGAGGCGCTGCTCGAATTCGCGCGGCGTCATATCGCGACTGCGCGCGACGCCGCGGCGCTCGCGCAGAACTCGGCTCATCTCGAGGTAGCAACGCATGACCACGTCCTTCAGATCACCACCGGATCGCAAGCTTTCGAGCGCTGCCTCGGCCTCCTGCTGCAGAAGTTCGAGCGGTGCCTCCTCGATGCGCGCCCGCCTGCGGATGAGCCAGATGCCGCCGACCAGCATACTGGCGATCGTCAGACCGACGAAGGCGATGAACCACTGCGGCGGATGGGTGATAAAGAGCGGCGGAGATCGCAACGGCGCAATCGACGTTGCCCCTGCGCGATCTGTAGAGCTTTCCGAATGCCTGAGACCTTGCAGGGCACGAACCGCTCCGTAGGCTACGAGGAGCCAGACCAGAAGGTTCAGAGCACGCCTGAAGATCCTGCGCCGAAGATCGGCCGAGACGATCATGGCGACCACGAAGATCGGCCCGACGACCCAGAGCATCGCGGCGATGAACAGCCGCCAGATACCGTTGAAGATCGGGATGTCGGGCACCGGTCCTTCGCCAAAGACCGGCTGGGACCCCCCCAGAGTGAACCCCTGGCCGGGACTTAGTTCCAAGCTTGACAGCCCGGAGGCCAAGAGGATAAGCGCGACAAGGGCGGCCGCGACTAAGCCGATCGTCCAGAGCTTAGGGTGTCCGGTCATTGCGCTCCTTGAGCAAAGCCGGAAGTCGAGAAGCAAGCTTTGCGTGGTTCACATGCCAACGGTACGTGCAGTATAGCAGCGTGCATGCGTGCGTCAAGGTAGGTCGCCGGGACGCGTGCTGGTTGCACGCGTGGCACTTGACACCTTTTCCCTTCTATAATTTAGGATGCGAGGTGCTGCATTTTGCTGGCGTCGCGCTCAGCTCAACGCGGCTCAGGAAAGAGCTTAGCCGATCATCCTTCGATCTGATGCTGTGCGACGATGGACGGGGCCGGCATCACCCGCGTGGTGCCGGCCCCGTACGCGGCAAGTTACCGCAAGGCCACGACGCCCGCGAGCGTCAGCAGCTGGAAGAAGACGCCCATCCCGGCGCCGGCCATGAGCGGCCACCCATGCCAGCCGTAGAGCGCCTCCCACAGGCCAGCGGTCAGGACCGCAGACCAGGCGATGCCGGCCGCCATTGCCATCAATGCCAGGTTCGGAAAGCCCAGCAGCATCAGCACGACCGCGAGCGTCGTCGGCAGCAGGCGCGGTAGCTGCGAGATGGGGTACAGATAGAGGGCTGCATTGCCCTTGGTGCCGGCGCCGACGATCTGGTCGAGTGATGAGGCTACCAGACTCACAAGCGGCCATTCGGCCAACCCCCAGACGATTCCAAGCAGCACCACTGCCGGAATCTGTGCCGAGAGGACGACTCCCCGGAAGAGCATCCAGTGGCCGAGCAGCAGCAGGATCGGCCCGGTCGCCACCGAGATCATCGGCGCGATCGCTTGCTTGAGACGAGCCCGATCGAGGCGGCCCGGGCCATCTTCTTCGTCCACCTCGGCCAGGACGAGGCGATCGAGCGC
Source organism: Chloroflexales bacterium (assembly GCA_038254585.1). GTDB lineage: Bacteria > Chloroflexota > Chloroflexia > Chloroflexales > Kallotenuaceae > JBBSGA01. The sequence continues at coordinate 7,151 of JBBSGA010000172.1, read as the reverse complement.
CTGAGCCGGTTTGAGCACCAACAGCAGCAGCCAGCTGGGCGCATCGTCGCGCAGGCGCGGGCCACCGGCCTCGCCGTCTCGACCCTGGCGCGAAAGCTCGAAGGCGAGGCGCTGCATCAGCACCTCGAAGCCGCGTGCCATCGGCCAAATAATGGCGCCGCGACGTGTTCCCGTGTCGTAGATCCACGGGCCGATTCGGTACGACCATGGAAGCGCGCGTCCCGCCGTTTCGATCAGCACGACGTGCCGGTCTTCGTCGACGGCCGTCGCCTTGACGACCTTGACATGGTCCCACGGTACATGATGCGTTTTTCCAAGCGCCGTCAGGCGCAGTCCGGCGCTGTCGACGGATACGAGCGGGAAGAGATGGTAGAGCAGGGTCACTACGACGGCAACCAGTGCAAGGCCAAGATGTGCGCCGAGCAGAACACCCCAGGGCGAAACCACAGCGGCGACATCCATCGTTCCGAAGAAGGCGATACGTCGGAGGAAGGGAAAGGTGTAGATCAGAAAGGTGATCCAGGCGTGGACGTACTGCCAGAGCGCGAGTCCGGAGATGAGCACTGTGCCGCAGAAAAGGCCGCGGAAAATTCCGCCGGGGTAGGTGATCTCGGCCGCGGCTTCGCCGGTCGCGCGCTGAGACGAGGTGGCGCTGCCGGCCATGGCGACCGGCGCTCCCGCCGTCTGGACGGTGTTTACCACTGCCTGCGCCTCTTGCCGCACGCGCAGGAATGAGCCGAAGATCGGCGATGGGCGGCGATCATCGATCAGCGCCGTCGTTCCCCGCCCCAGCTTCTGGCGGCGTTGAAGCTCGTCGACGATCTCGCCGATGAGATCCTCGCCGTGCTCGACTGCCGACGTAATGAGAAAGCCACGTTTGAAGCCAAAGCGGTAGACGAAGCTCCAGAAACGATGCCAGCCGGTCAGCTGCGCGCCGTTGATCTGCACCAGCGCGACGAACTTGTCGCCGCCTTCGGTGATGCGCAGCGCTTGCACTCCATCCCAACGCACCGGCAGCCAGTCGTTACCGAAGCGTACCAATAGACCCCGCGCACTTGTGCGCACCGCCGGAAACGCGTTGCGCACCATAAGGGCCAAGAGCAGAACACAGCACAAAAATGTGAGAGGGCCGACAAGCTGGAGCAGCGTCGGAGCACCGCTTCTGAAGTTCTGGATCGCCCGGGTGGCCTCGCGCAGCCAAGGTAATTGCTTGAGCATCCAAGGATCGATCGGCTGGCGCGTGAGAATAAGGTCGAGAACGGCCTGGCCGGCGTTAAACGCCCCGACCACGACGAGCAGGCCGCTTACCAGCTCCACCGGCCAGGTTAGGCGGCGCGGATAGGCATAAATACGTTCCGCGATCATTGCAAGACGTCCTTCAAAAACGAGCGCACAGACGTAGGTACCCGAAACGCGTACCTGATGCACGAGGAGCAAAGAGGATCTAGCAGACCGTCAAGCAGAGCCGTTATATATAACGCCTCTATGGACGTACCGGCCCGTCCCAGCTTTGCAGGGAGACGCCGTCGGCGTTCGTGACAAGCTGCTGGACGCGTAACTCGGCCGCTTCCAGCAACTGCTGGCAGGCTGCGCTTAACGTCACGCCTTCCTCATACAGTGCGAGCGCTTCCGCGAGCGGCAGTTCCCCGTTCTCAAGCCGATCGACGACGGCGACGAGGCGCGCCATCAGCGCCTCATAGCCCGGTTGTTCCTGCCGGTTCGTTTGTTTAGCCACGCTTGCCTCTGACCGTATCCTTAATCTACAACCGTCGGGCGGCCAGGGCATACCGGTGACTATAAAGCACCGTCGGCTCTGTCTCAACCGCCAGAGTACCGGAGACGCCTAGTACTTCAATCACGCGCCGCCCTTCCCGGCCGTATCATCCTCCCCGGCGCGCCGCCAGATCCACCCGGCGACGAGCGCCTGAGCCGCCGCCATCACCAGCAGCGGCCATATCGGCAGCCGCACGATGCCTAGCCGCGTGCTCGTCGCGGCAGCCGTGTCCTGGTACCACACGGCGACGGTGAAGTGGCCGCGGATCGGGATCATCGTGCGATGGCTCGGACGAGCGGAGGATGGGGCATCGGGCCAGAACGTTGCGACCGCGTCGTGCAGCCAGATGTCGACGTCGACGCCGCGCCCGGGACCGACCGGAAGTGCGACAACTGCGCCGGTATCGTCATAGTCGCGCTGCGCGAACCACCATCCACCTACCGTGGTCAGCGCAAAGACGATCGCCCACCCGGCCAGCACTACTTCCAGACGGCTTTGCGTCCTCATGAGCGCTATTGTAGCGGCAATGTACGATTCAGGCATGGCCTGGTAGAAGACCAGGCAGGTGGCAGTGCTGCTGGTGCTCAGTCCTGCTCCTGTACTTGCGCGGGAATCACGCCGTCCCGAACTTCGAGCAGTAGTGGGTCACCGGGATCGACGTCCGCGGCGCGCAGGACGACGCTTCCATCCGGTCTGCGGACGATCGCATAGCCGCGCGCGAGTGTGGCCCGTGGGTTCAACGTTTCCAGTCGGGCCCGATATCCCTCCAGTCCTCGCACCTCAAGCGTGATCCGGTGGCTGATCGCCCGGTACAGCCGCGTGGCGAGCTGGTCGGTCCGCAGCTGGCCGTCGGCGACCCGTGCTCGGGGTGATAGACGGCTCAACTGCGCCATACGCTCTGTTAGTGTAGCTCCCGCGTCGTCGATCCGTCCCTGGGCTGCCTCCACCAGACGGTCACGGAGCACGAGTAACCCTTCTTGGAGCGCGGTGATGTCAGGCGTTGCCAGCTCGGCCGCAGCCGACGGGGTGGGCGCTCGTAGGTCCGCGACGTAGTCGACTACCGTCGTATCGGTTTCATGTCCGACGCCTGTAACCACCGGCACCGGTGCTGCGAAGATCGCCCGCGCCACGCTTTCGTCGTTGAAGGCCCAGAGATCCTCGACCGATCCGCCGCCGCGCGCGACGATGATCAGATCGAGGTCGAGGTCATACAGGTTGAAGAGCGCCTCGACGAGGCTCGCGGGCGCTTCGTCGCCCTGGACCAGTGAGGGCGCAAGAATGACGTCGCAGAGCGGCCAGCGCCGCGCTAGCACCGAGAGTATATCGCGGAGGGCCGCGCCGGTCGGCGATGTGACGACTCCGATCCGACGCGGGACATCCGGCACGGCGCGCTTGCGTGCCTCGTCGAAGAGTCCCTCCTGGGCCAGCCGCTGCTTGAGCGCCTCGATCTGTGCGTGGAGCAGACCTAGACCCGCGGGCCGAATCAGATCGACGTAGAACTGGATCTGTCCGGATCCCTCCCAGAACGAGACGCGCCCGTGCGCGAGGATCGCAGCGCCGTTCGACGGTAGCTCCGGCTGTCGCTGCGCCTGCTGCCGGAAGCAGACGCAGCGAAGCTGGCTGTCACCTTCGCGCAGGGTCCAATAGCAGTGCCCCGATGCCGCGCGGCTCCAGTTCGATACCTCTCCCTGCACCCATACGTCGGCCAGCACCGCATCGGAGTCGACGAGAGCGCGAATGTAGGAGGTGAGCTCCGTGATTGAGAGTACGTGCATACCTGGGGACTCGAGCCGCCGCCGGATATCGCCCGGCGGCCGCTGCAGCATTGGTTATCTACATCGGCTCGATAATCATCAATGGCTGGCCGTATTCGACAGGCTGCCCGCTCTCGGCGAGTATCTGGACGACGCGTCCCTGGATCTCGCATTCGATCTCGTTCATGATCTTCATTGCCTCGATGATTCCCAGTACGTCGCCGGGCCGTACCTCGTCGCCGACCCGCACGTACGGTGGATCCTTTGGCGCGGCGGAGCCGTAGAAAGTGCCGACCATTGGCGCGGTGATGATGATGCCGGTTTCGGCTTCCACCTCAGTCTCCGCTGGCGCGGCTAGGGGTGCCGCCGCCTGCGAAAATGGAGCGATGGGAGCTGCTATGTGCGGCATCGTTCCCGGGACTACCGGCATGAGCTGTGGCTGCGCGATCGCGCGCTTGATGTGGACCCTGGCATCCCCGCGCTCGATCAGCACTTCGGCGATGTCTCCTCCGGCGATGAGCCGAAGGAGCTCACGAATGTCGTCGGTCAAGAGCGGTTGGTCGTCCGCGCCCTCGGGCATGCAGGTTTCCTCCTTGAGCTTCCCTGACCGGGCCGGATGCGCCCGTTAGCCGACGCGCTCGATATAGTTGCCGGTGCGCGTATCGACCCGGATCTTCTCGCCGCGGCTGACGAAGAATGGAACGGTCGTGACCGCGCCGGTCTCGAGCGTGGCGGGTTTGCCTCCTGAAGACGTGTCGCCCTTGTAGTTCGGCTCCGTGTCAGTGATCGTCAGCTCCACAGCTGTCGGGAGCGCGAGGTCGAGCACCTCATTGCCGTAGAAGAGCAGCTCGAGCTCTTGTCCTTCACGCATATACTTCGCGGCGTCGCCGATCACGTCAAGCCCGACCTCGGGCTGATCGTAGGTCTCCTGGTCCATGAAATGGAACTGGTCGCCATCACGGTAGAGAAAGGTCACCTTTTTGTTCTCAAGCCGCGCCTGCTCGAAGCGCTCGCCGGCCATGATCGTCTTCACCGTCGTCGAGCCGGTGCGTACATTGCGCAGCGTCAGGCGCACAAAGGCGGTGCCACGTCCTTGCTTGACGTGGTTATACTCCATGATCTTGTAGAGCTCCCCGTCCATGATGATGGTAATACCCTTGCGCATGCTCCCTGTATCGACCATTTTGGGCTCCTTTTACCTGCAGAATAGCTCAGCAAGTTAGTCAATCATAACCAGTGGATCTTTTGGCGCGTGCGTCAACGTGCGCGCTCCAACTTCGTCCAGGAACACCAGATCTTCGATCCGTACCCCGCCCCAGCCCGGCAGATAGATGCCCGGCTCGATCGAGAAGACCGCGCCGGCAGGCAAGGGCTGCCGCTCGCTTCGCAGCAGCCATGGCCGCTCGTGGATCATCAGGCCGACGCCATGTCCTAAACCATGGCCGAACTGCTCACCGAAACCGGCGGCTGCGATGCGCTCACGAGCCAGGGCGTCTGCCTCCTGACCGGCCATGCCCGCGCGCAGATGCGCGGCGGCATAGCCTTGCGCCTCGCGCACGATCCGGTAAAGCTGGGTGAACGGCTCGTCCGCCTCGCCGAGGATGACTGTCCGCGTCATGTCGGCGTGGTAGCCGTCGACCCGCGCGCCGAAGTCCATCACGATTGGCTGCCTGATCCCGAGCGGACGATCGCCCGGATGTGCATGCGGCTTCGCTCCATTCGGGCCCGCTGCCACGATGATCGGAAACGCGAGCGCCTCCACGCCATGCTGGCGCATCGCCTTCTCGAGTTCCCAGGCTGCATCGCGCTCCAGCATCTCTGGCCGCAAGAGCGTCCGCACCGTTGCGAAGGCGTCGTCCGTAATCGCGATGGCCCGCCTCAGAGCGCCAAGCTCCTCGGCATCCTTGGCGACGCGTAGCTCTTCGACCAGACCTTCCGTCGCGCGAAACGCTGTGCCCGGCGTTCGCTCGGCCAGGGCTGCGTGGAGCGCTTGATGGTGGGAGACCGAGAGGTCGGCGGCTTCGAAGCCCAGGGCTGTCAGGCGCAGATCGTGTGCCACGGCAGCCACGAGCGCGGGCTCAGGCATCTCTGGCTTGGCGATCAGCCGGAACTCGAAGCCGGGCGCTTCGGCGGCCGCCTGCTCCTGGTAACGAAAGTCCGAGAGCAGCACTGCCCGGTCGACGCTCACGACGAGGCTGCCGGCCGAGCCGGAGAAGCCGCTCAGGTAGCGCCGGTTCGCGCCGGATGTCACCAGGAGTCCGTCGAGTCCTTCGCGCAGAAGGATCTCTCGCAGCCGTTCGATTCGTCGATTCATCTCTCTATCAGGCAACACAAAAACCGCCGTCTCCCCGGAACGGCGGCTCGCAGTATACCATAGCTCTGCCCTGGCGGCCCTTCAGCGCTCCACAAGCCACTCTAGCGCCAGCAGATAGCCACGCCAGCCGAGCCCGCTAATCTGGCCACTGACCACGGGCGCCGTGACCGAGTGGTGGCGAAACGCCTCGCGCTTGTAGATGTTCGAGAGATGCACCTCGACGATCGGCAGTGTGACGTTGGCGAGCGCGTCACGCAGGGCGATGCTGTAGTGGGTCAAGGCGCCCGGGTTGATGATTATTCCATCGGCCTCCGCTGCGCCGTCCTGGATCGCATCGATGATCGCGCCTTCGTGATTGGACTGGAAAAGACGCACGGTCGCGCCGAGTGCCACTGCCCGTGCCTCGATCGCCGCATTGATCTCGGCGAGGGTCGTCGAGCCGTAGATCGCCGGCTCGCGCGAGCCCAGCATGTTCAGGTTGGGGCCGTGGAGTACAAGAATGTGCATACGCCCAATGATACTACCTCAGCGCTGCCGCTTCCGCTGCTCTTGTTTGCGCTTCTGTACCGTGTCGCCCCGGTCGCGGGTACGGTCCCGATGCGGCTTGCTCGCGCCCTTGACGTTCATGATCGGCCACAGGCGGCGCACCGGCTCGACGAGGTCGGACTGATTGAGGATCACCGTGTCCAGGTCTTTATAGGCCTGCGGCGCTTCGTCGAGGTATTCCCGGCTCGTCTCGGCGACGATCCCTTTCATCTTGTGGGTGAAAGACTCAAGTGAGATCGAGCGGGTTGCCTCGCTGCGACTCATCACCCGCCCGGCTCCATGCGAGCATGACATGAACGATTCGGGATTGCCACGCCCGCGCACGATGTACGAGCCGGTCGCCATCGAACCCGGGATAATCCCCACCACGCCGTCGCCCGCGAAAGTGGCGCCTTTACGGTGGACCCAGACCTCGTGGCCAAAATGCGTCTCCGGGTTTGCATAATTGTGGTGGATGTTGACACATGCCGCCGGGTCGAACCCCAGGTCGATGTGCAGCCGCTTGCGGAGCAGGTTGCTGAAGATCTGCGTGAAGGCCCATCGCATCCGCTGCCGGTTCTCCATCGCATAATCTTGAGCCCAAAGCATGTCGCGCAGGTAATCCTGGCCCTCCTGCCGGTCGAGCGGCAGTACCCACAGGTCACGCGCGGAGGGAATCCCGAGCTGCCTGTTCAGGTTCTCAGCCCTCGCAATATGATGCGACGCGATCATGTTGCCCGCGCCGCGGCTGCCACTATGCAGCATCAGCCAGACCATCCCATCC
>JBBSGA010000171.1:0-12694 GCA_038254585.1 Chloroflexales bacterium | reverse complement strand
CTGAAGCAGAACGCGGCGGCGATCATCGTCGCCCGCAACCACCCCTCGGGCGACCCCATACCCTCCTCGGAAGACGTCACCGTCACCCGCAAGATCGTCGACGGGGGCAAACTGCTGGGCGTGGACGTGCTCGACCACCTGGTGATCGGGGGCTGTTGGGTCAGTTTAAAGGAGCGGGGCTTGGGCTTTGGTCAGAATGGCTGGCGGTAGTATCCGGCGTACGCAGCGACAAGGAGTTGACCTATTGCACTCGGCGGTATGTCAGGGAATGAAGAGGCGGCCCGAGCCCAAGTAGTTGTCCAAGTAGATGACAATTTCGGCCAAGCGTGCCGTACATTGGGCTCGGTACGTCGCTTCGACCATACGTTCCACGTTGCTAATAGTAATGACCGGCAGCGATGTTTCCTGATTCTCTTCGCGGATAGTTTGTTCCAGCGAGTCGCCACCTTGCATGTTGCGATTAGCCGTGAGCAACAACAGGTAGTGCGCTTGTGCCACCCGCTAGACCTGCCGATCCGTGCTATCGTAGGCGATATGGGCGTCCGTGAAGCGCACGAGCCGCAGCCCCACGAGGTCCAGCCAGCCCTCGGTATGTAAGGTACTCCACAATAGGGCCGCTTGTCCTTCGATATTGTGGTCAACCAGAATATCGATCAAGCTAAGCCAAGTTCAGCTTTGCGCGCGCGGAGCTTGGCAATCGCTGCTTCCTGCCCAGGCTTGGGCGGTAAGTCCGCGATTTGTGTGTCGCTGAGATTGAGCCACTGCTGGATCAGTTTCGGTGGCCAATCCGCGGTGAGGTAATCCATGATATCGTAGAGCGTAATCCGCGTATCCGCAATCGACAAGCCCCGGCTGGTGCGAACAACCGTTGATCGTGTTCCCGTAGCAAGCATAGTACACCTCACACCTCCGGCATCTTAATCTCCACGTCTACTCTACCACGCCGCCTCAGGGAGAGAGCGCCTCAGGCTCCAAGTTTAGTCCCAGCGGACCGGCATGGACGGCTGCAGGAGTCCCAAGCGAGAGCATTGTCGAGGCCGGCAAACTGTTTGGGGGCAACGTGCTCGACCATCTCGTGATTGGTCAGGGACGGTGGGTGAGTTTGCGCGAGCGGGGACTGGGGTTTGGGGGAACTGTCCGATCCAACGTAACTCCGGAACAGAATGCCATCCAGCGTAACTCCGGAAAACGGTAACTGAGCAATTGGTGCCGCGCACAGCCTCGGGCTGGCGTGACGTGAACTGCGCCCGGTGGTCTTCCAGCCACCGGGCGCATCATGCTTTAATGATCCCGCGCGGAACCACCCACCCATTGCTGTAACCGCTGCTGAATCCGTGGCTCATCCCGGCGCGATCGGGGCACCCCCGCTGCTGCGAGGAGCGCTTTGTGGGATACGCCCTGGCCGAGCATCACCAGCTGTCCAGCGGCCACGTCAATCCGTGCCAACTCGTGCTCCAGCCGTGCCGCTCTGGCCTGCCGCTGGTGCTCCTGCACCGCCTGCTGCACCTGGGCAGAGAGATCGGGATACCTGTCGCGGAAGTATTTCCAGTTGAGCCCCAGCTGCTTCAGGACCCCTTTCAGGGTCACGCCCTCGCGGCTGTGGGGCAGCGCCGCGCACAGATCCCGTACCCGTGCTGCCACGGCTGCTGCACGCCGCTCCTGCTCGTGAACATTGTGGGGTTCCAGCAGGCCACGCACGTAGCTGGCCAGTTCCGGAAAGGACTGCAAGTACTCGCCGTTGTAGCCTAACCCCCGTGCAACATCACACAACGCCAGGGTGCGCTCCTCTTGGAGCAGCGTGGGCAGGAGCGCGTCGATCCGCGCCCGGAGCGCCTCTCGACGGTGCTGCTGTTCCCGTGCGCGCCGCGCGGCCTGCGCGCGGTGCACCTCCGCTTCGATCCCCAAGGCGCGCCAATACCGCCGGATCGTCGTTGGCTCCCACCCCAGTTGGCCGGCAATCCAGCGGTTGGGTCGGCCCTCTTTGCCCCACTGGACCACTTGGTCCCGCTCCTGCGCTGACTTCAACAAGCGCGCCGGATCGCTGGGTGGTTCCACCACGCGGCAGACCTTCCGCACCAGTGCTCCATCATAGCTCCGCGTAAAGTCGCGGCCGCACGTCGTACAGCGCAAGCGCACCCGGCACTGCGCCGGCAGATCACGCAGGATATGGACCTGGGTGGTCGGCGGGAGCTGGTGATTCGGACAGGTGCCGTTGGGGCACTGGCGGAGCGCGAGATGGGGCGGCGTGGTCAACGCTGCCTGCGCCTCCGGGGACACGCTGAGGGCCGCGAACTCCGGCCAGGAGCACTCCAGTGCCTCCAGGTAGGCCAGGTACAGCGGCAGCAGCACCTGCCGGCCGAGTTCCAGGTCGGAGAGCGTGCCGTCCGCGACGCCAAGCTGGTGCGCGAGCGTTGCGACCGACCGTCCCGCCCCCGTGCGCAGGCGCGGAATTTGCGCCCGACTGCCACCGAGATGCTCCGCGCGCCGGTCAGGTCGTCTGTCGGCCGGTCTACCAGCGTTACGGCCGGGTCGAGCAGGAAGCGCACATCTGCCTGCCGGCGCGCCTGGTCGGCCAGCAGCTCGTCAGTGGCCGGTTCTACGGGGAAGTTCCGCCAATCGGCCTGACACACTGCACAGTGCAGATGGCGGTGGTTGGTGCCAATGACGTGCAGTGGCAGCTGGCAATCGTGACAGTGCGTCTGTAACCGGCAGCCATGGTCCAGGCAGGCCTCGATCGGGCTTAAGCGCCAGAGTAAGCGGACATAGGGGGCGCTTTGCAGGCACAGCGGGCAGACCCGCGCGCGGCTCGCGATCACCCCATACAAGAACTTCCCCGGACCGTTGTGCAGCGGGTGCACCAGGGCCGGCGGGGGGCGGAACTTGGCAACCCAGGCCAAGCACCGTCAGGCGATCCAGGGCCTCCGGCGCCAGTTGCGTGCGCAGCGGCACCCGGCCCCAGGCGTCCAGGGGATATTCCCAACGCACCAGGGGGATCTGGTTGGTCTTCTTCCAGGCCGGGAAGAGATCGCCCATGAACGCCCACAGGTCGCGGATCCCATTCGCCTCCGCCAACCGCAGCACGTACCCACTGAGACACTCGTCGCGGTAGGGTGCCGGGCGGCACGGGAGGACGTCAAAGAACCAGGATTCAGCCATGCTGGCCTCCTTGCTGGGCGCGCAGGTGGTCCACGAATTCACCACCTTGGCGCGTTTAATGTCCCGCCAGGCCTGGCGCAGCGTCTCCAGCGTGACCGCGGGCAGCCCGGCGGCCAGGGCCTTGCAGCAGGCGTCCAACACCAGGACCATGATCTCGCGCAGGATGCCGTCGGTCCATTGCTCGATATACTGCGCCGGGCCGGCGACGCTGCCCTCGCCGTGCTCGCCCGGCAGCTCACGCAGCCCCAGCCGCGCGTCCTGCTCGAACGGCAACAGCAGATCCAGCATGGTCAGGAACGCATCCAGGCGCGGCCCGGTGAACTGCGTCAGCTCCACGTAGTCGTTCCAGCGGCCCTGGATCTCGGCGTCGCCACTGGTCCAGGCGATCGGGTTACACGACGCACAGACGATCGGCACGCCGGTGAGGTTGGAGAGATCGAGTAGCCGCCGGCGCAAGGCCGGCACGGTGATGTGCTCCACCTCGTCCACGACCAGCAACTCCACCCCACAGCGCTGGAAGTACAGTTCCAGGAGCTGCAGGTGGTGCTCTTCGTCGCCCCGTAAGGGCACGGCGCCACAGGCCAGGAGCATGCGCTGGAACAAGGGCTTGGGCGAGCGGTTGCTGACCGGGGCGTCGATCTTGACCACGGGCACGTGGGTGGCGCTGGGCTGCACGGCGGGCAGGTAATTGACGGCGTACCAGTTGAGGACGCTGCTTTTGCCCGCGCCGGAGACCCCGCCCAGCAGAAAGCAGCGCTGCTGGCCGAGGCTGCGGTAGTGCCGGATCGCCTCCAGCTTGTCAATGAGCGCGCACAGCGTCGGCGTGAGCAGGAAGTTCAGGTTGGACAACCACAGGTAGCGCTCCGCCAGGCTCAGCTGGGCATATTGGCCGGCCAGGTGCCGGCGCAGGGTCGGAAAGCCAATGCCCCGGACCGCGGCGGGATCGAGCGCGATCGGCTGGCGGGTGACCTGGAACGCCAACTGGCGCCGCAGGCTGGCGATCTGGCTGCCGCGGAGCACGTCAGCGCGGCGCTGGGGATCCAGGCTGGCCAACTGGTGCCGGAGGTGTGCGTCGGCTGTTTGCCAACGCTCCATCCAGTTTCGCAGATCGACCAGCCGGTGGCTGACGTTCAGGTGCAGATCGAGCGGCACGACGATGGGTGCCGCCTGGGAAGCGGTAAGCGGTTGCATTAGAGGAGCTCCGTCAGTTGGTCCAGCACCTGCGTGCGCGCGTCCGGCCGATCGGCGGCGAGCTGCCCCAGGGCCTGCTGGCTGGTGTGCAGCTGAGCTGTTTCCAGGACGTGCCGATCGGGGGCCGGTCGGCTGGAGCGGCGCTCGCGTACCTGTTGCACGTTGCGCCGAATGCGCCGCTGTTCCGCCTGGCGTTGCGCAATGAGCTCACGGGCTTCCAGCAGGTAGATCAGCCACGACGCGGGGCGGGCCGGGCGCTGCATGCCTGGCTGCTGTGCCAGCTCTTTGGCAAGCTGCAGTTCCCACAAGCTCGCGGATTCGAACTGGCCGTCAGGTAAGCGCAGTTCGCGGGCGAAGGCGTCACCGAGCCAGCAACCCGCCTCGAATACCGCGACCCGGCTAATATCGGCCGGGTCGTAGCGCAGATAAAAGTGGCGCGGGTGGCCCTGGCGGTCGGGGCTGCGGAGGCTGCCCAGCTGGACATCCCAGTAATGCATGCCAAACAGGGCCAGGCCATGGCGGGTGGCGCGACGTGGGTCCGGGTGCAAGCGCCAGAAGCAGCGTTCCAGGTGGGGCGTGAAGGGTGGCGGCACCGGCACCATGCGTTGCAGGCCGCTGAGCCACTGCTCATGCGGTGTCCGTCCGGCCAGTTCCCGGTGCGGCGTGTGCAGATAGCTGACCAGCAGTTGGGACAGGAGGCGCTGGACATCGCGGTACAACAGGCAGGCGCGCTGACTGGCGTTGTGCCAGCGGCGCTGGTTCGCCGGTAAGACCGCCCCCGGCAGCAGTTCACGCAGTTGGCCGGCGAGGTTGCCAAACAGCCGCTCCACCAGCGCGCCGTAACGCGCCTGGTAGGGTGGGCGCAGCAGGAGCTCCATGTGGGTAGAGCGGCCCGCGCCGGAGAGCGCTCGTGCCAGGTCTTCCAACGAGTGGCTCTGGTGCGCCCAGGCATTGTCCAGCGAGAGCCGTTGGGGAATGCCGTAGCAGACCCACGGCACGTCGACGCCGACGTCGGCGAGATTCGTCTTGGGCCAGATCGCGTGGCGGAGGGCGCCCTGGATGCTCTCGATGTTGGGCGCTTCGTAGGCCAGGAAGGAGCCCAAAATGGCGCGCGAGTAGGCGTCGATCAGCACCGTCAGCCACAAGCGCGGCAGCACCTCCCGGAATTCGTCGTCCACGTGCAAGACGTCCAGGCGGTAGTGATCGGCGCACACGAACTGCAGCGGCAGCGTGGCCTGATCCACGAAGCGATCAAAGAGCAGGAAGTTGGCGTCCCAGTCCGCCTGCCCATGCCGGGTCACGTAGACCTGGTGGCCCTCCTCCGGCTGGGCGCTGAACCACGTGAGGTAGGTGTAAAACCAGGAGCGCGAGGGGAACTGGATGGGCGTCAACTGCGGAACCACCTGGGGATCGGCCAGCAGATCGTCGACGGTGCGACGGGCATCCAACAGCTGGTCGATCAGCGCCGTCTGCGCATGCGTCGGGACGGCGGCAAGATTGAGCCACCAGTGCCGGTTGTGCTGCCACAGCTGCAGCGCGATCTGGTAGACGGTTTGGGCACGCAGGGGTGGGTTGCTGCGGTAAAAGCGGCGGATGATCGTGTCGACGAAGTGTTGGGCGTTGGGGTCGAGCCGCGTCTTCTGGTAGGTCCGGCGCCGAAGCGCGGCGGCGAGCCGCGCGTGGTCACCGTCAGCGCTCCGGTACAGTTGGCGGTAGAAGTAGAACTGGCTGAGCGAGATCGGCGTGGCCAGGCCCTGGCACGCCGCCCGGGTCGCGGCGGTGAGGGAGCCCACGGTTCCGTCGCGACGCCAGCAGCGCTGCACATCCTCCAGCTGGGCTTGCACGGTCTCAACGATCTGGATGATCGTGGCGGCGCGCTGGAACAGGGCCGGGGGTAAGCCGCTGCTGTCGGCAGCTGGGAAGGGCTCGGTCACGCGCGACGATCCGACCAGGGCGTCCGGCGTCGCGCCGAACTGTGTTACCGGTTCCGCGGCGAACAGGTCGGTCAGGGTGAAGGACTGCACGACGCCATCCTCGACGGCACAGGCTTCGACGTCCAAGGGTGTGCTGGGCACCCAGGCGGTAATCTGAAAGAGGCGGCCCTCGCGCAAGAAATAGTGCCCAACCTGGAGGACCCGATCAGCGGACAGGGAGGGTACGCTGCTCATGGCTGTCCCCCTTCCAGGAGCCAGATCCACGCGGCGGGGTGAAAGTCGCCGCGCCACAGGAGTGGACGCTGCCAGTCCATCTGCACCTGGTCGTGCCAGAGGAGATGGTAAAGCGTGCTGGTCAGCCAGCCCGGCTCGGCAGGCGGCTCAGCGCGTGCCAGGAGCGTGTGGGGATGGATCGGGCCCTGGCTGGCGAGTTGGTCGCGCCACCACCGCACGAGGAGCGGGTCAGCGTAGCTGGCCACGCGGAAGGCCGAGAGGCAATCCAGATTGGTGTAGGCAAAGCCGGTGGGGAGGGTCTGGTCGGTATGGACCAGATACTGCCAGCCACGCTGGCGACAGAGGGCCTGGGCCGCCACTTCACGGGCAGGCAGGCCGCCCGCAGCCTGGCGCCGTGCGGCGATGGTCACTTCATGGAGTTCGATCCGTCCGTCGGTGCGCCACACCTGGAAATCTGGGGTGTAGCGGCTGCGGCGGCCGTCCGGGGTAGTGAAGGCGAAGGTTTCGGGTTGGCTGCGGAAGTCCCAGACGGTTGCGTCCCGTTCCAGGAGGAGTACGAGCTTGCGTTCTTGTTCCGACTCGAACTGGACCAGGTGGCCGCACTTGTTGGTGGTCACGCCCCGGCAGTTCGTGCCCAGGCCGATGACCCGCCGCACGTTGTCGGGTGGGGGCTTGCGCTTGAAGGTCATGTCCAACGTCTCCTTTCGTGAGGGCCGTTGGACGACTGGACCGGATTCCGGAGTTACCCTGGACGGCTGGACCGGATTCCGGAGTTACCCTGGACAAATGTACTGGATTCCGGAGTTACCCTGGACGAAGAACGTGCGCCAGAGCCATGCTTGGCCCTGGAAGCCTGGTTTTACCCGCTGATCACCCCCATTTCCGGCGATTCCATTCCTGAGTTACATTGGATCTGACAGGAACGGGCGACGCTGAATGGCCGAGAAGCCATTGGCCGTGAAATGGTTTAGAATGAGGGGCAGAGAAGCTGGGTGCACCTTCTAGGCGGCTGGCAGAGGAATGCGATATGGCACACCAGACTGTAGACTCGTTCCCTATCCAGGAGCAGCGCCTCACGATGAGTTACGAGGAGTTCTTGGATTGGGCGGACGACATTCATGCCGAGTGGGTCAACGGAGAGGTGATCGTTTTTATGCCGCCTAAGACGATCCATCAGCAACTTTCCGGATTCTTGTACTATCTCATTGTCTCGTACGTACGCTTTTTCAACCTCGGGGAGGTCATAACTGCCCCGTTCGAGATGCGCGTCCTGCCCGGTCGCGCGTCGCGTGAGCCAGACTTGCTTTTCGTGGCACGGGAGCATCTCGATCGCCTCACGCCGGAGCGACTCGAAGGTGCCGCGGATCTTGTCGTCGAGCTCATCTCCGACAGCAGTGTCGCGCGTGACCGCGATGACAAGTTCTATGAGTACCAGGAAGCGGGGGTGCGTGAGTATTGGATTATCGACCCGCGGCCCGGCAAGGAACGTGCCGATTTCTACCACCTGACACCACAGAGGAAGTATCAAGCGGTCCTTCCGGACGCGGACGGTCGTTACCACTCGGCTGTATTACCCGGGTTCTGGCTGAACCCTGAATGGATGTGGCAGGACCCGCTTCCGAATCCCTTGACCCTTCTCGCAACCATAGCGCCTCAGCTTCTGTAGCAAACGCTGAATTCGGACGCGACCAACTCATCGCTTTAGCTTTTAGCTGGGTCGATGCTCGATCCGCTTACCGAAGACACTCGTGGGAGGTGCTCACGCAGAAGGCGGCGGCGATCATCGTCGCCCACAACCACCCCTCCGACGATCCGACCCTTTCCTCGGAAGATGTCGCCGTCACATACGAAGCTGAAACCTCCGGAAAGCTTGCACTATCAAGATCCAAGATTGCCGTACTTGGCTTATCCATCTATGATGAAGTTGAAGATCCTGAGCAGGAGCGTGCGCTATGAGCAACACCGCATTAGAGCGGATTGAAGCCGATATTGGTCAGCTACCTCTATCAGACCAACTTCGGCTGATCGAGCGCCTGGCACAACACATACGGCAACAGGCGTTGCCAGATCAAGTTCCGCCGGATGCCCGGCTGGAGGCAATGGCCAATGATCCGGACATCCAACGCGAACAGGGTCTCGCGCCACGGCCGGGACCGGGCAGATCTGAATTGCGCGTAGGGCTGTGTTGAACGTGTCACTCTGCTCGTTTTGCCGTGGTACAAGCGCTCTGCAGGGGTACAATCACTTCACTTCTGTAGGGCTATGGCGTTGGCGCAAGATCCTGGTGGGCTACCATCCCACTGGCGTAACGCGCACATGCGTTGGAGGGGTCAACTCAGCCGGACCGCCTACGCAGGTCGTCTTGCGTAGCGTGCGCTACCGCGGACAGGATGTCCACGTGCCCGGCGCGCCACTCCCGCGCGAGCACATCCGGCACCGCGTGGACCAAACCCAGCCGCCGCCGACACTTCCTCTGAGCGGTCCCGGACCGTAAACCGCGAACGCCGATCTGGCAAGCGGCCGCCGGCGCCTGCAACCGTGCGAGTGCGGAACACCGCTGCCCACGGCCCGGCCGTCGAGCAGGCTTGGGCCGCCGACAGGGCGGGGCACACCGCGACGTTGGGTCGGCGTACGCCCGATACGTCAGACGCGCCGATCGCTTCACTGCTCATGCTCCTCCCGTTCCGCCCAGTCTTCTCGCTCGTGCCGACCACGTTGGATCGCAGAGACGCCTCCCACCCAGATGAGCGGTGCGACCATGCCCGCCACAACGTCAGAGGGATGGTGCTCGTCGAGCGCGACACGGCTCGCGCCGGTGAGAAGCACCCAGAGGCAGCCGAGTACCGCCGTTGGCCAGCGCCACGAGCTCCGCCATGCGAGGACGACGAGTGCCACGATCAGGGTCGTCGTTGCCATGACGTGGCCGCTGGGGTAGCTGGAGGTCTTGAACGGGAGGCGGTCTTGGAGGTGCGGCCGCTGGCGACCAACCAGCCGTTTGACCAGTACGTGCAGCAGCCAGGAACCCCCGGCGGCGGTCGCGAGGAAGTGCGCCTCATCCCTTCGGCCAGTCACGCGGAGCCGGAGGAGGATGAGCGCCTCGGTGATGGCGGCTGTGGCTGTATGACTCAGCCATGTGACCGCGTGCATGAGGGCCGCTTGATCCTCCAGGCGGGAGCCGTGAATGAGGTTCCGCACCGCAGCATCCGAGGGGAGACCCGCACGGCCCTGATCGTTGCTATACTCGCCCAAGACATACAGTGGCATGGCGACGCCGGCAAAGAGCGCGATGAGCTTCGTGACCTGTGCACGATCCGGCAGGGCATCATCCAATGGCACGCGAGGCCCTCCTCCCATCTGACCGGCAACAGTGGACACAGGGATGGCTGGCGGGTGAAATGCGGAGACCTGCTGCGGCAGCCTTCGTGCTCCTGGTTGTGCTGATCGCATCACGCCCCGTCACCCGCGTCTGTTGTACGTCGGCACCTTCGCGTAGCTCCGGTGCAGGCGACCGGCGATACTCGACCAGTCGCCATCGTCCGCTCTCCGGATCACCGTCTCTGGCGGTGAGCACCTGGCCGCCCGGAAGCCACCCGGAACGATGTGGCTGACCACAGATTCTCTAGCGGAGGATGTGGTGCGGGCCGCGATGTCCACTCCACCCATCACCTCTGTCCTCGCTTCATCGCTCCCACCATGCGGGGCAGCGTCAGGGCCTTTGTAGCCGTCCTTGTGCTAAAGCTGACAGCTGCCGCGCTCATACGGCGGGACACCATGTACATGCGGTTAGATGTTGTTGCGTTAGTCACGCTGCCCGACATCGCCATCCCGATCAATGTCCAGTCCCGTGCCGCGCTCGACAGCGTTCTCGGCTTTCGACAGACCACGCTCGATCATGCCGTCATCCTCCGCCCCAGTCGTCGTGCCGCGCGCACGGCCGGTGCCGCGCCCTCGTGCCGCGCCCATCTTCTGGGAGCCGCTCGTCTGATCACTCTGGATTTCCTCAACGTCGACGTCGGTGCGGCGCTCCGTCGCCTGGACATTTTCCGTCCGCTCCTGGGTCTTCTTGCCGACTACGACCTCCTCAACGACGCGCGCCTGCTTATCCACGACCGGCTCTTCGTGCCGCTCGCGGACGTCGAAGGTTCCCTCGCGGAAGGCATCCTCGACTGTCGCCGCATCGACGGATTGATCGACCGGTCGACGCTCAACCCGCACGTCCTCGTCGCGCAGGGTCACCTGTTCCTGGACCGGCTGCTCCTCGACGCGGGTCTCGACCCGTACACCGCCCTGCTCAACCTCGCGCTTGCCGATACGCACCTCTTCTTCGACGATCGGAATAACCGTCTCGCCGCCTTGGTAGAAGCTACTGGCACTCCGCCCGGAATGTGCTGTACCTGCCCGTGCAGCGCTCCCTGTGGCATGTACGGCGCCGGCAGTCTCCGTTGTCTGCCCGTACTCCTGCCGACGGCGGTCGATGTCGACGATGTTATGCCGATTGAGGATGTCGGCTGCACGGCTCGCATCGTCATCCGAGAGTTGCTGCAGGATGACCAGCGCACCACCGTTCCGGATGCCCTCCAGGTACAGGGTCGCATCCTCGCCGGGAATCCCAAGCTGCTCGAGGGTGCTGGACAACGCGCTCGACGCGTTCCGCAGCACGTTCACATTGTCGCCACTGAAGCCAGCGCTCTGCAAATCGCGGATGACCAGCTGGGCATCGCTCGGGGTGTCGAATAAACCGACGACGTTCTTCGCCATGGTCGTTCCCTCCTTGTGGTATGTTATGTGCCTGCTCCATCTGCACTGGAGCTACGCTGCCTGTGCTCCGGCGCGTCCATGGCCTGCTGGCCGCTCGGGTACCACTTCCGGACGATTTCGGACGGCATTTCACGTCCGCCGAGGCCCAAGGACCGGACAGGGGCCAGCGCCAGGGTGCCGACGAGACGCATGAAGCGGGTGGTGACGAGCTTCGTCACGATCCCGATGTGGCCGGCCCTTGGAAGCCAGAACACACACGGCCTGCCTCGAACCTGCCCTCAACCCATTAGACAGGAGATTACGTGCATTGGTTACACGATCTGCAAGAAGTAGGCCGAACATTTCCTGCTGGGAACCCTAGGTATGCGAGCAGCCCTGGCGGGGATGATGCCATGACGGGGGCGTATGCGTAACGGAGCAGCCCCTGGACATGTCTAATACGGTAGAGCTCGACGATCACGTGCTGGTTGCCCAGGCTCAGGCTGGCGATCGGAAGGCCTTTTCCGAACTCGTCCGCCGCCATCAGGCAGCCATCTATCGCGTGTGCTTTCGCATCCTGTTGGACGCGGAAGATGCCGCGGATGCGACCCAGGAGACCTTGCTGCGTGCATACAGCAAATTACACACCTTCAACGGCCGCAGCGCCTTCAAGACCTGGCTGGTCCGGGTGGCAGTCAACGTGAGTCTCAACGCCCGTAGCCAGCGCCGAGAGGGCGTTCAGCTGGACCACATCGTCCCGCCCTCAATCCCAAGCGCCGAATCGGCCGCGATGCAGGCCGAGGCCGTGTCGCAGCTCTATCGTGCCCTACGCCTGCTCCCTGCCACTCACCGGGCTGCGGTGATTCTGCGTGACCTCGAAGGGCTCAGCTATCGTGACGTGGCGACCGTGCTCGAGGTACCAGAGGGGACGGCCAAGGGTTGGGTCTATCGCGGGCGGAAGCAGCTAAAGGAATTGCTCACATGAACGTAGAAGAGCTGTTGCCAGCGTATATCGCAGGTGAACTCTCCGAGGCCGGCCGTGAACGGGTGCGCGCTGCGCTGGCCACATCGCCCCGGCTGCGCGAGGAACGAGCGCATTACCAGCAACTCTTCCTGCTCTTCGTGCTGGCGCAGGCTGCGGAGCTTCCAACGCCCACGGATCTCTCAACGCGCATCATGCGGCACGTCACCCTGCACTACTATCTCAATCGGCTCACGAATCTGGCCTATGATCTCGTCGGTGCCTATGGGCGGGCAATTGCGTTTTACCTGAGGCTAACCTAAGGTATACTCAAGCAACCTCTTCGGGCATGACCAGATGATCTTGGCGTGGACAGCTCTACCAGGCACAGATGCGCGCTTCCAGCTCGTCCGCGTTCAGCATCCGAGCCGGCTCTGATACAGCCAGCTAACCATACACCCATTTCGGGTGGCTAGATCAT
>JBBSGA010000170.1:0-12694 GCA_038254585.1 Chloroflexales bacterium | reverse complement strand
CATGACCGCGATCGCCGTCCGCCGGATCGGAGTAACCATCGTAGGCAATTCTACAGCTAAACACACGCATCGCGAGCCGAATGGCCCGCGATGCGTGTGTTTACAAGACGCGCTAGCTAGCGCGAGACGATCGGGAGGAAGAGCCGTGGACCTGTAAGCTCATTGACCTGCAGCGCCTGGCTCTCAAGGATGTTCGATGGGTTGCCGGCACCGTCGATGAATCGGATGAGAACTTTGTAGTTCGCGCCCGGTTTGAAGGTATTGACCATACCCATCGCTACGTTCCACCGTAGGGTTGAGGGAACCTGACCACCCACAACGATGCCACGCGTTTGCCAATCGTTGTCATCAATGGACGGCGTGGGATCGGCGTCGTTCCGCACGAGCACCCAATAGCCCCAGTAGTGCTGATTCGTGCCCTTGTCTGGGTACAGCTTGTCCCAGACGTTCAGCCCGGCCAGGTTCAGCAAGAACATGCCGTCCGATTCCTTGCCCGTCGGGATAAGGCCGGTACCCAGTGTTGCTGCTGGCCCCGTCGCATCGTAGGTAATAGCATACGTTTGAGTCGCTGAGGGATAGGACTTGCTATTGCCCGCGATATCTGCGACACCAATGCGGACTTGGTAGATGCCCTCCGGTGTCGTGTTCTCAGCGTTCTTAAGAGCAGGTGCTGTTGCCACTGTGTTGTTGGCGATGGGCTGCGGTGCTGTTGCGCCCGGCGCGGTTCCAGAGGGCACTGACACAATCGCCGTGCTGTAATTCCGCAACCCGCTGCACTCGGCCGCTCCTGCCCCAATCCGCAAAGCGTAATAGGTAAATGGTGTATAACCCGATTCGCCTGCGTTGGGTGCAATCGGGCTTCCCAGCATGCCACTGACCGTTGCTGGAGCAGCTATCGGAGCTGACTGATTCCCCGACAGGTTCGGGTTTCGCACGAGGACTGACGCATCAACCGACGGATCGTAAGTGATGGCAGCCGAAAAGGTTGCCGAGTTACCGGCCACGCTGCCGAGCCTCCCGACGACGGTATGGGTTCGGCACTGCCCATCGTTAGTGAGATTGAAGGTCGTGTTGGTCGTCGGATTGGTGAACGGAGTAGATGGGGTACCGGGATCTGTACCGTCGGCCAAGCTATAGGTCGTCGCGGGCGTCGTCGAGCTATTTGTGATCTGGGCGTTCACCGCGGTCTGGTTCGTAAAGGTGGCTCCGTTGTTGAGCGTCAGGCTACCACTGGGCGGTGTAGGCGGCGGAGGTGCCGACACAACGACGGTTGCATGCTGAATATCGTAGTTGTTACTGAATACCACGGAAACACGGCCCGAGAACGAGCGGGACGAGACGTCGAGCTGCACGCCGGAGCTAATCTTCTGCGCGTTGCTCCATCCCCCATTCTCGCGTGTCGCGAACCATGGTCCGCCCGCACTCAACCCGACGACCAAGTTGCCGTTGGGCGTGGCGCCGATGGATGGCTGCAGGTCGTCGCCCGCATTGATCGTATACTGATCCGTACAGCCGCTTGACAGCGTCCGCCGGCAGTACTGAATATCGTAATTGCTGCTCCATACGATGTGGACACTCCCCTGGCCGTCCGCGGCAATCTGCGCCGCGTTTCCACCGCCGAGACTCTGGGCCGAGCCCCAATCGGCACCCGCGCCTCGGGCGCGGTAGTACACGGTCTGGCCGGTGTCCCAGACTACGTGGACACCGTCCGTGCTGTCCACGGCAACGTCAGGCCGGGTGGAGTTCGCCGTCGGGAAGGTGTCGCGTCGGAGACAGCGTGTCCCGTCGAACTCACAGTACTGGATCTGGGAGTTCTGGTCGCCGACGATATGGAAGTGGTTATTCGCATCTGCGGCGATCGAGGCCCGAATCCCGATGTCGAGGCTGGCGGTGTTGGCTGGCGGACCGGCGCGCATGTTCCAGGTCTTGACCAGCATCTGGCTGAAGCTGGGGCTCCAGGCTGCCAGGACGGTGCCGTTCGGGGCGACGGCGATGTTGGGGGCCGCGTAACCGAAGCCTCCGACGGCTCCCAGGGCAACACTTGAGCTGAAGTCGTAGTTGCTGCCGTTCCAGGTGCCTTTGGCGTAGAGGACGCTGCGCGAGCCACCGCTGTCGCTGACCCAGACGACGTGGACGTTGCCATCGGGGTCCTGCGCAACCTTGGGCAGGAGCGAATTGCTACTGTCATGCGACACATTTATGGTCGGGAGCAGGCTTGCCGCCTGTACGATTGGACTTCCCGCAAACAGAATGGCAGCCGTACAGAAGAGCAATACGGCGCATAAACGGACGGTGACCCAATTTCCTGGTTTCATACAGATACTTCCCTACTGACGCGAGTCAACAACGTTGGCCGCACTCACTGTGAGCGGTCAAGCGGCCGGCGACGTGGTCGGGCAATCTGGCCCCAGGCAATGCGCGGATGCCTGTGCGAGCCCTCCGGCTCTGCCACAGCAACACAGCCAACGCTTGGGAAAGTGATCTGCCCTGAGGCCAAAATCGTTGTAACAGGTTTAGATTAGCAACTAAAGGACGAACAGACAATGTGCAGGTATGGACAATACTATACCAGAACGATAGGTGCTCTGCCAGCGACGACGACCGGTGGTTGGGAGCATTTCGACCGTCAGTGATTTCTGGAGGAACCGGTCAGGCCAGCTACCTGTATATGGAACGTGCTTCGGGGAGGCGCGTCACTTGCGCAATGGTCCTCCCTAAGACCAGTTAGAATAGCCGGCGAACGACGGGCGTTCGCCGGCTACTTTGCCCAGATTAGCCACGCTAACCTGTCCTACTGCTCGCTATGGACGAACTCCGTAACGCCACTCGAAGTAATGGCGGCCGATGTTGCCCATCTCAACTTGGAAACCGGCCGGATTGGTGGGCGTGAAGGTCAGGACGCGGCGCTCGAAGGCTTGTACCAGGACACCCCGGTCCTGCCCGTTGACCTTGATATAGGTCCAGTAGGCCTCGGTGAGCGGCTCGCCCACGACAAAGCGCCAGTCGTAGAGCGGGCTGGCGTTGACCGCCTGTCCATTCTCCATGACCTGGCCGGGCCGATTCATGAAGTCCCAGAAGATCTTGGGAATGCCGAGCCCTGCCACACGCTGCGTTATGAGCATCGAGGGGTCGTTGTTGGCGTTCGGCAAGGGCTGCTTCTGCAGCGAGCCGTCGTTGGCGCGGTAGATGAGCTCGTTGGCATGGTCGGCCGAGCGTGGCTTGCGATAGACGGCCTGCAGATCGCGGTAGAGCGGGAAGGTATTCTGCGGGTCGCCCGCCACCGCGACGGCGGCCGGACTGCGCTGCTCGTATTGGGCGTCGCCCGTCTGCATCAGGCCGGTAATGAGCTCGTCCGTCAGCCGGCCGTTCGTCACGTACCACGGACCACGTGCGGCATCAGGCTGGTTGATCTCCATCCGGCTCTTGTCGAAATACTGGACGGAGCGCACATGACCCGGCGACTGGTAATAGTACTCGCCGACCCCACCTGTGAAAGCTTGCGGTCCCCAGATCCACGAGTAGGTTACCGCGTTCTGCTTAACCAGTGAATCCGTGCGGGTCCACAGATCGCGGAAGGCGCTGTTCGCGGAGTCAAAGGCTCCGGTGGGAGGGGCATTCGGGCGCGGCGCGGGTGGCGGTGATGGTGGCGTGGGTGGTGGCGATGGCGGCTTGGGTGGCGATGGCGGCTTGGGTGGCGATGGTGGTGGTGGTGGTGGTGGTGGTGGTGGTGGTGGTGGTGGTGGCGGTGGCGGCGAGCCGCTAGGCGCACCCGGAACCACAGTCACGTGCTGAATATCGTAGTTGAGACTCCAGACGATTGAGATCCGCTCGGTATAGGCGCGCGGCGAGACGTCGAGCTGCACCCCTGCAGCTACCTGGCGTGGGCTCTGCCAGGCGCCATTTTCCCTGGCATCGAACCAGACCCCCGAGGCAGAGTGAGCGACAATGACCCGTCCGCTGGGCGTGGCACCAACCGACGGCTGCACATCGTTACCGACGTTGATCGTATGCTGATCCGCACAGCCAGTCGACAGGGTGCGCCGGCAGTACTGGATGTCATAGTTGCTGCTCCATACGAGGTGCACACTGCCCTGGCCGTCCGCGGCAATCTGCGCCGCGTTTCCACCGCCAAGACTCTGGGCCGAGCCCCAATCGGCACCCGCGCCCCGGGCGCGGTAGTACACGGTCTGGCCCGTGTCCCAGACCACGTGGACGCCACCCGTGCTATCGACGGCGATGTCAGACCGGGTGGAGTTCGCGATCGGGAAGGTGTCCCGTCTAACACACTGTGCCCCACTGAGCTCACAGTACTGGATCTGGGAGTTCTGGTCGCCGACGATATGGAAGTGGTTATTCGCATCTGCGGCGATCGAGGCCCGAATCCCGATGTCGAGGCTGGCGGTGTTGGCTGGCGGACCGGCGCCCATATTCCAGGTCTTGACCAGCATCTGGCTGAAGCTGGGGCTCCAAGCGGCCAGGACGGTACCATTCGGCGAAACGGCGATATTCGGGGTTGCATAGCCGAAGCCACCGACACTGCCCAGGACTGCAGCTGAGCCGAAGTCGTAGTCGCTGCCGTTCCAGGTGCCTTTAGCATAGAGGATGCTTCTCGAGCTGCCGTTAACGCTGACCCAGATGACGTGGACATTGCCGTTCGGGTCCTGCGCAACTTTGGGCTGGAGCGAGTTGGCACCGTCACGCGACACATCGCGAATCGCTGTGAGCGCCCCGGCATACGCGAGGTTCGGCCCCGCCAGTTGCATGACGACCGCTAGCCCCACGAGCAGGGCAAGGCACCTATGTATGACTAGTCTGAGGGAGGTAGGAACACAAAAGAACATACTCACTACCTTTCTAACGAGTTTCCGGCTTCCGACGCTTGAATAGCTGATACCCTTGCTCGTCGAGGATCAGCTGCCAATCCCCGCTGTGCTGTACAGCTTCGAGCTGGGCACGACTAGGCGGGTCCGAGAATGAGTCGGACGCTACATCGGCCACGATGTAGTCCAACTCCGGCAGGACCGACTGGTCCGCCAACGGATAGTAGTAGAGGTACCGGCGCAGCAGATGCGGCGCGATGCGGCTACTGGCCGCAACTCGCGCATCGGGTGGAAGCTGCGCCACGACAGCCTCCGCTATTGCACGACGCGCCGGCGGTTCGTGGTGGCGGAGTAGCGAAACGATCGGGTTCAGAGGAACCAGGTTCGCGGCGACGATACAGATCGCTACCGGCACGATCGCCAGCCACGGTTGGCGCCGGACGGAGGGCGATCGCTGCTGGATACGGCGCAACCCGACAACTGCAGCGACTACCAGCGGCCCGACCAACAGGGCGGAATACCAGTAGCGCACGTCCGACAACTGTGGTTTGGTCGCCAACAAGTTGAGCCCCAAGATGGGGATCGTGAAGACCAGCTCGCGCGGTGCGAGGAGTGGTAAACCCGCGGCAGGGAGCAGGAGGAGCGACAGGTAGGTCAGTTTGGACCAGCGGAACGTCTCCTCGAAAGTATAAATCGGCCGCGTCACGATCGTTCGCAGAACCTCACCCATCGTGTGGCCAAGGGGCTGGAAATATTCGTATACATACGAAACGGGCTGTCCACCGTTGACGAGTGGCACGAAGACGAAGTTGCCGAGGAAAAAGTACGCGAGCCCGAAGATGAGCGGAACGAAAACATAGCGCCCGCGCCGTCCAATCAGCAACGCATAGATCCCGAAGCAGCTTGCGTACAGCGCGGCCTCCAGGCGGCAGATGATCAGCAGGACGAGAAAAACCACGAAGGTTCGCCACCGCTCCTGTCGGAAGGCCCACATTGCCCATAAGAAGAAACAAAGGCCAAACGACCGCTCTCGGAAAGCGTCGAGGTTGGTGTATTGAACGGTCGGATAGGCCAAGTAGAGTAGGGCGCCCAGCAGGGCGATCATGGGGGTCAGACTCTCATAGCGCGCGATGCGCCATACCGCCAGTGCACCCAGCCCTAGTGCCAGTGACTGCAGCACAAACAGCGTGTGTACCGAGGGCAAGAGGGCGTAGATCGGCACGACCAGGAGTTCGATGAGGTATGGATCGTAGCCGAAGAGACGCGCGGGATGGACGAAGCCCGTGACCTCGAAGATGCGGCCGTGGGTCGTATTCCAGATCGCCTGCTCATGGAGAACCAGGTCGTGACCCTGGCCGAACCACCAGAACTTGGCTGCGGACGCAAGCGAGAATATCAGCACGTAGCCGGCAATGGCGATGACCAGTAGGCTGAGGCACGTTCTCTCAGAGAGCCGCCACCGGGGCTGGCTCGTGGACAACCAGGTGGGAACGCTGATGATGTCTTGCTGCCCCACATCTCGCGGAACGGTCGGTGCGTGATAGGTCCGCCGAGCCTTGTTGATTGCCAAATTCAGATCTCGACCTTGGGGCTCACGCCCACCAGAGTAACCAACGGATTGTCGCCTGCTTCCTGTTTCATTGCGGGGAACTCTGTGGGATAAAGAGCATCCCGCCATCAAACCCAGGCTAAAGGAGGACACCCGTAGTCACAAGGCACTTTGCATTTCGCTTCGCGTCTGGACGATGAAAGTAACACGCAGTCTTAATAGTGTCAACTGATACCCGCCTGATAGACTGCGGAGGGCTTGCGACTCCCTAGCGCGTCTTGATAGAGTTCCAACAGTTGGTCGGCAATCAAGGCAGAGCGAAAGCGCTGTGACAGCCGTCGCGCGTTTTCGGCATACCGCGCCCGATCGGAGGCGGAAGCGATAATAGCGGCAATTGTATCGGCGAGAGCTGACACGTTGCGCGCCCCGACCACAACGCCTGCATGGAGCTCTGTGACGAGCGGTGCGATACCAGTCATTGTCGAGATGATCGACGGCGTTCCCTGAGTCCCGGCTTCGGCTACGACGCGGTTGAGCCCTTCGATATGCGCGGCAGCGACGAGCAGATCGGCAGCCTGCAGGTAGGTTGGCATCTCGGTCTCATAATCGAGACCATCGCGCAACTGCACTTGCTTGCCGATAGCGTGCCGCGCGATGGCAGCTTGAAGAGCTGCGTGCTGATCGCCGAACTGTGGATCGACGACGTGCGGGCCGGCGATTACCAGATTCAGGTCCGGCCAAGCGGGCACGAGGATTGCCATGGCCTCGACCAGATCCTGGAACCCCTTGAGAGGTAGCAGCCGCCCGGTGCCGAGCAGGAGTGGCGCGCGTGGATCAAGGCCGTGTCGTTCGCAAACGGCGGCACGCGCGGCAGCGCGGCGGGAAGCAAGTGGAGTCGTGTCGTCAAAGAAACGATCTCCGATGTTGACCAAAATGTGCCGGAGCTTGTCGGCCGGGCAGCCGAGGGCGCATGCACGTGCTGCCATCAACGGCGAATTCACCCTAACCATTGCGGAGCGACCGAAGGTCCACCTGATAAGCTGCCGGGCGAGCTGGAAACGACCGTAGCCGTAGCCTGGATAGTCGATCAGATCGCCCCCGTGGATACTCGGAACGATGGCCGCACTCTGACCGCGCGCGGCGAGAGCTACGATCGCGCCGATCGGGTAGACAGCGTCCGCGTGAATCACGTCGACGTCACGATGCTCACGGAGCAGGCCGCGCAGCCCGGACAGCAACGGTAAGAAGCGGGGGTAGTGAAAGATCCTCGCTCCGAACTCGGCGGCCATGCGGTGTTCGCCG
Organism: Chloroflexales bacterium; assembly: GCA_038254585.1. Taxonomy (GTDB): domain Bacteria; phylum Chloroflexota; class Chloroflexia; order Chloroflexales; family Kallotenuaceae; genus JBBSGA01. Next base: position 5,023 of record JBBSGA010000170.1, on the reverse strand, counting down.
CGCATGTCGCAAATCTGGCGCCGGACGTCGATCTGCCCATCTCGGTAGCAGATTGGCTCGCCGTCCAGTTCGCGTGGTGTTACGCCGGCATAGACGATGCACTCATGGCCGCGGCGAGCGAATTCCTGGAGGAGCTCACGGTGGATTTCGTTGGCATTATAGCGCCTCCCATATGCGCCGACGACGTAGAGAATCTTCACCGCACACGCTCGATCTGGAACATGATGTCGAAAGGCTCGTGTTTCGGCAGCAGGCGCTCTTCCAATGGATGGACGACTGTCGCCAGGATCAAATCCTTGATGATGAAGGAACGCCAATAGCGGTTGAGCCGCGACTCGTGATACCAATCGTTCAGGATCTTGCGGCCAAAGAACGATCGTCGGGTTATCCGGCAGCCGGCACCTTCGCCAAAACGCTCTTGGACATCCCCATCTGTGTAAAAGCGCACCAATGTGCCCTTCCCCTCCTGCACGAACTCATTGTGCTCGGTGTGCTTGAAACGCTTGATTCCCTCGAAAAAGGTGCGGCGCTCGGTCCTGGTAAAAGGCACACTGATCGCGGCGAGGCCACCTATGCGGAGGACGCGGCTGATCTCGGCGCCAACTGCACGATCATCCTGCATGTGCTCGATCGCGGAGATCGAGGTGGCACGCTCGAACGAGCCATTGCGTAACGGTAAATGGGCAGCGTCGCCTACCACGGCATCGAGATGGCCGGGAGCGGCCTTGCCTGCCTCACGTTGCTTTTGCTGCCAGCGAACTCGATCGGCGTCAAGCTCGACCACGACGACGTCGATGCCCTCCCTGGCCAGCATAAGCGGGTAGGAGGATGTTCCTGAGCCGATATCCAAAACGCGATCGCCGGCCCTAAGCTCGAGATATTCGGTCATCTTCGGGTATTCGATCAGGCGCCATAGACTGAAATCATTGTGCGTCTCGATCAGTATTCCCCAGCCATTGATGGCGATTTCATGCAAGATACTGCGAAAGGCGGAGATCTTGATCGGTTTCATAGTATCTTCTCAAAAAAGGGGGGTAGGGGTTAGGCAGGCGCCCATGAGGCACCAAGATCCAACGCTTTCGCCCGCTCATCAATGAGTGTTGCTAATGCAGGGATCTCGTCGGCGCCCGTGATCCGGTCATGCAGATCGTGCAAGAAGTTCACGCCCAGCTTCCGGCTCGTCGCCGCCAACGACATGAACGTGTCCCACGCCTTCGCCCCCTCCGCCGTCCGCGGTCCAAAGCTGATCGCCCGCTTCACCCAAAGGGTACCCGCCCATTGCCGCGCCCCTACCTCCGACGCATTGTTGTGCAGCGGGATCTCCGGGTGCCTCAACACCAAAAGCAGGCGCGCTTTCTTTGCCCAGGTCGTGCGGATGCGCTCGTCCAACGCCCAGTACCCCGGCGTCGTCGTAAACAGTGTCTCGCAGCGCGCCTCCAACCGCTCCCGCTCCTCCGCTGTCGGCCACTCCCGGTAGGCTAATCGCTCGTCGTAGAACGTCCAGACGTCCTTCAGAAACCGGTCCAGTTCCTGGCGATGCAGCGCCACCGTCGGCGTCAGCTTCTTGTAATGCCGCCCCGCATGCACCCAGCCCAGCGCCAGTTCATCGGTGATCAACGCAAACTGTGGCGCGTCGTCACACAGCAACAGTTTGACCACCGGCCACTCCATCTGCGCCTGATAGGCCGCCACCGCCAGCGCATCCACCACCAGCCTGCGCGTCTGGCCCCCCAAGCCGGGCAGGTACGTCTCCAGCCACTGCGTCAGCGTCGCCTCGTCCAGGTCCTGATCACGCGGCAAGTGCGTCAGCGTCGTGCGCGTCACCTGCGACACCTTGGCCGCCTCCAGCCACACCTCCGCGTCCTCGGTATAGCGAAACACGCGGGGCTGCCCGTTGCGTACCACGTCAATCACGCTCAAGCGATCCTTGCCTGGCACCGTCAGATAGGTCGTGTGCCGCGGGTTGTCGATGATATGGCAATGCTGGTTCTGCCCGTTGACCCGCGTCGCGGTATCATCGGTTTGCTGCCAAGGACTACTCCGCAACCCGGCTTCAAAGACCGCATCCTGTTCCTGGTGGAACGGCGCATGGCCTTTGATCACCAGATTGGACACTTCGCCCGCTGAAATCTGGATGCCACTGTGGTGCAGCAAGGCCAGGATTTTCGGCTCAGGCATCTGGCACGCAAACGAGAAGACCAGCACCAAGGCATGGATGCCGGGGCCGAACTCGCCGTGGTAGCCGGCGGGCACCTCGGCCAGATACGGTGTGCCTTCCGAGGCCGAATAGAACTGCTCTTTGTGGAAGCAGACGTTGTCAGGGCGGACGACGAGATGCTGGACCACGACCTCCTCATAGCCCTTGAACTCGGCGGCGGGAGGCAAGGTGGCGGGCTCGACGCGCAGCGTCTGCGCGCGTTTGCCGCGTTTGCCGCGGTCCTGCACCTGGCGCCGCTCGCGTTCGGAGGCATAATCCGGCGTGGGCGTGTTGGGCTTGACGTTGGGCGTGCCCTGTTCGCCTTTGAGACGGTTGTTCTCGTCGCGCAGGCGCTGGTTGTCCTCGCGGAGGGTGCGATTTTCCTGCTTCAACTCTTCCACCAGATTGAGCAGGAGACGGATGGCGTGGCGCGCGTGCACATCCTGGATGGCGCCGAGATCAAGGGCGTCAAGCAGGGCAGTGGCGTCTGGACGCTTCATAACGTGGTGTAGTATACCCAAAGAGAGGAGGGGCGCAATGACGAGCTGTCATACCGCCGTTACCCCCCTTTTTTGAGAAGATACGTTTCATAGGTCTCTGATTACTTTCCTCGTCATGCCCGTTTCCGGCCCGTGACGGCTAGCCCGTTGCCGAGCAGAGGCGGGTACGGAATGCCAATCTGCGGCCAACGGATCGGTAGCCAAGCGATTGGCTTGAGCCCGGCCCATGTCCGTACCTGCTCAAATCCGGCGGCCCGCAGGCTCTGCCTGAGTTTCGGGGGCGAATAGAAGTGGACGTGGGTTGGATCGGTAAGCGCCGACCACACACGGCCGAGATGAGGATGCGTCCAGCGGCGCAGGTCCCAGGCATTGACCGTACTGACGATCACGAACCCCCCTGGCCGAAGCACCCGGTAACACTCGCGCAGCAAGGCATCGCCGTCGGGAAGATGCTCGATGACGTCGGCAGCCAGCACAACATCCACAGAGCTACCAGTGAATGACATATTCTCGGTTAGGTCATTACACACGACTGCGGCTTCCGGTGCAATGATCTGCGCTTGCTCCAGCGGATAGCGCATCAGATCGGACCCGATCGTCTCGTAGCCCAGCAGCGTCAGGTAGCGTAGAGCAGGCGCGGCACCGCAGCCTGCGTCCAGTACGCGGAGACCGGGACGCCGCGGCACCCCGGCCCAGCGCAATAGACGGCCATACTGCCATCCGACCTTGTCAAGCGATTTCGATAGCTGCGCAGTGAAATAGCCATCTTCGTAAGGTCTTTCGATCAGTATCGGGTTGGACATTGCCACGTTTCCTACGGCGTCGCGCAGCGCTCGCCGTGTGCGCCGGGCTGCTTCTTGATCAGGAGATAGTCGGCCTGCTTGTCGATCTGGCACCAGCCGCCTTTGGCGATCGCCGCCTCGGTGGCACTCCGTTCGTCTGCCTTGTGCATGTCGACCAGCGCATACTGTGCTTTCGCGAACGGCTCTTCGACATAGTAAAAGGCCCCGCCGGGCACGAGGAAGAGCTGCCGGCGCGGCGCCAGGTGCGGTGCCACGAGATTCCCGGTTGCCACAGCCGCATCGTCAGGCACGCGCTTCGCAAGTGTGTTGCCTGCGATCTCGTCTGGCGTCGGGTGCCAGTGCGTGAGCATTTTCGGAAGCGGGTCACCGAAGACGGCGTGGCTGATCAGCATCCCAACGAGGACGGCAGTGATACCCCACCCGAGCGTATGTGGACCCAGGATTTGTCGCCGTACCAGCATCGCCAGCCCATAGATCGCCGCCAGCACCATCAACGGAACGATCAAGCCCTGGTAGTGATGGTAAACATCCCATTGGATTCGTCGTGGAGAGATCAAGTTAAGCCCGTACAAGGGAATCATGACCAGCAGGAGGCGCCAGTTCAAAAGTGATAGGAATGCGAATGGTAGGAACATGGCGAACAAGAACCAGAGCTTTTGCGGCGTAAAAAGGATGCGCAAGGTATTGAACGGATGTATAACAACGTTAATGATCACCTCGGTCGGACTATTGCCCAGATATCCATAATGCTCAAGAAACAGGTAGCCCGAGCGGTTCGTAAAGCTCGGGATCATGATTTTGGTGACAAAGAGATACCATGCTGCGGCGGCCACGATAAGTGTCAGGCCGAAGCGCCGGGGCAGAGCGTGGCGATCGCGATCGGAAATATCCTCGTGTGCCTGCTGGCTCGACGCGTCGCCACGCCACCGCAGCAGCAAGGCATAGCAGCCTACCAGCGCCACACCGATCGTGCTGTCAAGGCGACAGCTCAATGCCAGGATCGTGGGGATCAGCATGCGCCAGTACCAACGGCGCTCGATACACAGCAAGAGCCACAGGACCCAGGCCATCGCCATCACACGCTCGCGGACCTCATAGAGATTGCCCCACATCACCGGGAGGTAGGCCAGATAGGCGGCTGCAACTGCGAGCGCGGCCCAACGCTGCTTAAGGTGGTCCCGCGCTAGCAGGTAAACTGGGATTGCGCTCGTCCCGACGATCAGCGTTTCCCCTGCGAGCAGAGCAGCCGGGTTCGGAAAGATGGCGTAGAACGGCAGAAGCACCAGCAGGACAAAAAACGAGTCCGTGCCGAGGAGGTTTGTTGTGAAATCGTAAGCGTATGTTTCGAAGGGTCGCCCGTGGAGCGTATTCCAGAGGACCTGTTGGATCAGGGCCAGATCAAAGCCCATATCGTAGGTCTGAAACCTCCGGATCGCGGCAACCGTAATGACTACGACATACCCGACGATGAGCACCGTAAGCAGCAGGCGCGCATGCTGGTTGATTCTGCCGAGTATCCCGAT
>JBBSGA010000169.1:0-12897 GCA_038254585.1 Chloroflexales bacterium | reverse complement strand
TCTACGACGCGGCTCCAGTCGCCGCCGGCGCCTTCCTGAATCGTGAATACCCGCGGCTCCCAGTCGGCGTTGACCAGGACATAGATGTCCTGGTCGCCCTGGGAGGCACCGTGCAGGCAGTAGGCGAGACTGTGCGCGTCGGCGGTTAGGTCGACGTGGGCGCCGGTGCCGTACCACTGGACATCCTCGCGCCAGTAGCGGCTGCGGCTCAGCGACGGGTGGGCTTTGCGGAAGGCGATCATCGTTTTGAAGAAACGGAAGATGTCACGGTGCTCGTCCAGGCGCCGCCAGTCTAGCCAGGTCGGTGGTGTCGTTACTGGCGCCCAGCGGCGACGGGCCAGCAGGATGGTACTATGCGGGGGAGCGGCGACGGAGTAGGAGGCCAGTGTCCACAAAGGCTTTATCCTCGAGCGAGACTCCCACGGCCATTCGCGCAAGCCGCCGCGGTATGGAGCTGCTGAAGGCACACGTGCATTGGGCGGCACTCGCGGGGACGGCGGCCTGGAGCATGCTGCTGCTGGCAGTCGTCTATGCAGTGCCGCTGAACGGCCGCCAGGAGATCGGGACGGGCTGGGCGCTCGGCGCAACCGGATTGTATGCCCCCGAGGCGAACGGCGAGATCTCGTATGTGTATACGCAGGGCGCTGCGTCGCTGGTACTGCCGGAGGTGGGAGCCGGGCGCTTCGAGCTTGGAATACGGATGGGAGGGCCGGCAGGCCACGTTCCGGTGCAGGCACGTGCCGAGGTCGCGGGCCAGGCAGTCGACCTCGGCACGCTCCAGGCGCCGCGGGTCTACCATATCTTCGTGGCGGCGATGCAGCCGGGAGACATCGAGCTTGCGCTGCATACGACGACCGCGCGGCTCCGCTCGGAGCACCGGGACCTTGGAGTCTTGCTCGGCGAGATCGGTATGCGCTCGATCGGAGCGAGCCAAGCTCCGGCGCCGGTGCTGATCGCGACGCCAATCATCCTGGCACTGCTGGCAGCCGCCGGAATGCAGACGTCTTTGAGACGACAGATGCGGCTAGCGGCGTCGATCCTGCTCCTGCTGGGGACCGCGCTGCCGCTCGGCTATGCGCTCGGGCGGGGACGGGTGGCGGCGCTGCCGTGGTGGACCGGGCTCGCGATTGTCGCGGCCGGCGTGATGATGCTCTATCATTTCGGGGAGCGCCCACTTCGCCGGCCTATCGCGCAGATCACGGCGCTCTTTTTGGCCTGGCGGGCGGCTCTGTGGGCTATGGGTGCCGTCGGCGTGTGGTATAGCTCGACGGTCTATCGCCTGGGGCAGGCCGAGACATGGGCCGGCGCGATCAGCCCCCGGAGAGCGCTGCCGTGGCAGGCGCTGGCCGAGGCGTGGGTCCAGTGGGACGGCAAGCATTACGAGGCGATCGCGCTCCACGGCTATCCGGCCGTCGAGCAGCGGTTCCCGGATATCGCCTTCTTTCCGCTCTATCCGATGCTAACGCGGCTAGCGCTGCCACTTGCCGGCGGCAGCGTGACGATCGCGGCGCTGCTGGTCTCGCACGTCGCCCTGCTGGCCGCGTTGATCCTGGCGTACGACCTCGTGGCACGCGACTTCGGCGCGACGGTCGCCGCGCGGACGGTTGTGTTCGTGCTGATCTTCCCTGCTTCGCTCTTTTTCGTGGCAGCCTACAGCGAGTCGCTCGGGCTGGTGCTGCTGGTCGTCGCACTGTGGGCGATGCGGCGGGAGCGATGGTGGCTGGCGGGGGCGGCAGGTTTGGGGCTGGCGCTGGCATTTATGGCGGCCCAACATCGCTGGCAGAATCACCTGGAGCCGCCGTGGCGCATGCCGCTGGACTTCGTAGCCTCGATCACGAGCCACCCGCATCCGGAAGTACGGATGATTCAGCTGGTGGTATGGATCGCGTTCCTCGGACTGACCATGGTAGCGCTGCGGCGGCTGCCGCCGGTCTATGGATTGACGGCGGTTCTGCTGCTCATACCTCCGTATCTGAGCAGCTGGCACGAAAGCCTGCCGCGGCACGTCCTGCTGGCGTTCCCGGCCTTCGTCGTGATGGCGATCTACGCGAACCGGGGATGGGTCCGAGGGCTGGCGATCACCACGGGGCTCATGCTGCTCTGCCTGGCGACAATGCTCTACGTCAACGGCTTCTGGGTAGCGTAGCAGCCGGGGCACGGTGCGAGACCCGGCAACAAGCTAGGTTTCACACCGCAACGACGGCTAGACCCAATACGTTTCAAATCAGCCGCGGCAAGCCGTCCACGAATACGACACGCATACACGAATAGAGCATCGCAGAGCCATGCGCCGTAGCTGCATCGGTGGGCATTACGACGATGGAGGTCCCTATTTGAAAAGTATTGGTGCTAGACCCCGGTCGAGACGGCCTGAAGACGCTCGGCGTTGTCGCGGATGGTGAGGGCGTCGACCAGCGGATCCAGGTTGCCGTTGAGGACTCCGGGAATGTTGGAGAAGTTCTGGCCGATGCGATGATCGGTGATGCGATCCTGGGGGAAGTTATAGGTGCGAATCTTTTCGGCGCGCTCGCCCGTGCCGACCTGGGCCAGGCGTGAGGAGCCGATCTCCTTGGCGCGCTTTTCTTCCTCGAGGGCGTACAGGCGGGCGCGCAGCACACCCATGGCCTTGGCCTTGTTCTTGATCTGCGAGCGCTCGTCCTGGCAGGTCACGACGAGGCCGGTCGGCAGGTGCGTCAGCCGGACTGCCGAGTCGGTGGTGTTGACGCCCTGGCCGCCATGGCCGCCGGAACGATAGACATCCACGCGGAGATCCTCGTCCTTGATCCGGATAGCGGTCTCTTCGACCTCCGGGAGCACCGCAACGGTGGCGGTCGAGGTATGGATCCGGCCGCGGGCCTCGGTGGCCGGAACGCGCTGCACGCGATGGACGCCGCCCTCATACTTCAGGCGGCTCCACGCTCCGTCACCGTGAATCTCGAAGGCGATCTCTTTGTAGCCGCCGGCCGCGTTCTCACTGCCGCTGATCAGATCGGTCTTCCAGCCGCGCAGCTCGGCATAGCGACTGTACATGCGGTAGAGCTCCGCCGCGAAGAGTCCGGCCTCGTCGCCGCCCTCGCCGGCCCGCACCTCGACGATCACGTCCTTGTCGTCGTTAGGATCGCGCGGAAGGAGCAAGAGCTTCAGCTCGTCGTCGAGAGCTTCGAGCCGGGAGCGAAGGCTAGCGACCTCCTCCTGGGCCAGGGCGCGCATCTCGGGGTCGTCGTCGCCGTCGCCGAGCATCTCCTCGGTCTCACGAAGACCGGCGAGCAAGTGCGCATAGGCACGATACTTCGCGACAACCGGGGCGATCTGGTTCTGCTCGCGGACGAGCCCCTGGAGACGGCCGATGTCAGTAGCCACCTCGGGCTGCGCCATCTGCTCGTTGAGCTGCTCATAGCGGCTCTCGATCTCGGCCAGCTTGTTGAGAACGCTTTCTTCAAGCATACGTCTATTCCATCTAACACAACGCGACGGGGGCAGCGGCCATTGCTGGCGTCTTCCCCCGTCGCACACATCCGGTCAAACGTGGCTAGAAGCGAGTGGTCATGCGCTCCCGCTTGCGCCGATTGCGCTCCGCGCGGCGGCGCTTCTCTTTGCGCTGCTCGCCTTTCGAGACAAAGTGCATTTTCTCGCGGAACGTCTTGGTGATCCGCTCGGCCACGACGCCTTTGTTAAAGCGCCGGATCAGCTGCTCGACGGATTCGCCCTCGCGTCGGTCTACATGCATAGCGATTAGCGATGTACGGCAAGTGGCCTGGATGGCGGCTTGCCGACCGCTAGTGAACTCACCCCCTTCGGCCAGAACGTATGCAGGCAACTCGTGCATGCATCAGGAAGCTGAATTATACGTGATCCGGCGGCAGGTTGCAACGCGGCGAACGATGCCGGCATCATCTTGGGACGTAAATCTTGATGCGATCGTCGAACTTAAGGCGGTAGTGGGCACGAATGACCGCGCGCATCTGCGAAGTCCAGCGGCCGACGTGGTCCGGGGGCTCAGCGCGCACGTCGTCGGGGATCATGATCGCACTGAAGCGGCGCTCGGCTATTTCCTGCAAAAGCCCGCGGGGGTCCCAGACGCCAGTGATCGACGCCGGGCCCATGGTCGAGGGGTCGTCGTAGCGCACCGGCCGGCCAGCGGCAACCAGAAGCCCGACATCGTCCGTGAGAACCTCACCCGGGGTATGCCGAACAAAGGCAATAAAACGGGCAGGAGTATCGCGCAGGTGCATCTCGCCCCTAAACCAGGGCTGAGGGCGAAAGGCCAATGCAAGCTGGATCGCAAAGAGGGCCATGATGGGCGCGGAGAGCCACATGCGAGGCAGGCGGAGGCGGGCGGCCCAGCCGAGGGTGGAGCAGCCGGCGATGACCAGCGCCAGGATCGTCTCTAGAAGATGATTATGGTTGGCCGAGATCTCGGCGGCACCCAGCAGGGTGAAGGGCGCCACGAGGGCATAGCAGAGGGGTACGAGGGCTCGGTCGTCCCAACAGGCGCGCACTGGCAGCACGAGGCTGAGCAGCATGAGCGGGACGTAGGGCGCGAGGAGCCGGACGTACTTGCGGACGAGGTACATCGACCACCACTCCTTGCGATGCAGGCCAAGCACATGCGCCGCGAACTGCCCCGAAGTGAGCATCTGAAGCGCAAACCAGAAGGCGGCCACGAGGCCGAGATAGGCCAAGCCGAAGAGGGCTATCCGGCGGAAGGAGCAGAGGCCGGGCCGGGCGCCGGGAAGAGGGCGCAGAAAGGCGCGCGCGTCGGCCACCAGGAGGGCAAGCCCGGCCGCCAACGGGCCGGCGAGCGCGGTCTGTTTGGCGGTAAAGGCGACGACGAAGGCCGCGGCACTGAGCAGAGGCCACTTCACGGAGCTTCGCGCGGCAGGCGGCGCATGCTCGGTCTCCCCGCCGAGGGCGAGCACGGCCAGAAGGAGACCGAGCACGGCCCACATCAACGCGAACAGGTCAGGCTTGACGCGGGTTCCCCATAGAATTACCGGCGGAGCAGCCAGAAACAGAGCCGCACCTAGCAGGCCGGCCAGAAGAGAGCGGCTCACGCGGCGGACAAGAAGCACGATCAGTAGGGCGACGAGCAACGTGGAGATCGTCGAAACCAGACGGCCGCCCCAGAAGACGTGGGGGCCGGGCAAGCGATCGGCCAGACCCGCGATCAACGGATGGAGCGGCGTATAGGGCGCCGAGATGAACCGATGCAGCTGCAGCGGCTGGTAGAGCGGCTGGCCGGAATGGAGCAGGCGGGCCTCGGAGAGCAGCGTGCCCTCGATGCCATCGGCCGGATAGGGATAGTTCAGGAGCCTGATCAGCTGCCCCAGCGCCCTACGGATCAGGAGGAGTCCCGCGATCGAGAAGATCGCGAGGACGCTCGTGCCGAGCGATGGGAACAGCGATCCATGAAGCCACGACGTCGACGTAACCGAAGAGCGCGGCATGCGCGACGTTCCTCCCTACTGCCCACGGCAGCGAGTTTATGGCGAAGGTCCGCCCGGGGCATGGCGGCAGCAGACAGGGGAATATGATACCGGGATTTTTGGCCGAGTGGGGGCCGGGTTGGCGCAGGGGGGCCGCGGACGCGACGAAGGCTTGAGCAGGGAGCCGGGGGCGCGATCCGAAGCATCGGTGGCTCCCAATTTGCGTAGACCGGGAGAGCGCGTGACTATGCACCAAGGAGAAGCATGCCGGTGGAAACAGGAAGGCTGGAGAGCACGTGGACGATCGCGGGCGGGTACCGCCTCTTCGCGCGTGTCTCGGACGAGGCGGCGCCGGGGTGGCGACCGCCGATCGTGCTGGTCCACGGGTTAAGCGTTTCGAGTCGCTATATGATCCCGACCGCCGAACACCTGGCACCGTACTACCGGGTCTACGCGCCCGACCTGCCGGGCTTCGGCAGGAGCGCCAAGCCGGCGCACGTCCTGAATATCGGTGAGCTTGCCGACGCGCTGGTCGCCTACATGGACGTGGTCGGTCTCGAGGCCGTTCCGATGGTCGCCAATTCGCTGGGCTGCCAGATCGTGGTCGACCTCGCCCTGCGCTACCCCGGGCGCGTCACACACGCGTTCCTGCTCGGGCCGACGATGGACCGGTATGCTCGGTCCGTTCCGCAGCAGGCCTGGCGACTGCTGCGCGACTCCTTACGTGAGCCTTTCCCGCAGCAGCTGATCGTTCTCTCCGACTATCTCAGAGCAGGTCCGCGGCGCAGCCTGTGCACGCTGCGCTACGGGCTGGCCGACCGCATCGAGGAGAAGCTGCCGCGGGTGCGGGTGCCGGTGGTGGTGGCGCGCGGGGCGCGCGATCCAATCGTGTCGGAGCGCTGGGCCGAGGAACTCACAAGCCTCCTATCGACGGCGAGGCTGGTCGTCTTTCCAGGCGCAGCCCATACGGTTAACTACAGCTACCCGGGGGAGCTCGCGCAGGCGATACGCGCGTTCCTCGACGAGAGGCCCCGGCCTTTCCCGGGAAGAGCGGCAGCCACGAGCGGAGCGACAGGCGTCCGGACATGACTATAGCTTCGACGCCGATGCGCATGCCCACGAAGGCCCAGATCAGCCGTTCCGTCGCCGGCCAATAATGGTATAGTGAGCATCCCTTCCGAGCGGCGGCCGCACAGCGCGATAGGTGTTCGTTCCACTTGTGCTGTGAGCAGGAAACAGCGCGCCGGAGACCGAGAGCGACGCCACATGCCGATGCACATGCGAAATCGCCGATGGAAAGGGCGGAGCCTCCTGACCGTAATCTGCCTGTTTCTCGGGGCTCTGCTCGTGCGCGGCTATGCGCTGGGATGGGAGCTTCCGTACGTCGAGCATCCCGACGAGCCGGCGGTGGTCGAGACGGTCGTGCGGATGGTACGCAACGGCGATCTCAATCCGCACTCGTTCCTGTATCCGTCGCTCTGTCTCTATCTTTTTGCGGCCGCGACGCGGCTGCAGGCCTGGTGGGGTCTCCACCATGGGCTCTACCGGTCGCTGCAGGACCTCCCGCTGAAGACGTATACCTTCACCACGGCGCCGGGGCTCTACGTGTGGAACCGGGCAGTTACGGCACTGCTCGGCGCCGCAACCGTTCCGCTGCTCTATAGTCTGGGGCGCCGGATGTTCGACGAACGGGTTGGTCTGCTCGGCGCGCTGCTGCTGCTCACAGCCAACTTCCACGTCGCACACAGCCACTACATTACGACCGACGCGCCTACCGGGCCGTGGGTCGTGCTGGCACTGATCGGGACGTGGCAGGTCGCGACGGCCGGCGACTGGAGCAGCTATGGACTGGCCGGCGTGGGGCTGGGGCTCGCGGCGGGGACGAAATATAACGCCGGGGTCGTCGCCGTCGCGCCGGTCGTCGCGCACGGGCTGTACTGGCGGCGGCGCAGCACCGGCCGGCCGCTGATTCGGCTGGTTGGCTGCGGAGCGCTCGCCCTCGGGGTGTTCGTCGCGACGACGCCTTATGCGCTGCTCGACTGGAGAAGCTTCATCGCCGGGCTGCGCTTCAACGCAGCGCACTACGCGAGCGGCAGCCACGGCGACTTTACGGGCCGCTGGCAAATTCAGAAATACGCGAAAGACCTGTGGAACGAAGGTCTTCTGGCGACCGGCAGCGTGATCGCCGCGGCAGGACTGCCGCTGCTGCTGCGCAGATTCGGCCGGCAAACGGCACTGCTGCTGATCGCGATCGGCGCCGAGATGGCGCTGCTCATGTCCCAATCGGTCAACTTCGTGCGCAATATCTTGCCGGTGTACCCGCTGATGATCCTGGTCCCAGCGGCCGGGGCGGTGGCGCTTGCCGACCTCGTCCGGCGGCAGCGCGCCCGGCAAGCGGCACTGGCAGTGCTGGCGGGCGCGCTGCTTGTGCCGCAAGCGCAGGCGACGGCTTGGACACTGAGGTATTGGAGCCGCCCGCATACGATGGCCGCCGCGGCGGAGGAGCTGCGCAAGTTCCCGCGCGGCATGCGTGCGGCGGTCGAGATGAATCCGGTCGCGTGGGCCGGCGATCCGGTGGTCTTCCCGGTCAAGCAGTTGATCGACCATCCGTCGGAATGGTACCGGGCGAACGGCTTCCGCTATCTGGTCACGAACAGCGACCACCACTCCGCGGCGGATCGAGATGCCTATGCGCGGCTGGCGGCAGGCGCGCTTGTCGTCGCGCAGTATCCAGAGCGGCGAGCAGGCATTCAGCCGGGACCAGGAGGGACTATTCTCGACCTGGGGGAGCATCCCGAGGCGATGACGTTTGTTCGCCGGGCGATGCGCTGGGGCGACATGATCGAGCTGCTGGGATACGAGCTCCGGCCGGGCGCGCCGCGGGCACAGATAACGCCGCTGGGCGGCGCAGACGAGCACCAGATCCGGCCCGGAGAGCCGGTGGAGATCAACCTGTATTGGCGGAGCCTGGCCCGGATGGATCGGGATTACAGCCTCTTCGTGCACGTGGTCGATACGCATGGAGGCAGGGTCGCCCAGCGCGACCTCCCCGTGCGGTACGACGACTATCCGACCTCACACTGGCAGCGCGGCGAGATGGTGATCGACCGGGCGGATCTGGCTCTTCCGGCGCTCCCGGCGGGCGCATACCGGATCGAGATCGGGCTCTACGACCCCGCGAATGGCGCTCCACTGCCTTATCAGGCACTCGGCGGGGGCAGCAACCCTTCGCCGCAATTGACAACCCTGACGATCAGATAGCGAGCGCGGCGGCCGGCATGGCCGCCGCGGGCTCAATGAGTCAGCGCCGTGAGGGTCGGCTTGACGAAGAAAATGGCGCCTGATACCCAGAGGCTGAGCCCGGTCCAGGCGATGAGCGCGATCAGGCACCAGCCGGCAAGCCAGGCAGCGCGATGGCGAGACATCAGGCGGTCGAGCAGCAGGCCCAGACCGGCGCAGAGCATGGGCACAGCAAAATACGCGTAGCGGACCTGGAGACCGAGCGCGACGTCGACGGCGAGAAAGAGGGCTGCACTTGCCAGCCAGGCCACGACCAGGAGCCGGTGAATGCCGCGTGTATGCACAACGAGCATCACACAGCTGGCGAGGCCGAGCGCGTAACCCAGGGGGCGCAGCGACGAGTACAAGCCCTGCCAGATCAGGGTGATCCTGAAGAGGTTGTCGAAGCGCTGCGGAGCCGTGGCGCCTCCGGCTAAGCCGTGGATCTGGAGCACGACGACGTCGACGTAGACCAGGGCGACGGCCAGCGCCGAGGCGGCGATCAAGGTCAAGCCCCACCCAAGCCAATAGGAGCGCGCCGGCCGGTGGAACCACCAGACGAGCAGGATATACCCGGCCAGCCACAGGCCGCCGAGGATGACGACGCCGTTGTGGATCACAAACGCGCAACAGAGCAATAGACTTGCGACGATCCAGAAATTGCGATTGGCGGGCGGGCGGCGGGCCGCAAAGACGGCGAGGATGAGCAGCAGCCACTGGCCCACGACCTGCGGCCCAAAGCCCCACCAGAGCGCGGTCATTTGAATCGGCAGAACGGCGATGGCGATGGCCGAGAGGAGAGCAGCGCGTGGGCTTCCGCGCAGCTCACGCACGAACATCGCAATCAAGAGAGGGGAGGTCCCGTCGAGAAAGGCGAAGAGCCCTTGGATCGCGGGGCCGGGGCTGACTGTGAGCAAGGTAAACGGGTTGACCAATAAGTAGAATGCCGGAGGCACAATCGTGCGCTGGCTGGCGAACTCCGAGGGCGTGTCATAGAGCGCGAGGGATCCGGCCTGAACTTGCTGCAGGCGGTCCTGGTGAATGTAGAGATCGTGCGTGCCAAAGGGCGGGTAGAAAATGCCGACAAGCCGGATACCGATGGCGAGGGCCGTGATGACACACAGCCAGCGGACCTCGCGCCGGCTACCAAGTCCAGGAGAGAGGTGCGCAAGCAGTGAAAAGGCATGCCACGCGAGTCCGAGCAGGATCACGCCGCCAAAGAGGACACGGGCCTCCCAGGCACTGGCCGTGAGGAGGTCGAAGACGGCCATCCAGCCGATCAAGAGGACGAGGGCGACTACGATCCCGAGCCAGGCGCGGCGCGGGATCTCGAGGCGCCAAGCGACGCCGAGCCAGACCAGCACGGCGGCCCACTGGATCAGCAGGGCCGGCCACGCCGGCAGAACCCATGGATCAAGGCTCCAGCCGAGGGCGATTTCGTCCAGACGGACGCCGACATCGCGCCGGTCCGGGGGCATGCGCGACGTGTCCGAGGCGAAGTCGACGTCGAGATTGCCGTCGAGGAGCGCGGCCGACGGCAGCAGCAGGTGATACCGGCGCGCCGACGCGGCGACCGGCACGGCGAGCGGCTGGCCGTCGAGCAGGAGGTGGAACGGCCGCGGAGCCGCGGCCGTCCGGGGCAGTCCCCCGACGGCGACCTCCAATATCGGATGAGGCACCGCGGCAAAGCCGCGCACCACAAAGGAGCCCGAGGCACGCGTCCAGCGATAGGTCGTGCCGGCCACATCCACCTCTTGCCCATACGTACCACTCAAGAGATCCTGGTCGCCCCAGAAGCCGACGTCGAGGCGATAGAGATCGCTCGGGCGCAGATGGAGGAAGACCAGATCGGCGGCGATCAGTCCGGCAAGAATCAGGGCGGCCCAGCCGAAGAAAGCCGGCCAGCGGGCGAAACGCAGCCGAGGGAGGGTACGAATGTGCCCAAGGGTGGATAATGAGCTTGCTTTCATGCTCTCACTTCGAACGGGCTCTCGCCAGAAACTCTGGTCGCGAAACAATACGACTGGAGGCGATGGACATGCATTGTAATATGCTTCGTGCAGCTTGGCGCCGGAGCTCATGCGGCTAGAAAGCATCGGCAAGAGTCACTGCGAGCATCCACGTAGTGAGAACGCAAAGGCCCTACAGCACTGATCTCCTGATTGACGAGCTTAGGCCCCGTGGTAAAATAGTGTTGGCGTGCGCTCACGCCCGGGACCGGCCAAAGCGCACGCCATTCTTATAAATGTGGGTCTTAGCACTCTTAGTGCCAGAGTGCTAGCTCGCCTCGGAAATGCGATCAGGATGCGATCTTTACAGGTAGCCCGCGGGGATTGAAATGGAACTGAGCGAGCGCTGCCAATATATTTTGAAGCTTGCGATTCAGGAGTACATCGAGTCTCCGAAGCCGGTGGCGTCGGAGACGCTGGTGCGCAAGTATGGGCTGATCTTTAGCTCGGCGACAGTCCGAAACGAACTGGCGCACCTGGAAGAGCTTGGGCTGCTGACGCACCTGCATACATCGGCCGGTCGGGTTCCTACCGACGTGGGCTATCGATACTTCGTGGAGAACCTGATGGAGCGGACGGGGTTGTCCGCGACCGAGCAGCGCACAATTCAGCACCAATTTTACCAGGTACGCGGCGAGCTGGACCAGTGGATGTATCTCGCGGCGGCGGTTCTGGCACGCTCGACGCAGAATGCGGCCGTCGTGACGCCGCCGCGCGCCTATGAAGCACGCGTCAAGCATCTGGAATTGATCGGCATCCACGACACGATCGTGCTGCTCGTGCTGGTACTACACGACGGCGCGATCAAGCAGCAGACGATCACCACCGAGACGGTGGTCGCACAGGATGAGCTGAGCCACGTCGCACACCGGCTGAAGGAACTGCTTCAGGATGCGCAGGTGGCACAGGTCGACCGGCTGGCCGCGGAGGCGGAGGAGTCTGCGCTCGGGCAGATCGAGCGGAATGTGGCCGAGGCCGTTGCACGCGCGATGCGGCAGCGGGAGGGCCAGGTCAACGAAGAGATGCACCACGATGGCCTGGTCGAGATGCTGAGCCAGCCGGAATTCGAAAAGATTGACCGGGTGCGGGATCTGCTCGAGATCCTGCGTGACAGCAAGGGACTCGGGCCGCTGATCCCGCAGGCGCTGGCGAACGATGGCGTACAGGTTGTGATCGGCGGCGAGCACGGGCGCGACAAGCTGCGGGAGTACAGCGTGATCCTCTCGCGCTACGGCTACGGTGAGGAGGTCGCCGGCGTCATCGGCCTGATCGGTCCGACCCGCATGGCCTATCCACGGTCGATATCGACCGTGAGGTATATATCGACAGTAATGAGCGAGCTCCTGGCCGAATTGTATGGCGAGAGCCGAGGGGCATGATAGGAGAGATAGATGGAAGAGCAAGCACTTAATCAGGCATTTGACGAAGAGCAGGCACGCAATAACTGCGAGGCAGGGTCCAATGATGAGACCGCGGGAGCCGACGCGAGCGATATGCAACAGCGCCTGCGGCAGGTAGAGCAGGAGAGCGCGTCCTTCAAGGACCAGTACCTGCGAGCGGCGGCCGAGATGCGAAACTATAAGCGGCGCGTCGAACAAGATCGGGCCGAGCTGATCCGCAATGCAGGCGCCGGAATCCTGCTAAAAATGCTGCCAATTCTGGACGATCTCGACCTGGCGATGGCGCATGTGCCGGAGGAGATCGCGGCGAGTCCGTGGTTCAATGGCGTGAAATTGGTCCAGACGAAGCTGCAGACGATGCTCGAGGGAGAGGGCGTCAAGCCGATCGAGGCGCTCGGGGCCGACTTCGATCCCAACCGCCACGAGGCCGTGATGCATGAGCCAGCGGGACCCGTGATGGCTGGCAAGGTTACGGCCGAGCTCCGGCGCGGCTACACACTCCACGACCGGGTCATCCGGCCGACGATGGTCAAGGTCGGCGAGGGTTAGAGATGGTCAAGATCATCGGCATCGACCTAGGCACGACGAACAGCGTGGTGGCGGTGCTGGAGGGAGGCGATCCGGTCGTCATCCCAACGGCCGAGGGGACGCGGACGCTGCCGTCGGTCGTCGCCGTCGCGAAGAGCGGCGAGCGCACGGTGGGCAACGTCGCCAAGCGCCAGGCGATCACCAATCCCGATCGCACGATCCGTTCCGTCAAGCGCCACATGGGCACGGACTGGA
>JBBSGA010000168.1:0-12912 GCA_038254585.1 Chloroflexales bacterium | reverse complement strand
GTGGTGCGCGTTCGAATATGCGCACGATCAGGCGCGAGTTTCTCCCGCGCCTGATCGTGCGCTGCCTACAGCGCCTGCAGCGCGAAGCCTCCGTGAGCGGGGCAGGGGATACCGTCCAACGGGCGATCAGATGCTGAAAGTATTGCAGGAGAGCCTGTCGGAAGCCGAACAATCGTGACCGGGCACGGGTCGCGCGTGATCGAAGATGCCGGTCAGATAGAGCGGGCTGGAGTAGGCTTGGCGCACAGGTAGGCAGGGGGCAGGGAGCATCCGATCGCTCCGCCGCTGCCTTCCGTCCCAGGGGCCGCCTTCGCACGAAGGCGGCCCCTGCAGCTATGGCTAGCTGCCTTCTTTGACTTCGACGATCTCATCCGCGAGGAGCCCATGGGCTTCGCGGTGCACCGCCTCGGCGGCTTCTTTGTTGGGGGCCTCCACCAGGCAGAAGACCTTGCCGCTGCCCTCGTCGTACCAGTATTTCAGGTACTTGACGCCGTGCTTCTCCTGCACCTCGAGATCGCGCTTGTGGGCGCCCGCGACCGCTTCACCGGTCAACCCGTCCACCTTGTGATGTGTATCCATGTAGAGCGGCATCGTCCCGTCCCTCCTTCCGTGCTGCATCGGTGGCAGCACGGTTTTAAGCCGTCCATCGGCTAGATCCATTGTACGCGCTACGTCAAACGCGTGGGCGACCGTGAGATGTGGGAGAGGAACCGTTCCGGTGCTCAGGAGTGCGTCCGTGCCCAGGATCTGAGGTTGCGGATGCACCAGCCATACGTCCGCGGATCATCCGTTTTGCACGTGGAAAAGTAGAACGAGTAATAGAGGCGGTAAAAGTCGATCCAACGCACCATGCCGGCTCCGTGCCGCTCCGCGACCGATCGCATCAGGAAGGTGGTATCGTCCGGATGGTAGCCGTCCACGACCTCCAGGTAGGCCACTGCGCCGGCCAGGTCCATGCGCGCGTCGCCGACGACCGTGGTATACCCGAAGTCGCCGACACCGCAGATCGTGAGCTCGTCGTCGACGTACACATTGCCGGGGAAGTAGTCGCCGTGGACGAGGCGCTTCTCCTGGAAGCCCTCCAGCGCCCGCAGCTCCGCGCGCACGTGCGCCAGCACCGCATCGACGCGCGGCACGTCCTGCTCCACGTCGGCCCGGCTTACACGGTAGGTCTGCTGGAGACGGTCCCAGAGGAAGTGCGGCCACGAATCACGCTGCAGCGGCGCGCCGGCCGTGAGGAGCTCGCCGAACGGCCGGTCGGGGAACCGGATCGCGCCGATCTGTCCGGCGACATCGAGGTAGCTCGCGAGCGCCCGCTTCCGGCCGGCGCCTTCGAGCGCGGGTAGCGCGGCGGCAAAGGCGCGCCCGCACATGCGTCGCTCGACGGTGTAGCAGCGGCCGCCGGCCATGCCGCTCTCCAGGACCAGCGGCAGCTCGAACCGCGGGCGCTGCTCCCGAAGCAGGACGTAGAATGCGCGCCTCCGCTCGACGTAGTCCACCGGCAGCCGAGGCTTGTAGATGCGTAGGACGCGCGCCTCGTCGAGGGCGTAGACCTCGGACTCGCCGCCACTGCCGAGAAGATCGGCCGGGGTGATATGAAAACGATCGATCAGCGATTCGATGTGCGGCTCCTCTGTCAGAACGACGATGGGAGTATTTCGACAATGTTAGATTAGACATCTGGGCTAAAGCTTGGGGCGTTCCAGCTTCATCGCGGGAGCGGCAGTATCGTGTTCCAAGCTTGTCACCAGCCGAGACGCCGCCTCCCAAGACCGCTCGTCCGCCCGTAAGAACATCAATATCGGCCGACAACGCCATGCGTTTGTAAACATGTGTCTAATCTAACATTGTCCAAGTATTATGTCCACTGGAAGCCGCCGAGGCGCAAGTTGAGTAACGTTCATTTCATCTGCTTGGGTCAAAAGCGGTCGCCGCTCCCGCCTTTTATACGACAATACCATACGATGAGTATACACGTGAGGCCAGAGATGGAAACCGAAACGATTACGATCCGCGTTGCGCCCGATGCAGCACGGGCTTTCAAGAATACACGAATAGAATGCGCTCAAGCCTCGCTCCCTGCCGGCATTTGCGCGTCGCTGGATGCTCACTGTCAGCGGGATCGTTCCGGGCCGGAACTGGCTGGCCCGCTGGCCCGCCTGCGCCGCGACGTGGATAGCGTTTTCAATTATCCCAACGCGCTTCAGCGCGTTTCGGCATAGCAGACACCGATTTCAATCGGTGGGTGCCTTCGGCGGCAAAGCCCGGTGCGGCGGCGAGGAACGGCCCGCCCTTTTCTGTCGCGTGCGACACTACCAGTCATGAAGGAAGCCACGATCACCATTTCCGATGAGTTGGCCGAGGCCATAGAGGCCTACCGTCGCGACCAGGACGAGCAGGCCGACCTGCCGCCTATCACCGAGGCCGCGCTCAAACACTACCTCCAACAGCTTGGCTATGTCCCCGCGGCCCACCCGTTACGCATCACTCCGGTACCGGTAGGGAGTGGGAAGACCGACGTCAGCATTGCCCATGATCGCGAGCTGGCCGCCGAATGAGGCACGCGGTCCTTGCCGATACGGGACCACTATTACGCTGCCGTTGATCGCACCGATCAATACCACATACAGGCTCAGCAGGAGCTCAAGCGCATCGAGCGCGAGGAACTCGCGGTCTTCGTCGCCTATTCGACCTTGCTTGAGTGCTATACCCTGGTTGTATGCCGGCTCGGAATCAATACCGCTCATCGCTGGCTGAACGAGATACAGACAGGCGCGAGCCCCGTTAATCCAACGCCGGACGATTACCAGGTAGCGCTGGCGGGGATCCAGCGTTACCCGGATCAAGCCTTCACCCTCTTCGACGTCGTGCTGGCTGTGGTGAGCGAACGGCTCGTGCTTCCAGTCTGGACGTACGACCACCACTTCGACGTTATGCGTGTCGCCGTCTGGCGTTGAGCCCGCCATGGGAGGCCCGCTCCAGATTGAGCGCCAGCAGCCGCGCCAGGATCTCCTCGTCCCCGAGGTCGTGCGGCCAGCCGTAGGCGTCGAGGCTGCGTGTATGCAGCCGAAGAGCCGAAAAGCCGTCCACGAATACGACACGAATACACGAATATCCGTGATAGAGCAACAGATATCACCGATAGATGATTCACTACCGTACAGACCAGAAGAGTCGCGGCTTTCACCTGCACAAGAGCCATCTGAGCGATCCCGAGCGCCTAACGCGCTTGCTGATCGCCTCGTGTTGGCGTATGTGTGGCTGGTGTATCTGGGAGTGTGTGCGTTGCGCGACGGCTGGCTCAAACGATGGCATCGGCAGGGGCTTCCCGCTGGCGGGTACTGCGATTTGAGCTTGTTTCGGCTGGGTCTGCGGCTGCTTACACGCTGTCTCAAGGACGGTAGTCCCATTCCCGAGGGCCTACGTGTGCCACTGAGCTTGCCAAGCAAGCCAGTTCGTCAGCCGCTCAAGCAAGCTGCGTAATCAGCACACTTTTTTTGTACGGCAGTGAAAGCTACCGCAGCGATACGTGTCGGCTCTGGATTGCTCTGCTCCATCGTCGATCATGCTTCCACGTCAGCAGCCTCAGAACGCAGCGATCACTACTGAGCTAAACGGCATGGCCGGGTTGCCACCGTCAGGTCGCGCCCAGTTCGTCCTCGCCATACTTCCAGCCATCGAGGGTTGGCGGCTCGACGCCGAGCTGGGTGAGGATAGCGGCGACGTGGACGCGGTGCTCGGTGGCGTGGTTGAGCGCCTGGAGCATTGGCACGACAGCCGGATAGGCATACACCTCGTCTGGATGGATCTCACGCAGCACGCGTGAGGCATCGAAGTCCTCCGCGATTGCGATCAGACCTTCACCGCTTCGCCGCACTCGCTCGCGCAGATCCTCCCAGCTTGTAAAAGCGGTCCGCTCGCTGTAGCTCCGGTCTGGCTGCCGCTCGTTCAGCAAGGCCACATACCCTCCCTCGGCGGCGACGATGTGAACCCATGTGTCACGAATCGAGCCGTAGGTCCCGACAACGGTGTGATCGAGCTGGGCGTCGTCGAGCCGCTCGCACACGTCGAGCAGGCGCAGATTGGCCCACACGTTATGCTTGAAGAGCTCGCTAAACGGGTCAGTCATCGCTGGCATCTCCTCCTTGCTTCGGCCGGCAAGCATACACCAACGCTCGTCTTAGCTCAAATTTTCTGTACGGTAGTCAAAAGAAGATGAACATTCGTCCCATATGAGACGAATACGGGCTTTCAGTGCACTCTATTCGTGTATTCGTGTCGTATTCGTGGACGGCAGCATTCCGAAAAATCACGTCCACTCTACGGCTGCCGCAGCCTTCTTACGGATCGGGCGCCGGGAACGCGACCAGAAACGTACTCCCCCGGCCAACCTTGCTCTCAGCCCAGACCCGGCCCCCATGCGCGTCCATGATCAGCCGGATATTGTACAATCCCAGCCCGCTGCCCGTCGTCGTTCCCGCCGTGCGCGCCCGAAAGTGCTTATCGAACACGTGTGGCAGCTCGTCCGCTTCGATGCCTACGCCCTGGTCGGCGACGGCGATGACCATCTCCTGGTCGGCACGGAATACCCGGACGACCACCGGGCTCCCCCCCGCCGAGTACTTGAGTGCGTTGGTGATCAGGTTGGCGATCACCCGCTCGACCAGGCCGGGATCCGCGACGACCACGTGGGGTGTCGTGCTCTCAATCTGGATGCGTGCGCGCTCATCCGGCGCCACGTTCTGGTCGACGCTCCGCCGGACCAACTGGACCAGATCGACGAGCCCCAGGCCTAGCGGCCGATCGCCGGACTCCAGCAGGGTGCGGTCCAGGACATCGTGGATCATGCGATTCATGTGCTCGCCGCTTTCCACGACCGCCTCAGCGCTCTTGAGCTCGCGCTCATGGCCCGACTGCGCAAGCCGCCGCTCCAGGAGCCGCGCGTGGGCCAGGATCACCGAGAGCGGTGAGCGTAGGTCGTGCGACAGCAGCGCCACGTACTCCTCCTGCGTCTGTTGGAGGCGCTGCACCTCGGTCATGTCACGGAAGCTCACCACCGCACCGGCGACCTGGCCGTCGATCACGATCGGTGCGGCGGAGTACGCGACGGCGAAAGTCGTCCCATCCTTACGGACAAACCGGGCCTCGTCGTTCGCGCCGGTTGCGCCTGCGTCCAGCAGACCCACCGGGGGGAATGCTCCCGCCTGAACGCCGGCGTGGTGCGCGTCCGGAACCGGGAGGATCGTCTGCAGGTCTCTCCCGATCAGGTCGGCTGCCGGCCAGCCGAGCAACTGCGCCGCCGCCGGATTGGCAAAGGTGATCCGGCCAGTTGGATCGAGCGCGTAGACTCCCTCGGCGAGGCTAGTCATGATCGCGCTGTGGAACGCGAGCTGGCGGCGCAGCTGGTCGGCCAGCTCATGCTCGCGCAGGCCGGCGATGAGCAGCTGCTCGCTCACCTCCCACGGCTCCACGGCCGCGGGCTCCACCAGCCCGCGGCCGTCCACCGCTCTGTCGCCGGCGGTCTCCTCGTCCGCTGGTGCTGGCATTCGTCTCTCCGGTAGCAGCGGCCGGCGCTTCCGATGCGCTTGCCGCTCGCCTTCCTACGGCAACGCCTGTGCCACCGGCTGATAGACCGTGCGGCCTCCTTCCGTCCGGGTGACGGCCAAGCTCAGGCTGACGAGCCGGTCCAGCATCACGATCAGGCTCGCCCCTTCTGGCAGGCCGGTGCGCCGCGCCAGCGCCTCGGCCGGCGCCGGCCCGAGCTCGATCAGCGCCTGCAGCACCACCAGCTCCTGCTCGGTCAGCCCCGGATAGCTCGGCGGTCGCGCCCCGTCGCGCAGCTCCGCGATGCCCGTGCCGATGCCGCGGTAGTCCTGCAGCGATCCCCGCACGACGAGACCATGCGCCGTTATATCGTACAGCCACAGCGCCGTACTATGCGCGCTGTTGCGCATCTTGACCACGACGATGCTTTTCCGCAGCTGCCCCGCGATCTCCACGTAGCGTAACAGAATGATGTCGTCGGCCAGAAAGGAGACGACGTAGGGACTGAAGCGCAGGTCGGTCGCGCTCTGGACGATCTCCAGCGTCATCAGCACCGTGATGCCGGTCCCTGTCAGCGCTCCGACCAGGCGATAGAGCGACTCGCGGAAATCTTCGCGAAAGCCGGGCGCCAGCGCCAGCTCGAAGCCCGACAGTGAGTCGATGACGACGCGCTTGGCCCCGATCTGCTGCACCGCTTCCCGGATCGTGTACAGCGTTTCGTCCGGCGACAGGTCCAGGGGCCGGACGTAGATGATTTTCAGCGTGCCGTCGCGTTCCAGCGCCTCCAGGTCGACGCCGAGGCCACTGGCCCGTCGCAAGAATTCCTTGGGATGCTCCTCGAAAACGGCGATCACGCCCGGCTCGCCGTCGCGCGCGCCCGCGGCAAGAAACTGCGCAGCAATGATCGACTTGCCCGTGCCGGAGGGGCCGCTGACGAGCACCGCGTCGCCGATCGGGACCCCCCCACCCACCAGCTCATCCAACCCGGCCACGCCGGTCGCGGCACGACCGTATGGCCGGACGCGTTCCGCCCGGTTGGTGGAGATGCTCATGCGAGGGTACACCTGGAGGCCCGCCTGACTGATGCGGACGGTGTGCAGCCCCGGCATCGGCGCCATCCCGCGCACCTTCACCACCTGTAGCTTGCGCACGACCGCATTGCGATGCACTTGCTGAGTCAGCGTGAAGATGCCGTCGGCAACCGTGAGCAGCGGATTCTGGTGCAGGTCATCAGGGAAGAGCTCGCCGATCAGGAAGGTCGTGGCTTGCCAGTTGGTGAGGTGGACCGCCAGGCGCTGCACGAAGCTGTCCAGATCGGCCGGACCGTCCGCGGCCAGTGCCATGCGCACAATCGCCTGGAAGGAGTCGACGATCACGATGCCGGGGCTGGCCGTCTCGACGTGCCGGACGATGTGATCCAGCACCGCGCCGAGGCCGGCTGTGACGACAAGCTCGCTCAGATCGATAAAGGCGATGCCGTCGCCGACCTTGGCGGGATCGAAGAAGTCGAACTGCTGCTGATGACGGAGCAGCTTGAGCGGCGGCTCGCCCATCACCATGAAGTACAGGGCCGGTCGCGCGGCAGAGGCGTTGGCGAACATGATCTGGTGCGCCAGCGTCGTCTTGCCCGCGCCGGGCGTGCCCGTGATCAGGTTGAAGGAATACTCCAGTAAGCCGCCCCCGAGCACCGCATCCAAGCCGGGCACCCCCGTCGGCAGCAGCAGCAAAGGGACCCGCGGGTCGTCGCTCATGGCGCAGTGTCTCCTCGGGGCGTGCCGGCCTCGCCCCAGGGCATGTCCGGCCAGACGTGGCGGATGAGGCGGACCCCGAGCACCGCGCCGACGAAGGTAAAGAGCAGCGTAAGGAAGCTGGTCAGGGCGGCGATCAGGGCGTCATGGGCCTCGGACCCGTCGTGGCGGCGCGCCACGGACGGGTCTCGCCCCTCGTTTGCAGCCTCAGACGACGTCTGCTGGGCAAGATGGATCGCCCGCGCCCAGAGCGAGTCGAAGCCGGTCGGGCCAAGAAAGACGCTCAATCCCTCGCGCAGGCGGCCCCGGACGCGTTCCGCCGCCGCGGCAACTGCTTCGGGGCTCGGGTTCCCCGCGGCCTCGTGGGCAAGCAGCCAGCGTGCCACTGCTTCTGGGACAGGCGGCATCCCGACCATGTAGCCCTTCCATTCTCCGTCGTGTAGCTCGAGTCTTTAGCTACACGCTCGGATGCGAGCACAATACGTTCCGCCCGCACGATGCGTCAGACGCTGGACCCGGCGCGATTGAGCGCGCGGGGGGCGCTAGGCGTGATAGCGCCGCCGCGCCTCACCCGTTTGCCGCCGCCGCGCGTCGTCCGCCCGCTGCTGGCGGTCCTGGGCCCGCCGCCGCTGCTCGACGGCCTCCCGCTGCTGGCGCTCCTGCGCGTCATGCCCTCGCTCGACCTCGATCGCCCGCCGTCGTCGTGCATCCTCGTCCTGCTGGTAGAGATGGTTGTTGGACATGGTATCCCTCGCTTTACACTAATGCTGTCTACGACTCCGTCAAGGCTGATCTGAATGACGGCGACCGGCGCTCCGTCCGGGCCGGCCGGGGCGCCGGTCTTCGGTCCCAGGCTAGGCACCGCGGCTCGGCACGCGGTGCGGGCTGTGTTGAAGGGCTGCATCGGGCGCAGCGGGCATGGGAGCGGCCGAGATCGCCGGCTCGTCGAAGCGGTAGAAGTAGTCGAAGAGAACCTGCAGGACCACGACCACCGGCACTGCCAGCAGCGCGCCCATCACGCCCTTCGCCTCCGCCCCGACAAAGAGCGCGATGATGATCACCAGCGGGTGCACTCCGACGCTGTCGCCGACGAGCTTGGGGTAGATAATATTGCTCTCGACGTTCGCCACCACCAGATAGACGGCGACCACCCCCAGCGCCAGCCACGGCGACACCGACAGCGCTACCAGCACGCTGAGGACCATCACGGTCGCGCCGCCGACGTAGGGAATCAACTCGAGCACGGCGCCCGCGACGCCTAACGACAGCGCATAGGGCACGTGCAGGAGGGCGAGGCCCAGGCCGAAGCCCGTGCCGAAAAAGAGACCGACCAGTGCCTGGGCCCGCGCCCAGTGCCCGAGCCGATCGCCGATCTCGCGCGCCAGCTCTGAGGCCGTTGGACGAAGGCGCGGCGCAAAAAGGCGGGCGATGAGCTGTGGAGCGAACTGCCCGTCGACCGTCAGGAAGAAGCCGACCACCAGGATCAGCAGCGTCCCGATCAGCAGCGTCGTCACCTGTTTGCCGACGCCGACGAGCAGGCCACCGGCGCCGCCGACGATCGCTCCCAGCTCGCCGCTCAGCTGGTCGGTGAGGTTGCTCGACGACAACGTACGCGCCTGCGTCGGGAAAAGCGGCGTAATCCAGGTCGTAGGGAGATTGAGCACCTGCCGGGCAACCGTGGGCAGGTTAGCGCTGAGCTGGCTGACCTGCGCGATCAGCACCGGCACCAGCAGCCCCACGACGCCGCTCAGAATGCCCAGCAGCAGCAGGTAGACCAGCCCGATGGCGAGGGTCCGCGGGATGCGCCGGGCTTCGAGGCGATTGACCAAGGGGCTGATCGCAATGGCAAGCAAGATCGCGAGGAACAGGATGAAGAGGATCTTGTTAAAGGCGGCCATGAGCCAGAGCGCGGCGAGGGCTCCCAGCACTAGGCCGATACTCTTTCCGGTGATCTGAAGATTGATGGTTTGCGGCACGATGGCCTCCTAAATGGAACTGGCGCGCGTCCGCATGGCCTCGGATCCGGTTCGCTCCCCGGGCCCCTGGCTGATCTGGCGTGGCGAGCGGCCTTCCCGCAGCAGCCGCTCGACCTCCTCGGCGGGAATACGCACCGTGCGCCCGATCCGTACCGCCTCCATGCGTCCCTGTTGAATCCAGTTGTAGACGGCCTGCCGCGTCACCTTAAGCATGCCCGCGAGCTCGTCCGGCGTGTAGAACCTATCGGCCATCGTGCGCTCCTCCGCTTATTTTCCTCTATTATACTCCCTTTTCTCAGTATATGCCGTTGTCATTTTTGAATGTTTAGACTACGTTGACTTATTTGTCCCGGGCGAGTATAATATACGCAGAGGGTGGAAGATGACCACCACGACCAACCGCTACAAAAGGCATACGCACATGGACGCAATTATGACCCACGGGCAGCTGCTCGAGCTCATCGCCGACGGAGATCGCCACGGCAGACCGGCGCTCCTCTCCGGGGTCAATCTCGAAGGCGCCTCCCTGCCTGGCACAAACCTGCGCGGCGCCTCGCTTCAGGGCGCGCACCTTGCGCATGCCGACCTCGGCCAGGCCTACCTGAGCGGCGCCTATCTGCAGAGCGCCGACCTGCGGGGTACGAACCTGCGGGACGCCGACCTCCAGGGGGCGCACTTCGATGGGGCCAACCTGACCGATGCGGACCTACGTGGAGCCAACCTGCAGGATGCTCATCTGGGCGGCGCCGACCTGACGAATACGGACCTGCGCGGGGCGGATCTGCGCGGCGCGTATCTGGGCATCCTCCACATCGACCGCGCTAACCTGAGCCAGGCACGGCGGTCATAACGGCGGGCTGGAGCCCGCCGCCGGACGACCCTTTGCAAAGATTGGAGGAATCATGGAGCTGGAACAGGTACGATTCGGACAAAGGATCCGCGTGAACATGCCGGGCCTCGGCGATCACGGGAAAGTAGGGACGATCAAGCGTGTCCGCGGCCTCAGCTGTTACGTCCACCTCGACTGGGATGAGCGTCCGCAGCACCAGGTCGTCTTCAATAGCCGCGATCTCGTGCGCGCTTCCGACGAACCGGTGCCGGCGCGCTAGACGCAGGCTGGACTGCGCCCACCGGCGCCGTGATCGGCACCGCCGGCTCTGCTCGCTCCGCCAAGGTTGCGCTAGGGACGTGCCAACCCTGCCGGCCACGCTCCGCCGGGTGTACGGGCAGTAGCGTCGCCACCCACAAGGACAACGCGCGTGCCACTGTCCGCACTCGGGTCTAGCATCGCCGGTCTGCTGCTCGTCCTGCTCGTGCAGTTCGCTATCGTGGCGACGGTCCTGCATCCCGAAGTCGAAAGTCCCCTCAGCACCCGCCTGCAGCGCCTCACCTGGCAAACCCTGCGCGCAGTGGACAATGTCGTGCCTAAGCGCGGCAACGTCTCGAAGGTCCTCAACTGGGCCCTGCCCCTGATGGTGGCGGGGCTGATCATACTCTGGCTCATGCTGCTGGCAGTGGGATTCGCGCTCGTCGTCGCTCCCTGGCTCGGTGACCCCGCCGTGTTTCTCTCCCCCACCCCGCGCAGCTCCACGCTTGTCACTGCGCTCTACTACAGTGGTGTGACGCTGGCAACGCTCGGCTATGGGGATGTTCGGCCGGCCGCTGCGCCATTCCGCCTGCTGGCAGTGATCGAGGCGCTGATGGGGGCGCTGACGATCGCCTTTGGCGTCGCCCATGTCTTGGCCGTCTATCCCGCGCTCTCCCGCACGCGGACGCTTGCGGCTGCCCTCGACGCGGAAGTTGCCGGCCAGGCCGGCGCGTTGCCGATGGTTCGCCGCTATCTGGGCCAGCCGGCCGGATGGAGCGACGATCTGACGGCGCGGCTGCGCGTCAGATTGACGGGTCTGCGCCACCTGAGGCACAATCGGTACGCATGAGCACCACCACATCGCCGGCCGACGCCATTCTCGTGATCGGCCATCGCAACCCCGATACCGACGCGGTCTGCTCCGCCATGGCCTACGCCTCCTTCTACCAGTGGCAGACCGGCGAGGTCGCCGTTGCCTGCTACCTCGACGATCTGGCCTCTGAGACGGCCTGGCTTTTGCGGCACCTCCACCTGGACGCGCCGCGGCCGATCGCCGATGTCTATCTGCGTGTACGCGAGGTCATGGAGGCGAACACTCCGCACCTGCATCCGGAGCAGACGCTGCGGGAAGCCGGCCTACTGATGCACGATTATGAGGTCGGGGCGCTGCCGGTCGTCGACCCGGACGACCGGCTGACGGGCCTAGTGCGCCGTGAAACGCTCGCCGATCGTTACCTCGAACAGCTGCAGCTGTCGCCCCAGATCGATCTCCCCGTGGGCCTGCTCCGCCGCACGCTCGACGCGGACCTGATTACGGGCGACCCGCACGCGGTGCTCCAAGACCGCGTCTTGATTGCCACGCTTTCGGCGGCTACCGCGCGCCGTGTGCTCGGGACGGGCGACATCGTCATCGTGGGCGACCAGCTCGAGGTGCAGCAGGCAGCGGTCGAGGCCGGGGCCGGCTGTCTGATCCTCACCGATGACGCATCCGTGGAAGAGTCACTCGTGGCCGCCGCCGCGCAGCGCGGGGTCGTCCTGCTGCGCACAGGGCACTCCCCGTTTGCCGCGGCCCTGCTGCTCCAGCAGAGTATTCCCGTGGGCCGGGTCATGGAGCGCGAGCCGGCGCGCGTGCATCCCGACGACCTGGCGACCGATGCCCAGGCGACATTGCGGCGCACCCGCCTCGCCAGCCTGCCGGTCGTCGACGACCACGGGACGCTCCAGGGACTCGTGCTACGGCGCCACCTGGTGGGCCAGAATCGGCGCCGCGTGATCCTGACAGACCATAATCACCCCGACCAGGCCGCGCCCGGCGTGACCGAAAGCGCGATCGTCGCCATCGTGGACCACCATAACCTGGGCGGTCTCCAGACGCTTCAGCCGCTCACCATCCTCTGCGAGCCGGTCGGATGTACCTCGACCCTGATCGCCGAGCTCTTCCGGCGCAGCGGCGCCCCCCTGGTGCCGGCCCTCGCGGGCGCGATGCTCGGGGCGATCCTGTCGGATACGGTCCATTTTCGGTCGCCCACGACGACGCGGCGCGACCGGGAGGCGGCAGCCTGGCTCGAGCAGCAGAGCGGCGAGCAGGCAGCGGCGCTGGCACGTGCGCTCTTCCGCGCGCGGCTGCCGCATCCTGTGCCCGCGCCCAGCTGGTGGGTCCGCAGCAACTGGAAGGTCTACACCTTCGGCGACCAGCGCATCGGCGTCGGCCAGGTCGAGCTTACCGACGTCGAGAATGTGATGCCGGCGACAGACGAGCTCTGCCGGGAGCTGCAGGCGGCCGTCCGGGAGGCGGAGCTTGCGACCGCCTTCCTCATGCTGACCGATATCCTGGAGCAGCGCAGCTTGTTGCTGGCCGCCGACCCGGCCGGCGAGGCGCTCGCGGCGCGCGTCTTCGGCGGCAGCTTCATCCGCGGCCGGCTGGCCTTGCCGGGGGTGATGTCACGCAAAAAGCAGGTCGTGCCGCCTTTGGCGGCGGCGCTCACCGCCGGATGACGAGCAGTTGTACTTGACGATCCTTGGTCGTCGGTCACCGACCGATTTCGACCTGCGCGAT
>JBBSGA010000167.1:0-12912 GCA_038254585.1 Chloroflexales bacterium | reverse complement strand
CACCATCTCGTGATCCGCGACGGCAAGATCGCCAACTATCATCCCTATCCGCCAACGCCTTGGAACGCGAGCCCCCGGGATATCTATGGCACGCCCGGCCCATACGAGGACGCCGTGCAAGGCTGCCCAATCTTCGAGGAAAACGGGCCGGACAACTTCAAGGGCATCGACATCATGCGCACGGTGCGCAGCTTCGATCCGTGCCTCCCGTGCGGGGTGCATATGTACCTGGGCAACGGCAAGGTGCTCGAGCAGCGGCACTCGCCAATGTTTGGCTTAGGTGACTAGCGCAGGACGGATCGAGCAGTCGTCTGCGCAGGGGCGGCCTCCTCACAGGTCGCCCCTGCCCTAGCAGGATATAGCACGATGCGTATGGATGACCAGGAAGTCCGGGAGCGTGTCGGCAGGGTTGAGACCTTGCTGGAGGCCATCGAGGCGCTGCAAGACCCGCGGGCTCAGGCGACGGCTGCGGAGGCGGTGCAGGCCCTCCTCGAGCTGTACGGCGAGGGACTGGTGCGGATGATGCAGATCGTCGGCGAGCTGAGCGGCGCGCAGATCGTCGACGCCTTTGCCGCGGATGAGCTGATCGCGCACCTGCTGCTGCTCCACGGGCTGCACCCAGTCGACCTGCAGACCCGCGTGCTCCAGGCACTGGAGGAGGTGCGGCCCTACCTGGAATCGCACGGAGGCAATGTCGAGCTGGTGAGCGTCGAGGGCGGGGTGGCGCGCCTCCGCCTGCAGGGAAGCTGCCACGGCTGTCCTTCGTCGAGCATGACGCTCAAGCTGGCGATCGAGCAGGCCATCCAGGAAGCCGCGCCCGATCTAGAGCGGATCGAGGCCGAGGGGCTGGTGGAGCCGGCGCTGCCGACGGGCTTCGTGCCCCTGACGGCGATCCAGACGAACGCGCGGCAGCCGCTGCCGGAGCCGTCCGGGTCATGGATGGTAGCCGGCGCCCTGCCCCAGATCGCCGGCGGCGGGCTGGTGCTGAAGGAGATCGGGGGGCAGCCGGTCCTTTTCCTTAACCTGGCGGGCGATTTCTTCGCCTACCAGCACATCTGCCCCGGCTGCGGCCAGTCGCTCGAACGCGGCAGCCTGCTCGCGGACGAGCTCGCCTGTGGCGGATGCCGCCGCTGCTACGATGTGCGCCACGCCGGGCGATGTGTGGGGACGCCGCACCTGAATCTGGAGCCAATTCCACTGTTGGTGAGCCAGTCTGGCATCGTGAAAGTCGCGCTGGGCAGCGCGATAAGCTGAGGCGGTCCAAGACCGCCGTATCCGGGCAGAGGACTATGGTCGAGCAGAACAAGCCAAGGCCGTTCTCGGCGTTGCAACGGTTTGCTCAGCGGGCCAATCAAGCGGCAGCCGCGGCGCAAGAGCTGTGTGAGCTGTGCAGCGAGCCGATCCCGCCCGAGCACCGCCACTTGCTCGATGTCGCCCCGCGCGAGCTCCTGTGCGTCTGCCGGGCCTGTTCCATCCTCTTTGATCGCCAGGCGGCCAGCAACGGCAAGTACCGGCTGGTGCCCGAGCGCCGCTTATGCCTCGCGGATTTTCAGTTGAGCGACGCGCAGTGGGACAAGCTGCGGATACCGGTGGGGATCGCGTTCTTCTTCCACAGCACACCCGCCGAACGCGTCGTGGCGTTGTATCCGAGTCCGATGGGCCCGACGGAATCGCTTCTGCGGTTGAGCGCCTGGGAAGAGCTGGAGCAAAGCAACCCGGTGCTCGGATCGATGCAGCTGGACGTCGAGGCGCTGCTCGTCAATCGCGCGCGGGGAGCGCGCCAGCACTTCCTGGTCCCGATTGACGAGTGCTATAAGCTGGTCGGCCTGATCCGGCTCAACTGGCGTGGTCTGAGCGGCGGCCAGGAAACCTGGAAGGAGATCGGGCGGTTCTTCGAGGCGCTGCGGGAGCGATCGAAGTCCGTTCCACGAGCGATCGATCAAGCAAGGAGTGAGCGATGAAGATTTTCGCCAATTTGAAAGTTGGTAAGCCGGATACTTCCCCCTCCAAGCCGTCCCATACGCGGGGCGTGCGCGAGGGCAACACGCCCGGCAGCTTCGAGCGCCAGCCGGGCCTTGGCATGGTCGACGGGGTGGGAAAGGGAACGGCTCGTCGCTCCACGGGGATCAATCCCGAGTCGAAAAATCCGATCGACCCGAACAGCCCCAACCTTTCGCCACCATAAGGCCGGTGATGGGCTTCGCGCCCGGCACCTTCCAAACTACGCCAGGTGTCGTGAGAGGAGTACGCGTGCCTGATCTCAACTTTCAGGTGGAGAGCGCCGAAGTTCTCGAATATGCCGCCGCACCCACGCTCCTATTCAGGCTGTACGTCGAGAACGTCACCGGTGAGCCGATCCGCTCGGTCTCTCTCAACACTCAGATACGGATCACGACGGCGCAGCGGCACTACAACGCGGCGGAGCAGGAGCGTCTTCAGGAGGTGTTCGGAGGCGCGAGCCAATGGGGCAACACGCTGCAGAGCATGTTGTGGACCCACACGACCGTGCTCGTGCCTCCCTTCAGCGGCAGCATGGTGGTGAACATGCCGGTCACCTGTACCTATGATTTCGAGGTCGTCAGCGCGAAGTACTTTCATGCCCTCGAAGACGGGGAGGCGCCGCTGGAGTTTCTCTTCAGCGGCACGATCTTCTACCGAGGCGCGGACGGCGCGCTCCAGATCGTCCAGATACCGTGGGAGAAGGAGGCGCAGTACCGGTTGCCCATCCAAGTATGGAAGCAGATGATGGACCATTACTTCCCCAACAGCGCCTGGCTACGCGTGCGCAAAGACACCTTTGATCGGCTCTATGCGTATAAGGCGCGCAAGGGACTGCCAACCTGGGAGGATGCCCTGGAAGAGCTGCTGCGGGTGCGAGCGGAGGAGGTCGAACGGTAGTGGATCCGGTCGAGCAGATCGCCGCGGCCGTGCTGTACGAGGGCTACGTGCTCTGGCCTTACCGCCGCTCGGCGACGAAGAACCAGCAGCGCTGGACGTTGGGAGGCGTCTATCCGCGCGCCTAGAGCGAGGCGCGCGGGGGCGATGACCCGTGGCGCATGCAGACCGAGTGCCTGGTGGCCGGAGCAGCACCAACCGTCCGCGTGCAGGTGCGCTTTCTCCACGTCGTCGAGCGCAAAGTCGGGCGGATGAATGCCGAGGGAAGGCTCGATTTCGTCGACGAGCTGCGGGTCGGGAATGAACGCTACCTTGCCTGGGATGAGGCGAGCGAGCGGCAGATCTTAATTGACGACCTGAACTTGCCCACGCTGGCGACTGCGCGGGGCGTGCCGATCACGATCCCTTCGGGAAGCGGCGAGGAGTCGCTGATCGCGCCGGACGGCGCGCGTGCAGGAGTGTTGGCGCGCAGCTGGCGCGCGCTGGAAGGAGTGGTGGAGGTCGGCGCGGAAGCGGTCCAGGACGAACTCTTTAAGCTGCGGGTGACGATCACGAACACGACGCCCTGGGACCACCAGGACCGCGCGAGCACCCTCAAGCAGACGCTCGTCTCGACGCACACGATTCTGGCCGTCCGGGATGGCGCGTTCATCTCGTTGATCGATCCGCCACAGGAACTGAAGCAGCTTGCCGAGAGCTGCGAGAATATCAGGACCTGGCCGGTGCTGGCAGGCGAGGAAGGCACGACGGACACTCTGCTCTCGTCCCCGATCATTCTGTATGACTACCCGCGGATCGCGCCCGAGAGTCCCGGGGATCTCTTTGATGGGACGGAGATCGATCAGTTGCTGCTCTTGAACATTCTCACGCTCACGGACGCGGAGAAAGATGAGATACGTGCCTCGGACCCGCGGGCGCGGGAGATCCTGGAGCGGAGTGAAGCCCTGACGGCCGAGGACTTCATGCGCCTGCATGGCGCGATCCGCGAGTTCCAGATGCTCGGACCGGAGACCACGCCACCATCGCTGCTTGAGCAATTGGAGCAGCCGGCGCCGCGGAGCGTGGTGGTGGACGGCGTCAAGCTCACGCCGGGCAGCAAGGTATGGCTCCGCCCGCGGCCGAAGGGCGACATCTGGGATCTTGCGCTGGCGGGCAAGCTGGCCTCTATCGAGGCGATCGAGCAGGACTATGAGGACCGGATTCACCTGGCGGTGCTGCTGGAGGATGATCCGGGCCGCGACCTCGGCATGGAGCGGATGCCGGGCCATCGCTTCTTCTTCGCGCCCGACGAGGTCGAGCCGCTTCACGATGAAGGGCAGTAGGACATATGGTCGATCAGCGCATTCTGGTCGCCGGTATCGGGAATATCTTCCTGGGGGATGACGGCTTCGGCGTCGAGGTGGCGCAGCGGCTGGCTACGCGCACGCTGCCCGCTGGCGTGCGCGTGATCGATTTCGGTATCCGCGGATTCGATCTGGCGTATGCGCTGATGGATAGCTACTCTGCGGCCATCCTGGTCGACGCCGTGCCGCGGGGCGAACAGCCGGGAACGCTCTTCGTCATCGAGCCGGAGCAGGATGAGCTTGGCGCATGGGCCACACCAGAGCTGGTCGTCGAATCGCACGGCATGGATCCCGTCAGGGTGCTGCGCCTGGTGCAGACCATGGGCGGCCGGCCACCGCGGATGCTGGTCGTCGGCTGCCAGCCGGCGACACTTGCCGAGGACACCGATGGGCGAATCGGGCTGAGCGATGCGGTCCAGGCGGCGGTGGAGGGCGCGCTGGATCTTGTCGAGTCGCTGGTCGAGCGCATGCTCGACACGGATCAATGCCTTCAGAAGGGAGAACTTGAGCGGTGAAAACGTTGATGGTCGTAGGACTGGCCGTCGGAGCAGTTGGCGTGGTGCTCTTCGCCCGATCGATCCCGGACCTCATTCGATATGCGAAGATCAGGGCCATGTAAGTGCTCGCTCCGGGGATGGTGTGTGCTATGCATGAACTGTCGATCGCGTCATACCTGGTCGAGGCCGTGGCGGAGCAAGCCCGGGAGCGCGGCGCTCAGCGGGTCCTGGCGATCAGCCTGGTCGTTGGCGAGCGCGCGGGCGTCGTCGAGGACTCGCTACGCTTCTGTTTCGAGATGCTGGCATCGGAAACGCTGGCCGAGGGCGCATGCATCGACATCCACCGGACATCGATGAGTTTCCACTGCGATGGGTGTGGCGACGACTACAGGCCGGGTGGCGAGGACTTTTGTTGCCCTGTCTGTGGCACAGTTGGCCAGGTCGTCGACGATGGGAGTCGGCTCATGATTGACAGCATCGAGATCGAAACATGACCGTGCAGCGCATCAAGATCGTCGAGAAGCTGCTGGCGAGCAACGATCACGCGGCCGACGATAACCGCGCGCGTTTCGGCGCCGCGGGCGTCCTCGCCGTGAACGTGATGGCAAGCCCCGGAGCAGGCAAAACCAGCCTGATCGTCAAGACACTGCAGGCGTTGCAGGGCCACGCCCACGTGGGGGTGATCGAGGGCGACATCGCCGGGAGCATCGACACGCAAAAGGTTCTGGCCGCGGGCGCTTGCGATGCCGTCCAGATCAACACCGGCGGCAACTGCCATTTGGAAGCGGGCATGGTCCGGCAGGCGCTGGACCATCTCGATCTCGATCGGCTTGACGTAATTTTCGTAGAAAACGTCGGCAATTTGGTCTGTCCGACACATTGGGTGCTAGGCGAGCAGATCAAGTTATGCCTGCTGAGCACGGCCGAGGGCCACGACAAGCCGGTCAAGTACCCGGAGATCGTCGCGATGAGCGATGTAATCGTGCTGAACAAGATCGACCTGATCGCCCTGGTCGATTTCGAGCGAGGGTTCTTCTACGAGTCAGTCCGTGCGCTCAATCCCCATGCGCCGATCTTCGAAGTTTCTTGCCGCACCGGTGCAGGGATTGCTGATTTTGGACGCTGGATTTCAGATCGGCGGCAGAACGTGCGAAATGTCTAGCTTGACCTCTAGCGTGCAGCGGCGGCGCATCGTCGTCCAAGGGATCGTCCAAGGCGTGGGCTTCCGGCCGTTCGTCTACGGGCAGGCGCTGCGCCACGGCCTCGGCGGCTTCGTGCTGAACGATAGCGCGGGTGTGACGATCGAGGTCGAGGGCGATCCGGAGACGCTGGAAGACTTCCAGCGGGCGTTGTGGGAGCAGGCCCCGCCCCTGGCCCGTGTCGACGTGCTGGCGGCCGAAGCAGTCCCGCTCCGCGGCGAGGCCACCTTCGTCATTGCGCACAGCCAGGCAGGCGCTGTGCGCGGCACGCTGATCTCGCCTGACACTGCCACCTGTGACGACTGCCTGCGCGAGTTGTTCGACCCGGCGGACCGGCGCTACCGCTACCCTTTCACCAACTGCACCAACTGTGGCCCGCGCTTCACCATCGTGCAGGATGTGCCCTACGATCGCGACCAGACGACGATGCGGCCTTTTCCGTTGTGCGCAGCCTGCCGGGCTGAGTACGACGATCCGCTGAATCGCCGCTTTCATGCGCAGCCCAACGCCTGTCCCGTCTGCGGCCCAAACGTGCGCCTGCTCGACGCCGGGGGCCGGGTGCTCGTGGTCGATGACCCGATCGCGGCGGCAGCACAGCAACTCGCCGCGGGCGCGATCCTGGCGATCAAGGGGCTGGGCGGCTATCACCTGGCCTGCGACGCACTCCACGCCGAGGCGGTTGCACGGCTGCGGCGGCGCAAGCATCGCGAGGCCAAGCCCTTCGCGCTGATGGCGCCTGACCTGGAGACGACCCGCCGGCTGTGTGAGGTGAACGACGCCGAGACGGCGCTGCTCCGGTCGCGCCGCCGGCCGATCGTGCTGCTGCGCCGGGGTGCCGGTTGCCCCGTTGCGTCTGACGTGGCGCCGGGCTACACGTCGCTCGGGGTCATGCTGCCCTACACACCGCTGCATCATTTGCTGCTGCGCGCTTTCGCCAGAGCTGTTGAGCCCGGCCGCCCGGCAGTGCTCGTGATGACCAGCGGCAACCTCAGCGACGAGCCGATCGCCTACCGCGACGACGACGCGCGGACGCGGCTGGCGCCGATTGCCGAGGGCACGCTTACGCACAACCGCGACATCTATACGCGCTGCGACGACTCGGTGGTGCGGGTTGCAGCCGGCGGGGAGCAGCTCTTCCGCCGTTCGCGCGGGTACGCGCCGGAACCAATCCCGTTGGCCTTCGAAGCTCCGGTCCCCCTGCTGGCGTGCGGCGGTCACCTCAAGAACACCTTCTGCCTGATCAAGGGGCGGCAGGCCTTCGTCAGCCATCACATCGGCGACCTGGAGAATCTCGAGACACTCACGTCGTTCCAGGAGGGCATCGCGCATTTCGGGCGTATCTTCGATATCGATCCAGAGGCAGTCGCCTACGACCTGCATCCCGACTACCTGGCGACGAAACACGCGCTCGACCTCGATCTTCCGCACAAGATCGGCGTCCAGCACCACCACGCCCACATCGCGAGCGTGCTCGCTGAGCATGGGCTGGCGGGGCCCCTCATCGGCGTGGCCGCAGACGGCACCGGCTACGGCACCGATGGCGCCATCTGGGGCTGCGAGATCATGGTCGCCGATCTGTGCCAGTTCGAGCGGGTGGCCCACCTCGCCTACGTGCCCTTACCCGGTGGCGAGAAGGCGGTACGGGAGCCGTGGCGGATGGCCGCTGTCTATCTGCAGCAGGCGTTTGGCGATGGCTTCGCGGATCTCGAGATCCCGTTCGCGCGGCAGCTCGATCGGAAACGCTGGGCTCCACTGGCCCAGATGAGCGCGCGGGGTATCAACAGCCCGCCGGCATCGAGCCTCGGCCGGCTCTTCGACGCGGTCGCGGCACTGGTAGGCCGACCTGGCGAGGCACTCTACGAGGGCCAGGCGGCGATCGAGCTTGAGATGATGGCCGAGCCGGATACTCGGATTTATCCCTTCGCCGTGAGAGAAGGCATGCCGGCGATGCTCGACGTGGCGCCGCTGATCCGCGCTATCGTTCGGGATCTGGCGCAAGGAGTACCAGTGCCGGAGATCGCGGGCCGCTTTCACCGCTCGGTCGCGGAGCTGCTGGCCACGGCTTGCGTTCGTGCGACGGAGCAGACGGGGCTTCGCGCGGTAGCGCTCAGCGGCGGTGTCTTCCAGAATCGGCTTTTGTTGGAGCAGCTCGTTGCGCGGCTCGACGAGCTCGACTTCCAGGTCTATCTCAACCGCCGTGTGCCGCCCAACGACGGCGGGCTGAGCCTAGGGCAGGCGGCGGTGGCAGCAGCGCAGCTGCGGGATGTAGAGACCGGAACGAATAGTTGCTAGGGAACAGCGAGGCGTAGAAACGAGGATGGAAGGGGGAGACGGATGGCTCATCATGGCCGGCATGGTTTCAATTGGCACCGTAACGTCTATGCCTTTGTCATGATCAGTTCTTCCACCACGCTTCGAATTCGGTCGAGCACCCGAGCGTTAACGCGACCAAAGGTTTTGATCACGATAGACTGAGAAAGGGTATATAGTTTGTCAACTCGTACTTTGCCTGGACGGTTCAGCGTACCTCGTTCAAGATCGGATGATGTGATCACAAAGCTGTAATCTACCGGATCGGGATTGGAGGTCATCGCTACGACGACGATGTCGACGGTTCTACGATTGTAGGTGTTGTTGGAAACGACGATCACAGGGCGCCGTCGTTGCGAGGAAAGGTCGGTGAATGGAATAGGAATGAGAACGATATCGCCTTGCTCAGGCATTATTCCAATCCTCATCGTCAAACGGATTGTCCCAGAAGTCGAGGCTACTCCCGGCGGCGGCTGTTAAATCGTCAAACCTTTCTGCAGGCTCTGTGACGACAAAAACAGTAATACGCGCGCCGGGAGGAAAGGGAACGTGCAGTTCCACTCGCCCTTCTTCCATGACTTCAAGGTTGTACTTCAATGCTGCTTGAGGTATTTGTGCAGCTTCTGGCATGAGCGATCAGCCTTTCAACGACAGAGCTTATCTGCCAATTCAATGCTTGTAATTGTAGCATGCGGGATGGCGCTGACCATCCACTCCACAAAGGAGCTACGTCTATGTGTTTAGGTATTCCAGGTCAGATCGAATCGTTCGTGGACGAGGCGAATGACATCGCCAAGGTGAACGTGTCGGGCGTGAGGCGCAACGTCAACGTCGGCATCGTCCGGCATGAGGGCATCGCGCCCGGCGACTGGGTGTTGATTCACGTCGGCTTTGCTATGAGCAAGCTCGACGAGCACGAGGCTCACGAGACGCTCAAGCTGCTGCACGCGATGGGGGAGACCTATACCGACGAGCTCCGCATGCTGCACGAAAGCCAGATCGAATGATGCTTACGCAAATCAACCCGCCGGACCTCCAGTCCGTGGTCGCCGCGCGCTTCGAGCAGAGCGTCGCCGTGCCCGAGGCATTCTTCGCGGCCGAGGCCGGCCGCATTGCCGAGGCCTGCTGGGCGATGGCACGGCGCTTTCATCAGGGCGGCCGGCTGCTCGCTTTCGGCAACGGCGCCTACGCCACGGACGCTCAGCACGTCGCCGTCGAGTTCGTGCACCCGGTGATCGTCGGCAAGCGTGCCTTGCCGGCCCTGGCCCTGACCAACGACAGCGCAACCCTCAGCGGCTTGAGCGTTGGCAGCACTACCGCTGTGCCTTTTGTGCGCTTGCTGGCGATTCTGGGCCGCAAAGCGGATATTGCCATGGGCTTCTCGCCGGATGGCTGCTGCGTGAACGTGCTGGAGGCACTCAGCGCGGCGCGAGAGATGGGGCTGCTGACATTGGCGCTGGCCGGCGGAGATGGCGGCCGCCTAGCCACGTCAGATTTCGACTTCTGCTTCGTCGTCCCGGCCGGCGATCCGTTGGCCGTTCAGGAGACCCACGAAACGCTCTATCACGTCTTGTGGGAGCTGGTGCACGTCTTTTTTGAACACGAGGGGCTGCTGGTATGAAGGGCACCGAGGACAGGGAACCGAGGGAGCGATCTGTCACCTGTCACCTGTCACCTGTCACCTCCGAAGACGGCCACTGCATCACCTGCTCCGACGAGGCGCTGCCGGCCCTGGTGCTGCGCGTCGACGAGGTGGCAGGGCTGGCAGAGGTGACCGTAGAGAACGTGACGGCGGAGGTGGACATCACACTGGTCGACGAGGTGCGTCCGGGCCAAAGCCTGCTGGTCCATGGCGGCGTTGCGATTGCCCACCTGGAGCCGGCGCCATGACCGCTCAGGAAGGCTCAGAGTACGACCGGCTCTTCTATCCGTTCCTCTTCGCAGGCGGAACGGCGAGCGCCGACGAAGTATTGGCGCAGGTGCGCCAGTCGACGATCGAGAAGTGCGCGGAAGTCGTCGCGCTGCGGCGTATGACCCTAGAGGCCCACGGCGATCAGATCGTCGCGGCCGGCACGGCCATGGCCCGCGCATTTGCCGCGGGCGCGACCCTCTTCGCCTTCGGCAACGGCGGCAGCACCACCGACGCTCAGGATCTCGTCGCCGAGCTGATCAACCCGCCTTTTCCCGGCGCCCGGCCGCTGCCGGCAATTGCGCTGACCAACGACATCGCGGTCATCACGGCGGTGGCGAACGACGTGGGCTTCGACAACGTCTTCGCCCGCCAGATGATCGCCTTCGGGCGCCCCGGCGACATCGCGTTTGGTATCTCGACGAGTGGCAACTCCACCAACGTGCTGGTCGCGCTCGATCAGGCCAAAAAGCAAGGGCTGCTCACGGTCGGGCTGGCGGGGAACGATGGCGGCAAGATGGCGCGGTCCGCTGCCGTGGACTTCTGCATCACCGCTCACAGCGATCATATCCCCCGCATTCAGGAGGCCCAGGCGACCGTCTATCACGCGCTGCTCGACGTGATCTATACACTGCTGGCAGCGCAAAGGGTCGAGGCGAAGGAGGCAACATCATGAAGTACGTGGACGAATATCGCGATGCAGGGCTGGCCAAGAGCATTGCCGCGGAGATTGAGAAGCTCAGCGGTAGGCGACCGTTGAAGCTGATGGAGGTCTGCGGCGGCCATACCCACACGATCTATACGCACGGCATCGAGGACGTGCTGCCGCGCAACATCGACCTGGTCCACGGCCCCGGCTGTCCCGTCTGTGTGTTGCCGATGGGCCGGGTGGACGACGCCATCGCCATCGCCCGTACCGAGGGCGTCATCTTTACAACCTTCGGCGACATGATGCGCGTGCCCGGCTCCAAGGGCAGCCTGCTCGACGCCAAGGCCGGCGGCGCCGACGTGCGCTTCGTCTATTCGCCGCTCGACGCGCTCAAGCTGGCGCGCCAGCACCCCGACCGCGAGGTCGTCTTCTTCGCCATCGGCTTCGAGACCACGGCTCCTTCCACGGCGATCACACTGCTGCGCGCCCAGGCCGAGGGCATCAAGAACTTCTCGGTCTTCTGCAATCACGTGACGATCATCCCGGCGATTAAGGCGATCCTCGACTCTCCCGATCTGCGTCTGGACGGCTTCGTCGGGCCGGGCCACGTCAGCATGGTGATCGGCATGCGGCCCTACACCTTCATCGCGCGTGACCATCACAAGCCGGTCGTTATCGCCGGCTTCGAGCCGCTCGACATCATCCAGTGCGTCTACATGATCGTGAAGCAGATCCACGAGGGCCGAGCCGAGGTCGAGAATCAGTATGCGCGGGTGGTTCGCGCCGAGGGCAACGTCAAGGCGCTCCAGGCGATGGCGCGCACGATGGAGCTGCGTCCCTTCTTCGAGTGGCGCGGCCTCGGTTTCATTACCCACAGCGCCCTCAAGCTGCGGCCGGAGTTTGCCCACTGGGATGCCGAGCTACGCTTCGAGGTGCCCGGTATTCGTGTGGCCGATCCCAAGGCTTGCCAATGCGGAGAAGTGCTCAAAGGCGTGATCAAGCCCTGGGAGTGCAAAGTCTTCGGCACCGCCTGTACCCCCGAGACGCCGATCGGCACCTGCATGGTCTCCCCGGAGGGCGCCTGCGCCGCGTACTTTAACTACGGCCGCTTCTCGATGGCGGCCGAGCGCGCCAATCTCCCGATGATCGATCTGAAAGCGTAAGTGATACCTTTTAACGTCGAACACAAGCGACCGAGCTGAGGCAGAGCCATGAGCCAGACCAAGCCGAGTTCAGAGACGGGTGTCGCCGGGGTGCTGGAGAAGATCGAGCGCGTGCGCCAGGTGCGGCGCCATAAGTTTTACCTGCGCGACGAGCGCATCACGCTCAGCCACGGGAGCGGCGGCAAGGCGACGCATAACCTGATCGACGGCCTGTTCGCCCCCGCCTTCTCCAATCCCGTGCTCGACCGCATGGACGACGCGGCGACGTTCGCGGTCGAGGCGGGCCAACGCCT
This sequence comes from Chloroflexales bacterium, assembly GCA_038254585.1. GTDB lineage: Bacteria > Chloroflexota > Chloroflexia > Chloroflexales > Kallotenuaceae > JBBSGA01. The sequence continues at coordinate 654 of JBBSGA010000167.1, read as the reverse complement.
GGCTTTTACGACCGACACCTACGTGGTGAGCCCGCTCTTCTTTCCTGGCGGCGACATCGGCAAGCTGGCCGTTCACGGCACGGTCAACGACCTGGCCATGGCCGGCGCGCAGCCGCGCTATCTCTCGGCCGGCTTCATCCTGGAGGAGGGCCTGGCCGTCGCCGATCTGCGCCGCATCGTTGAGTCGATGGCCGTTGCCGCGGCGGAGGCAGGCGTTGCCATCGTCACCGGAGACACGAAAGTGGTCCAGCGCGGCAAGGCGGACGGTGTCTTCGTCAACACGGCCGGCGTCGGCGTCCTGCCGGCAGAGCTGACGCTGGGCCAGGTCCAGGCGCAGCCGGGCGATAAGATCCTGTTGAGCGGGCCGGTGGGCGACCATGGCATCGCGATTATGCTGGCGCGTGAGGGGCTCGACATCGAGGCCGACGTGCAGAGTGACACCGCGCCGCTGCACGGTCTGGTGGCAAATCTGCTGGCAGCCGCCGGCCAGTACGTTCACTGCCTCAAAGACCCCACTCGCGGCGGCGTAGCGACCTCGCTCAACGAGATCGCGCTGGCCTCGGAGGTCTCGATCGCGCTCGACGAGCACGCCATCCCGGTGCGCGCCGACGTGCGCGGCGCCTGCGAGATCCTCGGACTCGATCCCCTGACGAT
>JBBSGA010000166.1:0-12943 GCA_038254585.1 Chloroflexales bacterium | reverse complement strand
GTTGTCGACAACGCCGCTCCGACGCGCTATCTTCACGGCGTCCGTGTGCCAGATCTCAGGGAGCTGGAAGAGATCGCTGGGAGTCAGACCGCCACGGCGGGAGCCGGCGCCAGCTCGTCCACGACGGTATTGTCGCGGAAGATCTCCCGCGCCCGCGCGGGCCACGCCTTCCACGTCTCGCGCGGCATACTGAGTGGTCCCTGGTGCATCGCCCAGCCCCGCTGGTAGACGATGGCCAGCATCGTGCGCACTTCGTCGGAGTTGTTGGGCACGCCGCGATGCCACATGCGCAGGTCGCGGATCACGATCGAACCGACGGGGAGGTTGGTGCGCTGCGAGGGAAGCAGTTTCGCGCGCTCGGCGATCTGCTCCGGCCTGCCGTCCGCGGGATCGGTGTCGACGATCAGATGCGTGCCCGGCCAGACTTCGGTACTGCCGTTCGCCTCCGTGAAGCTCGTCAGCGGGATGTTGCAGACGACGTGGGTCACAGGTAGCGCCGCCTGGAACTCCGTGCCGAGGAGCGGCGGAAAATCGCGGTGAATCGGCTGATAGCCGGAGCCGGGATACGCCGTGTTGGAATGGTAGAACGAGCAGCGGAGCTGGTCGCCCAGCGCTGCCGCCATGATCTGGAGCGCGATCGGATTGACCACGATGCGGGGGTCCGCGAAGGGCGGCACGAGCGGCATATGCATGCCGATGTGGTTCGTGCCGAATGACTTCTTGTTGATGCCCTCCATGCCGCCGCGCTCTGCGATGTAGCGCTCGAGCTGCTCGTCGTAGGCCGCGCGCAGCTCGGCCATGAACTTATCGTCGAAGACATTTTCGACCACGACGTATCCCGCGTCGCGCAGCGTGCGCAGCGCGAGCTTCAGGCTCGCATCGGTCATCTTGCCGTCGTCGATCTCTTCCGGTGTCAGTTGCATGCCTCTCTCCTTGGGCCAGACTGGGACGTGCCATCGCACCGCACACATTACACAAAACGTACAGTTGGCGCTCCTCCAGGGAACTGTGATGTCATTATGAACGTTATCGAGCCGCTCGGCAATGCACGAAATGGCAAGTCTATTGCACAAAACGCCAGGACGCAGTAAAGGCAGTTATGAAGAGACGGCGCACGAGGTATCGTGCGCCGTCTCGGAGATCGTGTGGCTCGCGCTACGACTGGCTCGTGCCCTGCGCCGGCGCGGCCTGCTTGCTTCCGCGATTAGGCGCGCCCTGGCGGCGGTTGACGCCGTGCAGGAGCCGCGGGCCGGCCTTCTCCATCCGGGCGTAGATCGCGTCGGCCTGCTGCTGGGTCAGCTTGCCGTCCGTGACTGCCTGGGTCAGCTGCGCCTTCGCCGCGTCCAGCACCGCCTTCGTCACGGCCGCCTCGGTCGTGTGCTGCGCCGCCGCGATCTGCGCGATCGTCTTGCCGCCCCGAAGCTCAGCCTGCAGCTGCGCGGGTGTCAGCTTCAGCTCCTTCGCCGCCGCCTCGACCATCGTCTTACGGAACTGGCCGAACTGCGCGCCGCGCTTGCCGTGACCACCCCAGAAGCCCCAGAACTGGCCCTGGGCGACGCGCGCCTTGGCCTGATCGGCCTGCTGCTGGGTCAGCTTGCCGTCCTTGACCGCCTGGTCGATCGTGCCGCCGGCCGCGGTCTTCAGTCCCTGGTCGAGCGTCGGACGTTGGATGTTCAGCGCGGCGGCGAGCTTATCCAGGAAAATGTTGCGGTAGTTGCCCGCCTTCCCTTGCGGCTGCGTCTGCGGCTGCGACTGGGCGCTGGCAATCCCGGCCCGAACCGCGGGAGCGGCGACCACGCCGAGTACCAGCCCGATCGCCAGGGCGCCTGCAGTGAGAACTGACCTTGTTTTCATCTCGGCCTCTCTCCTATCTGTATAGGATGTTGTGATGTCGCGGCGGGCTTACTCCCGGCTCCATCCGCCGGCGCGATCCCGTCCGCTGTTGTTGACAGACACTAGCATACCGTCTCACGGTGAGCGTTGACTGAGAAAAGGCTAAGAAGACTGTAAGAGATGTGGCCGCATCACGGGCTCGACGGCGGATCGAGCGGCGTGAGCGTCCAGTTGACCGTTACTTTGCCGAGCCCCTGAACGCCCTGCACCTCGACGATCTTGGCGGACGCCTCCTGGTAGCCCATCGTCAGGCAGTTTCCGTACGTACAGTCGCCGCGATTAGGCGACATAACGTCGCTACGCCGGATGGTGAAGTCGGTCTGGCCCGGCAGCCAGGCGACCGAGGCGTTATGCAGGATCAGCTGGAGGATCAGGGGCGTGTCGGTGTAGGGGCCGGTATGGCCGCCAGCGCTGTCTCCACCCTCGCTCGTGACCGGCAGCGCGACCGGCAGGAAGAGCGCGAAGGTGCACTGCGCCGGCGCAAAGCCGACCCAGGTCGCCTGGGATTGCGGCGCGACCGTGCGCGGGCTGGGCGCGCCGGCGCCGGTTTGGGTCTCCCACCCGTGACCGCCAGGGCTGTACGTGTCGACCCGCTCGTCGAGGCTCGCCGTGCCGCCGACGCTCGTGCCGATCCAATTGTTGACCTGTGGCGTGGTGAAGTCAAAGGTAGCGTGTGCGGCCCGGCTGGCCCGTGCCTGTGTCGTTGTTCCATAACTGGAGGTCGTCACGGCTCCGCTCCAGCTGACGTCGAGCGTGGCGTGCCAGCCGCGCTTGACCTGCGAAAGCTGGCTGCACTGGCAGTGCGGCAGCGAGAAGGGGTCGTAGTGCGCGGCGTCCAGTCCCAGGATCTGCGCCTCGCGTGCCAGGCCGAGCACCTGCTGCGACTGCGCCTTGTCGTTCCAGTTCATGCACGGGCGGGTCGCGACGCTCCAGCAGTGGTCGAGCGCCGCGAGATGGGCTGCCGTGATCGCATTGTCCTGGTCCGCGAAGGTCTCCGAGGCGCCCAAAATCGCGGTCATATGCTCCCAGGCCAGCGCCTTCGGGATGATGTACTGGGCTTCGTTGCAGTCCTGCCCCGCCAGGCCCAGCTTCGGCCCGATCACGACGTCGTAGTATTCCTTCATCAGCTCGACGAGCTTGGGTCCAAAGTCGGGGTCGCCCGGTAGTCCCGCGAGCACGCGCGCCCGCTCGTCCTGTACGAGCTGCTGCGCCTCTTGCTCGAGCTGCGACTCGCTCGTCGCCGGCGTCTGGCCCGGGTCGACCACGGGAATCGCGTCGACCTCGCTGACGTAGTAATCCGTGAAGTGCACGACGTCGAAGACGAGGTCCCTGGTGGTGAGTGAGAGGGGATAGCCGTGCAGATCGGTGCCGTCGTCCTGCGAGGCCCACGACATCTGCCGGTCGACCGGGATCGCGGTGGGCGGCGTGATCGTCAGCGTGAGCGACTTGTAGAGCACGAGGTCGTCCGGCTGGAGCTGCACGCCTGCCACGAACGTGCTGTGGCCCATGGGACTCGCACGCGAGATCGGGGTCATGGAGATCGTCGTCTCGAAGAGCAGGGCATCTTTGGGGATGCTCAGGGTGTAGGTTGTGCCGTTCACCGTCTTGGTAAGCGTGCCGCCGGTAGTCGGAACCGCCTGCGAGACGCGATTGGCGGTGTCGAGCGTCACGCTGGCCTTGATGGGATTGACCGTGCGCTGGCCGAAGGCATACGTTGCGCGCACGATTGGCAGGTACACCTTCACACCGCCCGCCGGAACGGCAGCGGCCCCGCCGGCCGCTGCGGCAGGGGCCACAGCTGCCGGGGCCCGCGCGGCGAGGCCGGGCGTACTCATGATCAGGGCGACGAGCGGCAGAAGGAGCGCCAGGAGCGCGCGCGGAAACCGGTGGGGGGCCATACTACACCTCTGGAATGAGTGCGGACGAGACGGATTTTAGGTCAACCGGTGGATCTGGCCCGAAGTCTACCACGCGGTAATTGGGAGTCAAGGATCCGTGCTCGCCGCTCCTTCCGAAGGCCGGTCGCACGAGGCGAGCACGCCGCCGGCTGTGAGTCGTCACGCAATTGTTAAGTTCACCCTGTGCCAATCGTGGACGTTCCGTGGTATACGTCCCAGGATACCCGGGTAGCATAGCCGGGCGTAACGCTAGGGAAGCAGCACGGATGGGGACACGGCCGCGCAGATCGAGCCAGGGTTGTGGACAAGATATACGGGCGGTATCTCGCCGCTACCTCGCCGGCGTCTGGTCCACGCGGCGACCGCTCATCGGGCCTATGTCTTTGGGCCTGGTGCTTCTGCTCGCTCAGAGCAGCGCGAGGCCCGCGCAGCCCGCGGCCCCGTCCGCTCCGGTGCCCGCGATTCGCACAGCTTCGCCGCCGGCCGGTCGTGTGACCACGCCGCCCGCTCGTCTACGCGCCCGTTCCACGGTCGATCCAACCGTGCATGCCGGGCGCCGAGGGGTCGACGCCGGCCAGATTGATCGGCGGCAGCGCGCACCGGCTGTGGCGACACCCGCGGCGACCATTGTGCGCGACCGGGATGAACTCCGCCTGCTGCGGCAGCGGCGCGGCGCGCGTGGCACGGGCGAGGCGGGCCTGCTGAGCCCGGACAAAGCGCTGGCGGAGCTAAGGACGCTTCAAGGCTCCCTAGCCGCGTCGCCGGCGGTGACCGCGACTGCCTCCGTGAAACCGGCGGCAGGCAGTCTGCCTAGCAGCGCGACGCCTGCCGCCGGCCCGGCGTCGCCGCCGGTAGCCCCTCTCCCGCTGCCTGCCTTGGCGCTCGGACCATCCCTGCCCGGCATGCCGGAGTACATTGTCGTCGGCCGCACGTACACGATCGGCTGCATCACCCCGGCGCCCAACATCCCAACGCAGCGCATGCGGTTCGTGGACTATCTGCGCAATGCCCTGCCCAATGAGTGGGTCGCGGCATGGCCGCCCGCCGCCCTGGATGCCGGAGCGATCGCGGTCAAGCAGTTCGCGTGGTACACCACGGTCGTCGAGCGCAAGTGGCGCGGCCGGGGGTATCCCTTCGACGTCGTCGACAACACCTGCGACCAGTATTACCGTGATGCAAGCGCGGATCCGCGCACCGACGCGGCGATCCAGCGCACGTGGGGCACGTTGCTGGTACGCAGCGGCGTCCCCGTGCGCATGTATTATCGCGACACGGAGGCGACCTGCGGCGGGATTCGTGACTGCATGGGCCAGGTGGAGTCGGCGGTGCTGGCGAGCGCCGGCCAGACCAGCCTCCAGATCCTGGCGCGCTATTACAATGCGCCCGGCACGGCAGTGCTCGCGACCGGCGCCCGGCTGCCGGCGCAGCTACCGCCGGTGCCCCCCGCGCCGGCGATCCTGGCGCCGCCAGCGCCGGCGATCCTAGCGCCGTCCGCGCCGCCCGCCACGCCGCTTCCCGCTTCGCCCACTGCTACGTCCGGCCCGCCGGTGACGGCAACCACATCCTTGCCGCCGGTCCTGATGCTCACACCTGAGCCGTCGGCGCTCCCCGAGACCGGTGTGCCCGGCACGGCGCTCCCCCTCGTCGAGCTACCGACACAGGCGGTGACACCCGTGCCGGTGACGCCGGCTCCGGATGGCGCGCCGCCCACGCAGGCACCGGTTGACGCGCCGCCCACGCCGCGGCCGGCCGCCATACCGGCTACTGCCACCCCTGTCGCACCCAGCCCGACGAACCCGCCGCCGCCGCCGACACCCATTCCCCCAACATCCGCGCCGGCCGCGGTGATGCCGAATCTGGTCGGGCTCGGCGAGAACCAGGCCAAGAACGTACTGGCCGGGCTCGGGATCACGCACGTGATGGTCGATTACCAGGGCCGGGATCGTCTGGGCGACCTCTACGACACGTTCCCGCCCTATGCCGTCGTCAGCCACGCACCGGCTGCCGGTGCGCCCGCGAGGCCCGGCATGCTGGTCACACTGGGCGTACGCGCACCCTGAGCCGGGGAGCGCACCGCGCTGATCTGAGACGGCCAATCCGTCGACGGCCGGCGGATTGGCCGCGTCCGCCCCGCCCTCCCGTTCCAGGATTCCGAACGCGAGCACATCCTTGAAAATGCGGAGCCTGCATCGCCGTATGGTGCAGCGCCGTCCCGGATCAGTAGTGGACCCAGACAGGGGTGCCGATCGGCGCCCAGCTGTAGAGCATGGCTGCGACGTTGAGCGGAAGATTGACGCATCCGTGGCTGAGGCGTTCGCCGGTTCCGAAGCTATTGTGCCAGTACGTGCCGTGCAGCGCATCGCCGCGGTAGAAATACATAACGTTGGGGACGTTCGGCACGATCCACGAGGTACTGCTCACGGTGCCGGTCATCGTCTGCACGGGGTACTTCACATAGATCGCGAAGTTACCGGTCACCGTCTCCCAGCCGGGCCGGCCGGTCGAGACCCCCGAGCTCAGGAAGAGCTGATTGCCGTCGTAGGCATACATCCACTGCGAGGTCAGGTTGACCTCGATGCGCTTCCCGCTGCCGGACATGGACGGCGACGGCGCCGGTGCGGCAGGTGCGGCCGCCGCCGGGACGCTACCGGGCGCGGGAATCACGAGCTGTTGGCCGGCATAGATCACACTCGGATCGGCCAGCGCGTTCGTCTGCGCGATCGCGGCGATCGACACGCCATACTGCGCGGCGATGCCCCACAGACTCTCGCCCGGCTGCACCGTGTGGACCGTCTGTCCACCGGCGGCAGGGGCAGCGGGGGCTGCCGGCGTGCCGCCACAGCCTGGAATGATGAGCTGCTGCCCGGCATAGATCACGTTGGGATCGGCGATGCCATTGGCCTGCATGATCGCCGGCACCGTTACGCCGTACTGCAAGGCGATCCCTGAGAGGGTTTCTCCCGGTTGGATCGCATGGCCACCGGTGTTGCACTCAAAAGCCGGGTTTGCCGCCTTCGCCGTCTCCGCGAAGAGGTGCAAGGGAAGGAAGAAGACGAGAGCCAGAATAGCCCCGGGGAGCCATGGCCTCGGCCGCCGCCTGCGAAGCATCTGATGTCCTCCTTCAGTCCGTTGCCGCCGGCTTTCGCGGGCGGGAGCGTGGCTTTTGCGTGTCGTGTGCGCAGCTTTAGGCTCAGCATCAACAGTGCCACGCTATTACGCGGGGCTATCCTGTCGCATGCGACCACCGCGGATGCCCATGCTGCGAGTATAGCCTTGCGCGAGTCGTCGTGCAATGCCGCTATTGTGACGCGCTGCTCACAGCTCGGACCACGTAGCAGGCGATGCAGTGAGGTAATCTCTCAGGCTGCCTTGCTCCGGCTGGCGTCTTCGAGCACCGCCCTGATGCGCCGGACTCCCGCCCCGACCGCCTCCTCTTTGACGATCCGAAAGTGGCCTAGCTCGCCCAGGTGTGTTACGTGCGGCCCTCCGCATATCTCCCGGCTAAAGTCGCCCATCGCGTAAACCTTTACACGGTCGCCGTAGCGCTCCTCGAAGAGCCCGATCGCGCCCGCGGCCTTCGCGTCTGCCGGACTCATCTCTGCCCAGTCGACCGGGACGTCGCGCCAGATCTGCTCGTTGACCAGCTCCTCCACCGCTGCCAGCTCTTCGGGCGTCACTTTCCGGCCGTGGGTGAAATCGAAGCGCAGGCGGGCGACCGTAATGTTGCTTCCGCGCTGCTCGACGTGGAGCCCCAGCACGCGCCGCAGTGCCGCGTGGAGGAGGTGCGTGGCTGTGTGGAGCGCCGTCGTGGATGGGACGCGCTCCGCCAGTCCTCCGCGAAAGCGCCCGGCTGCTCCCTGTCGCGACTGGGCCTGATGCGCGGCAAAGGCCGTGCGAAAGCCTGCCATGTCAACCGGCAGCCCCTGTTTGCGTGCAAATTCCTCGGTCAGCTCGGGCGGAAATCCGAAGGTCTCGTACAAGCGAAAGATTTCGGCACCCGGCAGCATCTTTGCGTCGCGGCTCAGCGACGCCTCCATCGCCCGCGCGAGCTCCTTCTCGCCGTGGGCAAGTGTTCGCCCGAAGCGCGCTTCCTCGCCGTCCAACGCCGCGCAGATGGCCATCCGCTCCGCTTCGAGCTCGGGGTAGACGTCCGACAGCGTGAGAATAGCGGTTTCCGCCAGGCGCCCAAGAAAAGGCCTGGTGATCCCGAGCTCCCGCCCGTAACGTATCGCACGCCGGATCAAGCGCCGCACGATGTAGGGCTGATCGACGTTGCCCGGCCTGATCCCGTCCGCGAGCACGAAGATCGCCGCGCGGAGGTGGTCCGCGATGACCCGCTCGGCGAGCAGATCATGGCGGAGGGCCAGCGACCGGATCGCCGTGACGATCGGCAGGAGCAGCTCGGTCTCATACGGCGACGGCACGCCCTCGACCAGGGCCAGCAGGCGCTCGAACCCCAGGCCGACGTCGATGTTCCGCTGCCTGGCCGGACTGTAGCGCCCATCCGCCTGCTTGTCATACTGCAGGAAGACGTTGTTGCCGATCTCCCAGAAGCGATCCGGGTTCGTCGCCGGTGTTTCGTCGCGCGCCCCATCGGGCTGCAGGTCGTAGAACATTTCGGAGTCCGGGCCGCAGAGACCGGTTGTGCCGACGGGACCCCACCAGTTGTCTGTCTTTGGCAAAAAGGTGATGCGATGCGGTGGAATGCCGATCGCGCGCCAGACCGCGGCCGCGTCGTCGTCCCGCGGCGCGTCGTCGTCCCCGGCAAAGCAGGTGACGTGCAGCCGCGCTGCGTCGAGTCCGAGGCCTTCCGTCAGAAAGGTGTAGCTCAGCCGCAGCGCCTCCGGCTTCCAGTAATCGTCCAGCGACCAGACGCCCAGCATCTCGAAGAAGGTCAGGTGCGTCACATCGCCGACCTCCATGATGTCGTTCGTGCGCAGGCATTTCTGCCAGTTGGCCAGTCGCCTACCGGCCGGGTGCGGCTCGCCGAGCAGGTACGGCGCGAGCGGGTGCATCCCCGCCGTCGTGAAGAGCACGCTCGGATCGTGCTCGGGAATCAGCGAGGCGCTGCCGACGATCGCGTGCCCGTGCTGTGAATAAAAGTCGACGAATAGCCGCCGTAACGTGTGTGTGTCCATCGTGCTGCTCCTTACGCTTCCCGACGTGGGAGGCAAACAAAAACGCCCCTGAGCCTGTAGGCTCAAGGGCGGAGTGATCCGCGGTACCACCTTGCTTGGGGCGCGATGCCCCCGCTCAGTCGCCCCCACCAGGATCAGCCGTCCTGGAGAGGGCGCGTCCCGATCACGGGGGACTCAACCGGCCAACCTTATCCCAAAGGGCTTCGGCGGCAACTCAGGTGTGGCTTCAGCGCTTACCTTCCGGTCGAGCTCGCACTCTCCTCGACTCGCTGGATGCCCGGCCCGGCGCCTACTCTTCACCGTCGACGTCGTTTGGTATCTGCTATAATCGGAACTCTACCATTGTGTTGGCGTACGTGTCAACGGGGCTGTTGAGATCCAGTCATAAATCCCGAACATCGCACCGGAATGCGAAAGGCAGTCGTTGCGCGGGTAGCGAGATACGGCTTCCTGAAGCACAGCCCGAAATCACCTCCGAGTTATGACTGGATCTCAGGCAGACTATAGCGGATATAGGTTCGCCGCTGCTCCCACCCGACTGCCTGTGACCACGCATCCGCCTCGGCCATCACCGCCCAAATGAAGGGGCTCTTGGCGTCCGTGTAGGCCTGCCGGCCGCCCCGGTATCGTTCCGCAAGCCCCTGGATCGCGGTGGAGCCGATGTGATCGATCCGCGGAGTACGGGACCACAGTGTCAAATAGCAATGACAGCCGGCATTGGCGGGCTGTCATCCCGCCTCGTCACGAACGGCTATATCAACTCCCTTCCCGCGCTGCTCCGCCAACAACAGCAACCGACGTTTGTGACGATCAACGAGCGCGATTTCTGGCGCAAGGTCGCGATCGACCGGCATTTCTGCGTTATCTGTTTCGCCGTGCCCGACTCACGAGCGTGGGCGATCCCCGAGTTGCACGGATGATCAGATCCGAACTTTGAGCGGATAGTCGGAACTGCGCGCAGCGATCTTCTGGTCGTGATGTCTTCTATTACTGGATCGGCGACATCGGGCCACTGATCGCCATCGTGCTATAGCAGTCCGAGATGACCGTCGACTTAACGTGGCCTACGCCGCGCGTAAGCCCGCCGCACGAAGTGTCTGCTCCAGCCAGGCGGATTCGGCCGGCGAGAGTGCGGGCGGTGGTGGCGGGGACGTGTAGTCGAGCAGCTGCTCGTAGCCTACGAGCTCGAAGCAGGCCGCGACGGCCGCCTGGAGGTCGAGGTAGGTGTCGGGGTCCGTGGGAAGCAGCGGCACCGGTACGGTCGGCAGGCGCTGCTGCAGCGTGATCGGCCAGACCTGTGTATAGGGCCGGCGGCCGGCGCGGCTGAGGTAGACGTAGTAGGATGCCGGCGGCGGCTCGCCGGCCAGGGCGATGCGACGGCCGCGGCGCACGAGGTCGAGCTCGAGCAGATGGGCGTCGCTGCGCAGCAATTCGCGGCGGCGGTCGTGATATTCGCCGGCCCCATCGCCGAGCTTGTTCGCCGGCGAGATGATTTCGACGACCGCTACGAGCCGGCGCTGTGCCACGTCGCGGATCTCGACGGCGATCTGGGGCGTCTCGACGTAGTTCGCCAGCTCAACTGCCGGCGCGTCGATCGTGACGGTCGCCGGCTGCACGGTACTGGCTTGGCGGTCCGGCGGCGCCACCACGTGGACGTCGGGGTACACCACGCGCGGCAGGGGTGCGTCAAACACGCCGAGCGCCGGGTGATCCAACACGTAGCGCTTGGCCAGCAGGGCGACGTATTTGGGGCGGAGGCGCGGCATCAGTTGTGCGCGGATCGCCCCCGCAAGCGTCTCGTGGAATTCCTGCCACAGCTCGCCTTCGAGAAAGGGATCCATCCCAGGAAACGGAGATGGCATCGCACGGCTCCTTCGCGATATCCTCAACAGAGCTAAGGCGCTACCGGGTCACCCAACGTGACCGCCGAAGCTGGAGACGAAGTGGGCAAGCACGTAGGCGACGGCGGCGGCTGTGCCGCCGACGAGCGTCGTCTGGATCGCGGAACGCACAGGAGAGACGCCTGTGAATCTGGCTTTGACCGCGCCGAAGATCGCCAGGGCTATGATGGTTACGACCACCGAGATCAGCAGCGCTTGCGTGACCGAAACCGGAAGCACGTAGGGAAAGAGTGGAATGATGCCGCCGGCGATATACGAGAGGCCGATGGTGATGGCGCTTTGGCGTGCCCGGCCCGGCTCTGGCGCCTCGAGCCGCAGCTCCTCACGCATCATGAACGCCACCCACCGCTCCGGGTCGGATACGATCTGGTCCGTCGCGTCCTGCAAGGTTTGCCCGGCCAGACCGTAGTTCGCGAGGATTTCGCCGACTTCATAGCGCTCCAAGTCGGGCAGCTCGACGATTTCGCGCTGCTCACGGGCGAGCTCCGAGCCGAAGGTTTCCGATTCGCTCCTGGATGCCAGGTAGCCGCCCAGGCCCATCGCGATCGAGCCCGCTGCCATCTCGGCTATTCCGGCAATCAGCACGAGGAACGGCGTCGACACGGCGCCGGAGAGACCGGCAGCCAGCGCGAAGGGCACGGTAAGCCCATCAGACATGCCGATGACAATATCGCGAACGGTCAGCGAGCCCGTGAAGTGCTGTTCCTGATGGGCGCGGATCTGTTCGGGGGTAAACTTCGCCGGGTGCTGTTGCTCCGAGTGGGATGTCTGCATGGCGGACCAGTTCCTTTCTGAGCTCCCCGGTGTCTGGTCGCCGCGGTGCATCCAGACCCGGCCGGACTGCCTGTCCTGCTCCTTCAGAGTCTAACACCTGGAGGTAAACGCGCCGGAAACCGGCCGTGAATAGGTGTGACCGTATGCTTTCAATGTTTCGGGGCTGCGCTCCTCTTCTATGCTACACTCACCGATGCAGTGTGCAAGGAGGTCGGAACGCAGCCGCAGCCTTTTCTCTGGCATCCGTGGGTCTTACCACGACGGTCGCAACTTGCGCATGCCGGCTGACGGCGAGTACGCGCTGCGAGCGCGCATTCGAGGCGCCTGATGTCCCGCGCCACGTTAGTACAGTGCCGGACGGTTTCGCTGCCGCCGGCACTGATCAACCTGTCGCAGCTCCTGCTTGGGGTGCTCGTCGGCAACCTCGGTGTCCTCTTCGCCACGCCGATCTTGGCGGTACCTTTCGTCCTCGTGAAGCTGCTGTAGGTCGAGGATACTCTGGGTGAGTAGGTCGACGTCTCAGGCGAGCACGCGCCGGTGCAGCCCGGCTGAGCCGGTCCGGTCGATCACGTGGGTATATTTCTCATCGTCGCTGGACACCGGACTGACGGCTCACGCGGGGAATCGCGCTCGAGCGGCCGGCCAGCTGCCGGCGGAGGAGCGGCGTGCCTAACGTCCAGTATCTGGCGGCATTTTCTGTGTCCGTCAGCGTGATGGTGGTCGACGGGCGGCCGGTGGGGCTGGAGTGCCACGTGCAGGCGCGCACGGTCGACGAGCTGGAGGAGATCATGGCGGGGCTGGTCGAGCGACTGGGAGCGTTCGGGTTCACCTTCGACGCCCCGGCCGAGCGCGGCGAGTGGCTCACCGCGCGGGGGTTTCTGGCGTGCGAGGATTCTGAGGTGCTGCGCGTGGCGACCGAGGTCGTCACGCGGTCGCGGCGGCGCCGGAAGGGGGATGTTTGAGGCGCCTGGCGACCCCGCGATCTACATGCGCTCGGGCGCTCGGATGCCGAGCAGCGCCAGCCCGTTGCGCAGCGCCTGCGCCGTGGCGGCGACGAGCCGTAGGCGGGCGGCGCGGAGTTGGGGCGTCGCGGCCTGGAGCACGCTGTGCGCCCGATAGAAGCGCGCGAACTCGCGCGCCGTGGTGTAGAGCCAGTCCGCGACGTGGTAGGGTGCATAGGCGTCGCCCGCGCGGCGCACGGCGTCCGGCATGCGCGCCAGCTGCTTCAGCACGGCCAGCGCTTCTTCTTCGCGCAGCAGCGCGGCGTCGCCAGGCGCCTCCGTAGCGCCCGCCTCGCGCAGGATCGACCGGCAGCGCGCCTAGGTATACTGCAGGTAGG
>JBBSGA010000165.1:0-13005 GCA_038254585.1 Chloroflexales bacterium | reverse complement strand
CGCCGGCCTTCCACAGCCTATGGGTGAGGCGATGAAGAAGAATTGCATGGAGGCCGGGGTAGAGCGCGACCTCGAGATGGTTGCGGGCCGCGGGATCGTTCCGAATGATTGCGCGGATATCATCCCGCAGTGCTTGGAGCCAATTGTCCATACCAGAGACCTCATGAATACACAGGACACATTGCTGCTGGTTGGTACGGTGCTGTGTTTAGGCAACACATGTCGGGATGCCAGCCGCCTGGCATCCCGACGTACACGCGCACTGGCACCAGATCGGGTGTCGCGGTATGGAGGTCGCTTGATCGAGGATCAGTTGCCGATCTTCGCGCACAATGACCTACTCGTTTGCTCCCGCCGGAGCAGGGCTTTTCTCGGTAGGTGCGGCGCTCTTCGTGGCGGCCTTGGCGCCGTCCTCACTCTTGGGCGCCGCGGAAGCGCCATCACCAGACTCTTTAGCGTCTTTGTCCCCATTGCTTGGCGCACTCTCGGACGAGCCGCCTTTCCCGGCGCGCGAGTCCGTGCTATACCAGCCCGAGCCCTTGAAGACGACGGCTGCAGGCTGGAAGATCTTCCTGATGGGGGCGCCACATTCTGGGCACTCCCTCAAGGGAGCATCGTGGAATTTCTGAAACATCTCGAACCGGTGATCACAGGTGTCACAACCATACACATAGGTCGGCATAGCTACGCTACTCACTTTTGCACTCAAATTGCCCCTTATTGTAACGCGTTGGCGCTTGACCAGCAACTTTAGCGGCCTGCCTCACCAATTGTCGAAGGACGCCGCATGCATTAAAATGCGTGCCTGGTGATAGCCCGATTCGACACCTGGAGCATTCATGAACGTTATTCTGCCGACCGCCGGGCTTGGCACGCGTCTGCGCCCGCACACGTACTCCAAGCCCAAGCCGCTGGTCAGTGTGGCCGGAAAGCCCGTCCTCGGCCATATTCTCGACCATCTCTCGGGTCTCGATCTCGACAAGCTGGTCTTCATCGTCGGCTACCTCGGTGAGCAGATCGAGCGGTACGTTCGCGAGGAGTATGACCTGCCGGTCGAGTTCGTCGTGCAGCAGGAGCTCAAGGGCCAGGCCGACGCGGTCTTGCTTGCCAGGGGGTTAGTGAGCGGGCCGACCCTGATCCTCTTTGTCGATACCCTGGTCGAAGCCGATCTGACGAAGCTGGCCCGTATCGACGCCGATGGCGTGATGTACGTCAAAGAGGTCGACGACCCGCGTCGCTTCGGCGTAGTCAAGATCGAGGACGGCCGCGTCACACGTTTGATCGAGAAGCCGGCGACGATGGACAATAAGCTGGCGATCGTAGGTCTCTACTACTTACGTGAGATCGAGCAGCTTTTCAGCGCTATCGATGAGTTGATGGAGCGCAACATTCAGACCCAGGGCGAGTTCTACCTGGCCGATGCGCTGCAGTTGATGATCGATCGCGGCGCCTGCATCGTCGCGGAGCAGGTCGAGGTCTGGGAGGATTGCGGTAAGCCGGAGACAGTGCTGCAGACCAATCGCTATCTCCTCGACAAGGGCCTGACGCACGAGGTGCCGGCCCAGAATTCGATCCTGATACCGCCCGTTCACATTGACGACGGCGCTACGATTGAAAACTCGGTGATCGGCCCGTACGTGTCGATCGGGACGAGTAGTGTTGTGCGTAACTCCATCATTCGGAACTCGATTATTAATGGCGGCGCCGAGCTCGACACCGTGACGCTGGAGGAGTCGCTCATCGGCGACGACGCGGAGGTGAGCGGCGATTTCCGGCGGCTGAACGTTGGCGATGCATCTCAGGTGAGCTTCGGATAGCGGGAGCGCCAGGTGCGTACGGTCAAGAACGGGTCCGCCGAGGCCTAGTACCGAGGGTGTGCGCGGGAACTCGGCCTGCAGCTGCGGCTGGCACCAAAATTGCTGCCATGCTGGATTGCCGCGAGTTTCGATGGTGCCGGTCATGGATTCTTGGTGCCCGACGATGTCATGCATAATCGGCGCGAGGCCGAGACACTCTATTGGAACCTTCACCCTGAAGATCGCATTCGCATCGCACTCGGGCATATGCGAAATGCTTGACAGAAAAAAACCGCCATGCTAGGATCGCTGCCGTTTTCGGCCCCGCTCCCTGTATGGAAGGGGCGATTATATGAGCCACATCCATTGAAGCTGATAGCCTCAGCGGCGAGGCACATATGAGTGAGGAGGTGTCTCAACGGCAGTTTGACCATCCACACATGTGGCTTGTCCGTCATATGAAGATTTGAGACCGATTCTATGCAAGGAGTGTAGTTCACGATGAAACTACCACGCTGGCGAACGACGTTCGCTTTCACGCTGCTGCTCGTGTTGCTGGTCCCGCTGTTGGCGGCATGCGGCGGCACGACCAGCCCCGCGGTGGCTACCGCGCCGGCCGGGACGACCGCGGCACAGGCACCGGCGGCGACCACGGCGCCTACAGAAGCACCTGCGGCTACGATGGCGGCCGCGACTGAGGCGGCTGGAGCCGCGACTGAGATGGCTGGAGCCGCGACTGAGACGGCGGCTGCGACCGCGGCGACTGCGACGGAGGCACCGGTCGCAACTGAGACCGCTGCCGGGACGGAGGCGACGACGGCCGCCGGCGGAACCGGCGCTGGCAGCCCGGCCGGCAACGTCATCCGGATCAATTTCGGCGCCGAGCCCGATAACATCGATCCGCAGAAGTCATCCTTCGTCAACGAGATCGAATATATCATGTTGAACTATCTCCCGCTGATGACCTTCAACACGCAGCTCAAGCCCGTGCCTGGAGCAGCGGCGAGCGTGCAGACATCGCAGGACGGCAAGACCTTCACGTTTAAGCTGAAGCCTGACCAGAAGTACTCGGACGGCGAGCCGTTGAACGCCAAAAACTTCGAGTATGCCTTCAAGCGCGAATGCGACCCAGTGACGGCGGGTGAGTACCAGACGATCGTCTACCCGATCGTGGGCTGCCAGGAGTACGCCGAGGCATTTCAGACGGCCGGCCTGACGGTCACCGACAAGGCCAAGCTCCAGACGTTGCGCGACGCCGTCGCGGCCAAGGCGCTGGACGATAACACCTTCGAGGTCAAGCTCAAGGAGTCCGCCCCCTACTTCCTGAACGTCTTTGCCCTCTGGGTCGGCGCACCAGTGCGCCAGGATCTGGTCGAGAAGGGCGGCGACACGTGGTGGCAGGATCCGGCCAACTACATCGGCAACGGCCCCTTCCAGATCAAGGAGTGGAACCACCAGAGCGATTCGAAGTGGGAGCGTAACGACAACTATGCGTTGGCCAAGCCGAAATTCGACGGGATCGAGGCCAAGGAGATCACCGATAGCAGCGTCTCCTTCCAGGCCTACCGCAACGGTGAGCTTGATATCGGCGGTGTGGCAGCGGAAGATCTCGCTACGGTCGAGGGCGATCCGGAGCTGAAGGCACAGCGACAAGAAATGGCCGGGTCGTGCAACTTCTACCTCGGCTTCAATACCAAGAAGACGCCCTTCGACAAGAAGGAAGTACGCCAGGCTTTCGCGCAGGCATTCAACCGTGAAGCCTTCATCCGCGACGTGCTGAAGGGGCTGGGCAAGCCGGCGCTCTCGTTCATCCCGCCAGGATTCCCCGGCAACGATCCGAACGAGACCAGCTGGAAGTTCGACAAAGCAGCGGCCCAGAAGCTGCTCGACAGCGCCGGGATCGACAAGAGCAAGGAGATCAAGCTGACCTACTCGTCGAGCCCCCGCAATAAGGCTCGCTTCGAATACGTGGCCGCGATGTACCAGAACAATCTGGGCGTCAAGATGACCCTCGATCCGGTCGATCCGACGGTCTATACTTCGCTCCTCAAGAAGAGCACCCCGATCGAGCAATCGCCGTCGATGTTCTTCCTGGGCTGGTGCGCGGACTACCCGGACCCGCAGGACTGGCTCTCGCTGGTCTTCCAGACCGGTGGTAGTGGCTCCGATCGGGCCAACTGGTCGAACAAGCAGTTCGACGAGTTGACCAGGAAGGCGGACGGCCTTCCGCTCGACGATCCGCAGCGCACGAAGCTCTATGATCAAGCGCAGAAGCTGCTGGTCCAGGAGGCGCCGGTCGCCTTCGTCTACGACGATGTCACCAACTACCTTATCAAGCCGTGGGTCAAGGGCTTGCACTTGACACCACTGGACTACTTCCCGGGAATTTTCGACATTAGCTCGGTCGAGATTCAGCAGCAGTAGAAACGCGGATTGGAAGTGGGGCTTTCACGACAGTCCCCCGTGCGTCAGTTCAAGCAGAGGCGCCCGCTATGTTTTCATACACCCTTCGTAGGTTGCTTTGGATGATCCCGGTGCTTTTGGCCGTGGGCCTCGTGACCTTCGTCGTGATGCATGCCGCGCCCGGTGGACCATTTGATCAGGATCCGACGCGCCGTGAGATGGGGCAATCGACGCGCAAGACACTCGAGGCGAAGTTCGGGCTCGACAAGCCGTATTGGCGCCAGTTTGTGCGCTACATGCTCGTCGACCGCGATCTCGATAGGACGACCGGCAAGATGAAGTGGGTCTGTGGCGCAATTTGTGGAAATCTCGGACCGACCTATACGTCGCGTGGGGCGAAGACCGTCCAGGCGACGCTTTTCCATCGCGAAACCAAGAGCCGGCCGCCGCGCTTTTATTATTCGGCCCGGCTGGGCATCCAGGCGCTGCTGCTGGCGGTGCTGATCGGGATCCCACTGGGGGTCATCGCTGCGCTCAAGCAAAATACGATCGTCGATTACATTTCGCTCTTTGTTTCCACGCTCTTTGTTACCTTGCCCTCCTTTATCGTCGGCCTGCTGCTGCTCGTGCTGGCGGTACAGGTCTTCAATAAGTCGCACGGGTTCGTTGCGCTCTTCGGCAAATTTCAGGTGTCCCCGAACTCCTGGTCCGGCATCCGGCCCTGGTTCCTTCCGACGATCGCGCTTGGCTTTGCGTCGATGGCGTTTATTACGCGTCTCACACGTTCGTCGGTGCTCGAGGTCATGAACCAGGATTACATTCGGACGGCACGGGCTAAGGGATTATCATCCTGGGCGGTCATCGCGCGCCACGTGCTCAAGAACTCTCTGCTGCCGGTGGTGACGACGCTTGGGCCCGCGTTGGCGGGCTTGTTGACAGGCTCGTTCTTTATCGAGACCATTTTCAGCATCCCGGGCATCGGGCGTGAGCTGGTGCGCTCGATTGGGACACGCGATTACTCGATGATCATGGGCACCGGGCTCTTCTATGCCTTCCTGATCGCCATGGGTAATCTGAGCGTCGACCTGCTCTACGGCCTTCTCGATCCACGGATCAAGGTTGGGAAATAGAGGAGATTTGTCATGGCGGTCACTGCTCCAGCCCGAGTAAATGAAGGACTCGAGTTCGGCCTTCGCAAGGAGCGCTCACTCTGGGGTGACGCCTGGCGCCGGCTTCTGCACAATAAAGCGTCTGTAGCTGGGATGATCGTGATCGTCCTCTTTGGCGTTATCGGGTTGCTGGCACCGGTGCTTTCGCGTGATCCTACGCTCAATACGATACCAAACAATTCCTATCGTATGCCTGTCTGGGTCAAGACGAACAATTCACATACGACAGGAGTAGCGAAGTTCCCGCTTGGAACGGATAGCAACGGCCGCGATCTCCTGAGCCGGCTGATGTTCGGCGCGCGCGTCTCGCTGCTTGTCGGCTTTGTGCCCACGACGATTGTGGTGATCGTCGGACTGCTGATAGGCATGACGGCAGGCTTCGCAGGTGGTCAGGTGGACAATCTGCTGATGCGCTTTACCGACGTGATCTACGCCTTCCCCGACCTCCTTTTCATCATTATTATGATGAGCGCCTTCCGGGAGACTGCACTCGGCAAACTCCTCGGCGGCCTGATCCTCCTGTTCGTTGCGCTCTCGATTATTAGCTGGACCGGAACAGCACGGTTAGTCCGCGGCCAGGTGCTGCAGGTCAAGGAAAAGGAGTTCGTCGAGGCAGCACGGGCCATCGGCTCGAGCCGCTGGCGCATCATGTCGCGCCATCTGCTCCCCAACGTGTTGGCCCCGGTGATCGTCTTGTTCACATTTGGAGTTCCAGGAGCGATCATCGGCGAGGCGGCGCTTGGCTTTCTCGGCATCGGCCTTCGCACGCCGACGCCCGGCACGCCCTCGGCCTTCCCAACCTCCTGGGGTGTCCTGATTCAGGAGGGCCAGGTCGGGCTCAACTCCCAGCCCTGGATCCTCATCTTCAGCGCGCTCGCCATCGGCCTGACGACACTCTCATTTACCTTCCTCGGCGATGGGCTTCGGGATGCGCTTGATCCCAAGCAGCGGCACTGAGCATGGGGCGTATTGACAGGGCATAGTATCATGCGTACTCAGACAGGGCTCTCGCCTGTTCCGCATGCCGTGTTCATATCTGTCCATCGAATGAGACGAACCTCTTGTGCTCGAACCTTCGTGGGGGTAGCAGACTGCATAATGCAGAAAAAGGGTGCGTATGCCGCCATTGCTTGAAGTTACAGAGCTGCAGACCCATTTCCGGACGGAAGATGGCCTCGTCAAAGCCGTCAACGGGGTCTCGTTTTACGTCGATAAGGGAGAGACACTCGGGATCGTCGGCGAATCGGGGTCCGGCAAGTCCGTCACCTCTCTATCGGTGATGCGCCTGATCCAGACTCCGCCCGGCAAGATCGTCGGCGGCAAGATCATCTTCGACGGCGAGGATCTGCTGACGTACGACGAAGACGAGATGCGGAAGATCCGTGGGAAGAACATTGCCATGATCTTCCAGGACCCGATGACCTCGCTTAACCCGGTGCTCACGATCGGGCGCCAGATCACCGAGGCGCTTGAGCTTCACCTGAAGCTGACGAGCAGAGAGGCACGGCACCGCGCGGCTCAGCTCCTGGCGCTCGTCGGTATTCCGTCGCCCGAGAAGCGCCTTGACGACTATCCGCACCAGTTCTCCGGCGGTATGCGGCAGCGCGTGATGATCGCCATGGCACTTTCGTGCAATCCCGATCTTCTGATCGCGGACGAGCCGACGACGGCGCTGGACGTGACGATCCAGGCCCAGATCCTGGAGCTGATCAACAAACTCAAGGACGAGCTCGGCATGGCGGTCATTATTATCACGCACGACCTTGGCGTCGTCGCCGGTATGGCGGATCGCGTCAATGTGATGTACGCGGGTAAGATCATCGAGGACGGACCCACGAATCAGATCTTTGCTGACCCGCGCATGCCCTATACGATCGGCCTGCTGCAATCGATCCCACGTCTAGACGAGGAGCGCGGGCGACGCCTCAACCCGATCCGGGGCCTGCCACCCGACTTAATCAATTTGCCGGCGATTTGCCCCTTCTCGCCGCGTTGTGACTACGTCCAAGACGCCTGCTACCAGCAGGTTCCCCCGCTGCGACCGGTCGAGCCTAACCAGCGTGCAGCCTGTCTCTTCGACGTTCACGCCCCATGGGTGTCGATGAATGGCACGAGCCCGCAGGAACAGACCAAGCATCAGATTCCGGCGACTGAACGAAGCTAGAGCTTGAGATCGGTTCTCGGAGGAAATTGTGAGCAACGCTCGTCAATATAACACCTCGGCCGCGAATGGGGACGACCTGCTCCAAGTTCGCGACCTGAAGATGTACTTCCCGGTTACCTCGGGCGTCATCTTTCGCCGGCAGGTCGGCGCGGTCAAGGCGGTCGACGGCATTAATCTATCCATCAAGCGGGGCGAAACGCTTGGGCTCGTGGGTGAGTCGGGCTGCGGCAAGTCGACCGCCGGCCGTGCGATCCTGCAGCTCTATAAGCCGACCTCGGGCGAGGTCATTTTCGAGGGTAGAGATCTTACCAAGCTCAGCGCTGGCGAAATGCGCAACGTCCGGCGCGACGTGCAGATGATCTTCCAGGATCCGTACGCCTCCCTTAACCCGCGCATGACGGTCGGCGACATCGTCGGCGAGCCGATCGAGGTGCATCACCTGCGTAAAGGGAAAAGGGCAGTCCAGGCGCGCGTGCAGGAGCTGCTGCAGCTGGTCGGCCTGAATCCCTATTTTATCAACCGCTACCCTCATGAGTTCTCCGGTGGCCAGCGCCAGCGCATTGGTATCGCACGCGCATTGGCAGTCGAGCCTGATTTTGTCGTCTGCGACGAGCCGGTTTCGGCGTTGGACGTGTCGATCCAAGCGCAGGTAATCAACCTGCTCGAGGATCTTCAGAATCAGCTAGGTCTGACCTATCTCTTCATCGCCCACGGCCTGAGCGTCATCAAGCACATTTCCGATCGCGTCGCCGTGATGTATCTCGGCAAGATCGTCGAGCTCGCAGATGCCGAGGCACTCTATCGCCAGCCGCTGCATCCCTATACTCAGGCTTTGCTCTCTGCCGTGCCGATCCCGGACCCCTTGATCGAAAAGAAGCGCCAGCGGATTATTCTCGAAGGCGACGTGCCGAGCCCGATCGCTCCGCCGCCCGGCTGCCGCTTTCATACACGCTGCCCTATCGCGATCGACAAGTGCCGCGTCGAGGAGCCGCCTTTTATCGACTACGGCGGCGGCCACTTCGCCGCCTGCTGGCGGGCGCGCGAGGTCGACGACCTGCTTCCCAGTACGGCCCAGCAAGCTGCGGACGCGGTCAAAGCTAGCTAGCATGCTCGGCATCTGAATCCATGCGGTTGTTCCAACGACGCCTCTGCCTCATCTACCTCCTCCTGAGTCTGCCTGCCTGCGGCCGGCAACAGCAGAACGTCGAGAGCCAGCAATCCCCGGAGCTTGGTACACGTGGCCCCGCCGCGGCTCTCACTGCATCCGCGACCATGGCCGCCGAACTGGCGACGGCTGCACCGCGGCCGACCGAGCTGGCGCAGATGACGAGCCCGCTTCCGTCTGCCGCCGCGACGAGCACAGCACCCGGCCAATCGGTTCGACTAGGACTCAAACAGGTCGTGGACGGCCTCGAGCATCCCACCTTTGCGACACACGCCGGAGACGGCACCGGCCGGCTCTTCGTCGTCGAGAAAGTTGGCCGCATTCGAATCGTCGTGAACGGCGCGCTCCAGGCGCGCCCGTTTCTCGACATTGCGGATCGTGTCGGGTCATCCGGCAACGAGCAAGGCCTCTTCTCGGTCGCCTTCCATCCTCACTTCCGTTCCAACGGCCAGCTCTTCGTGGACTACACCGACCGCTCCGGCAATACGGTCGTAGCACGCTTGCACGTCTCGTCCGATCTGAACGTAGTAGACGTCTCCTCCGCTGTGACACTCCTGACCGTCGACCAGCCGGAAGCTAATCACAACGGCGGCCAGCTCGCATTCGGTCCCGACGGTTACCTCTATATCGGCTTGGGCGACGGCGGTGGTGCGGGCGATCGGCATGGGGAGCATGGCAATGGCCAGAACGGAGCGGTGCTGCTCGGAAAAATTCTGCGGATCGACGTCGACGGTAAAGCGCCCTACGCCATACCACCCGATAATCCATTCGTCGGAAAGGCCGGCATGCGGCCGGAGATCTGGGCGCTTGGCGTCCGCAACCCATGGCGATTTTCATTCGACCGCGCGACCGGCGATCTCTACATCGCCGACGTAGGCCAGGATAAGTGGGAAGAGGTCGACGTTCAGCCTACCCGTAGCGGTGGCGGGCAGAATTACGGCTGGAATACCATGGAGGCTGCCCACTGCTTCGATCCTGCCGAGGGCTGTACCACGAGCGGCTTGCAGGCGCCTGTCGCAGAATACAGCCATGACCTCGGTTGCTCGATCACCGGGGGCTACCGCTACCGCGGCAAGAGTATGCCCGCGTTCGAGGCGGGGTACTTCTTTGCCGACTACTGCAGCGGGCGTGTGTGGGTGCTTACTGCGGCTACAGGCGGAGCGTGGACGAAGAAGGAAGTGCTGCAGACGAGCTACGGCATCAGCTCGTTTGGAGAGGATGAAGTGGGTGAGCTATATTTGATGGATTACGATGCCGGCGTGCTCTACCGGCTGCAGACGACCAATAGCTAAGCGCCCCATCAAAACCAAAGCGGGCGGCGCCGGCCTCGTGCAGGAGCCGCCCGCTTCGGTTTTGCCGCGGGGCGCTAGACGCGCCGGCCCGTAAACATCTTTACCAGCCAGATGAGGATGCAGGCGCCAACAACCGCGACGATCAGGCCCACGATGCTGAAGCCCGCACCGACGCCGAGGCCGAGTAGTCTGGCGATGAAGCCACCGATGAAGGCACCGATGATGCCGACGATGATATTCATCAGGAGACCCTGCTGGGCATCGGTGCCCATAATCATGCTCGCGATCCATCCTGCGATCCCACCAAAGATGAGCCAGAGGATAAAGTTGATCATTGGAGTTCTCCTACTAAACACTGCGACGAGGACCAGGCTCCTGGACGTAAGCACTGTCTGCATACTCCGACAGCATACGATCCGACGCCAACCAGAGATGATGCGTGCAGAATGGCTCCTCCTTTCGCTATGCTGCCGGCGCACCGTACCACCCGGCAATTGCCATGTCTCGTCCGCTTGCGTGCCTAAACCTATACTGGCACGTTCTTAGCGAATAGTCAATGCAAATTCTGGGCCTCGGATTGTGAGATCAGGCGAGCCGTCGCATAGCTGGCCGGTGCGCTCGCTGCCTGGGCCGAATCTGTCTGTCGTGTCGTGCCGGCCAGCTCGATTGAAAAAGATGTCCCGACGCCGGCCGTACTCTGCACCACGATCGAGCCGCCCATGGCGGCGATAGTTGCCTGAGCGATGGAGAGGCCGAGGCCGGTCCCGGCGCCACTGCGGGCCGTATCCGCACGATAGAAGCGCTCGAAGATATGTGGAAGGTGCTCGGGCGCGATACCGGTCCCCGTATCCGATACGTCCAGACGAATATGCGTATTCTGTTGCCTAGCGGCGAGGCGCACCCGGCCGCCTGGCGCCGTATGCTTCAAGGCGTTCTCTACCAGGATCATTAGCACGCGGTGCAGACTTTCGGCGTCTCCTTGCAGCGCCAGGCCGGGTGCGAGCTCGACGATCACCGCCACACCGCTCTGCAGTGCCCGGGCTTCATGCGCGACGCCTTCCAGCAGGTCGTTCACGAAGATGGTGTCGCTCCGAAGCTGGAGCTGCCCCGCGTCGACGCGCGCAAGCGCCAGCAGGTTGCTTACGAGGTGCTGCATGCGGCCGGCGGAGGCTCCAATGTCATGGAGAACTGCGTTGTGCTCGTCGGGCGGCAGGGACTTCGCTCGCAGCAAGAACTGAACGTTACCGGTAATACTTGTGATCGGCGTCCGAAGGTCGTGTGAAGCGTCAGCCACGAAGCGCTGCTGTGCCTCAAGTGCATCTTGTTGCTGCCGATATGCCGTAGCGACCCGGTCAAGCATAGTGTTCACGGTAACGGCGAGCCGGCCAACTTCGTCGTCCGGGCCACGATAATCGATGCGTCGATCCAGTTCGAGCCCTTCGCCGATTGCCGCCGCCGTTCGTGTGATGCGGTCGATCGGTCGGAGCGCGGCACGCGCCAGGACGAGGCCCGATATGAGCGCGATTGCGATCAGCACCAGGTCGATCCGGAGCAGCGTGCGCCAGACGGTGGCCAGTGTTCTGGGGATTGGCCCTAATGAGCGCGCGACGACCACCGCACCGCGCATGCGTCCTCCTACCAGCACGGGCGCGACGTAGGTGCGTAAAGCAGCCCCGCCGCGGCGCAGATTGACGAAGCGCGGTACGCCGGTGAGGGCGTCGTCAAGCGTGGCATCGTCCACGTGAAGCGCGTTCCGCTGCAGGTTTGGGCTGTAGGCGACACGGACGTGCTGTCGATCGAAGACCTCCGTAAAGGTCTCTACAGTCGCCTCGCCAGTCGTCAAAACGGTCGCGCCGCCGTGGTCGCCGCGCAGCCAGCGCTGGGCATCGAACTCTTGGGCCAGCGCCACGAGCGATCGGTCGACCTCGCTGACCAGTGTTCGGCGCAGCACCACGACCAGAATAATTCCACTCAAGACAAGCGTGACGGAGAGCACGACGGTATAGAGCAATGCGAGCCGGAGTCGCAGGGACATAGGCGCCATCCTTACCTGGTCTTCGCTATCTATGGGCACAGCAGCTACGTATACGGCTGCTGTGCCCATAGTCCACCTGATCTACTGCGCCGTGGAGCCACACGCCTCTCACTCACGCAGGACGAACCCAACGCCCCGAACGGTCTGGATCAGGCGCTCGCCGCCGTGTGCCTCGAGCTTCTGGCGCAGGTAACCGATATAGACATCCACCACATTCGTCTGGCCGCCGAAGTCGAATTGCCAGATCACGTCGAGGATGCGCTCGCGCGTCAGAACCTGCCGCGGATGGCGCATAAGAAGCTCGAGCAGGTCGAACTCTCTTGGGCTTAACATAATTTCGTGACCGCCGCGCCAGACCTGGCGCGTAGACGGATCGAGCTGTAGGTCCGCGACGCGCAGGGCGGGTTCAGTCCTGGTAGCGTGCCCGGCGCGGCGCAGTAGAGCCTGGATGCGCGCGAGAAGCTCGCCGAGCGCGAACGGCTTGGGCACGTAGTCGTCAGCACCGCCCTGCAGGCCCCGGACGCGGTCGTCGACTTCGTCGCGCGCCGTCAACATCAGAATCGGCAGCGTCTCGTCGGCGCTCCGCAGTCGCCGGCACACTTCGAGGCCGTCGAGACCGGGCAGCATCCAATCGAGAATCACGAGATCAGGCGCCTGTTGCAGCGCAACTTGGAGCGCCGACGGCCCATCGGCCGCAATCGTGACGCGATAACCTTCGTAGGTGAGCGCCCGTTGCAGCATTGACGCGGTCTGTACATCATCCTCGACGACCAGCACACGCGGCTCTGTTACCATAGGCAAGCTCCTTTATGCATCCTACCACGACGGCCTGATATATAGTAACCCAAGTTGCTACCTTGCAAGGTGTCCATGAAGAAGTGCTAGAGTACGGGTGCTTGAAGCCACTACTCAGGAGGACTTCTTCATGGACGGGCAGATTATAGCAGTGTACTGTCTGCTGGTGGACATGCTCCAGGCCGT
>JBBSGA010000164.1:0-13095 GCA_038254585.1 Chloroflexales bacterium | reverse complement strand
CTGTGTGGAACGGATCCTGACAGTCACGACGAGCTGTCGTCAACAGCAGCGGCAAGCACTGCCATTCATTGCAGATGTGGTGCGTGCTCATTGGGCGGGGTGCCCGGTTCCCACTCTCATGCCTACCTCCTGAACGGATACCCCGTATTCCTGCACGATACACTTGGCGGCACCCCGATTTTGGAAGGACCCGCCAGGTAGAACGGCCGTTTCCTTTTACTGTCAAAACCTATCATTGCTGATTGTAATACGGTAAACCGGCCGTACGGATGATGATGACACGAATATCATCTTAAACAGCTTCTTAGATGTAGCATTGCGTTGTCGTCCAATCGACGTGCTTGCATTTTACGCTGCAGCCGGGCTTACTCCAATAGTGCGCGGGTATCATCTTCGGGGTGTACTCCACGACGCGGCCGAGCTGAAGATGGTAGTACCTGGCAGGAGCCTTATCGCCAAGCGCACTCTATCCTCGAACCGAAACCTCGACGGCATGATAGCCGCTTGCACCATCCGGGTGTGGGGCCGCGAGTTCCGCGGTCTGCGGCTCGCCCTTCCCGTCGACGGCGCGGACCGTGACGCGATGGCTGCCGGGACTAGCCTTCCAGTCATAGCGCCACAAGCGCCATTGTGCCGGACTGCGCTGGTCGGCGAGCGTTGCCTTGTGCCACGCGCCCCCGTCGATCCGTACCTCGACGGCCGAGATGCCGCGGTCGCCGGCGAAGGCGATGCCTCCCAACGGCACCACCCCGTTCTCTAACTTCTGCGTACCCTGGGTGTCGACAACCGACGTCGTCTTGACGATCGCCGGGTTACTCCAGCCCCGCTCTTGCCAGTACCCCTCGAAATCGGTCTTGATCGCCTCGATGCGCTGGAGCCACTTTACATTCTTCATCCCATAGATCGTCGGCACGATGATCCGGACGGGAAAGCCATGCTGGCGCGGCAAGGGCTGGCCGTCGATACCATAGACGACGAGCGTCGTCTGCAGCATCGCCGCGTCGAGCGGGATCGAGTCGACATAGCCTTCGGCGGCGTGGAAGACGAGGCGCTCCACGTTTGGCTCGAGCCCCGCCTCGTCCAGCAGCGCCTTGAGCGGCGTGCCATTCCAGTTGACGTTGCCGATCAGATCGCCTGCCACCTCATTCGACACGCACTCGAGCGTCGAGGTCTGATCGATACGCGGCCGCGCCTGGAGATCGGCGAGCGAGATACTCAGCGCATGGCGCACGGCGCCGTCGACGGTCAGTTTGTACGTTTTGGGATCGACCACGGGATCGCGCGTGCGGCTGGCGACCGTGTAGAGCTTGTCGGCGGTCGTAATGTACGGGCGCACGCCGGTCGGCACTTTGAATGCGGTAGCATCGCCTGTCGCGCCTCGTAGCGCTGTTCCCGAGGCTGTGGGTGGCAACAGCGCCGGTGGCAGGGCTGCCTCGGCAGTCGCCGCCTCACCCGCGCGGCGCAGCACCTCGGCAATCGCCGCGCTCCCGATCGCGAGGGTCACCGCTGCCGCTGCCGAGCGCCGAAGGAAGAGACGCCGCGCCGGATCGGCGGCGATCTCGGAGGGCGTGGCTGGAACCTCCCGCGATTGCAAGCGGCCGTAGATGAAGCCGAGGCCGGCGCCCCAGCCCAGGGCCAGAATGACCAGCATTGCGCTTGTAACCGTCGAGAGGTCGACGGCCGACGGATTGCTCAGCTGCAACGTAAGTAGAAAGAGGAGCATCAATCCACCGAAGATCTCCCCCGCGACAATCGCCGGCCGTCGGCGTCCACGCTGCGCCCACCATGCAAAGAGCACCCCGAGCGCCGTGCCGATCAGGATGAACGTGACGATGCTCGCGGCCTCGACCATCATCTTCGCAAGTGGACCAAGCGCCTCGATCCCGAAGGTCGCGATCTTGCCCGGCGTTACCCGGATCAGCAAATCCGCCAGGTTAAGCGGCAGGAACGAGACACGGGTCAGCTGGCTCGTCAGCGCTATCAAACCCGTCAGCACGATCGTCGCTAGCGCCCCGGCAGTCGCTCCCGCCCACACCAATCTTCGTCTCATAATCAAGCTCCCAGTCATCTACCATGATATACGCAGCCGCGGAGCGCTTGGACCTCAGCCGCGTGCCGAGAGATGCGGCGGGTATGCGTAGATCGGGCCTACCGTCTTTCACACTACGTTCCAGGCCTCCGGTGGCGGGATGACGCCGATCGTCAGCAGGATGTTCGCGTAGATCCGCTGCTCCCCGGTCGCGATCACCAGAGCCACGTCTTCGGCACGCGCTGCCGCGTAGAAGGCGAAGCGCTCAAGTGGGGCCAGACGCATCTGCGCGGGCAGCAATCTGCGGAATTCCTGGAAGATCGGAGGCTCGGGACCCTCGGGCACCATCACGCTCGCGGATTCGATGGGGATCGCGCCGGCAAGCACCTCGAGCACATCCGTTGCCGTAACGAGACCTGGGCGCAAATTCAAAAATACTCGCCGCGCACGCGGATTGGTGCCAGTCGAGAAGGGGTAATTCCCATCGCCGATCAAGATCTGGGAGCCGTGCCCCGCTCGGCCCAACACGTCCAACATCTCCGGATGAATCAGCGTTCCCCGCAACATGCGCAGTTCCTCCACGCCGCTTGGCGATGACGAAAAACATTGGCCTGCCCTGAGCCGGCGACGCTTAAGCTACCACGTCTACGTCAAAGCCGTTGTTGAGCGCAGCTTACTGTATCCGCCGCCTTAAAACGAATGAGCGGGCGCCGAAGGGCGCCCGCTCGATCATCCATGACCGCGGAAAGGTCTATCCGTTCGCGGCTACGTTGTCCTTCAACAGGCCTTCGAGCCGTGTCTTATAGAACGACTTCGGACCCGCACCCTCGATCCGGTCGACTATCTGCCCGTCCTTGAAGAAGATCATCGTCGGAATGGCCATAATGCCGTACTGCACCATGTAGCGCGGATTCTCGTCTGTATTGATCTTCGCGACAACGACCTTATCCTTATACTCGCCAGCAAGCTCCTCGATCACCGGCGCTACCGCGCGACACGGGCCACACCAGGGCGCCCAGAAATCGACCATGACTGGCTTATCCGACTTCAGCACTTGCTGCTCGAACGTATCGTCGGTTACCGCTATCGTCTTTCCCGCCATGCATTCCTCCTCGCCCCCAGGGCTTTCCCATAAGGCCTGCCTGAATTGTACCACGCGCCTAATCTGCCAGAGTTTGGCTGTTCAGTCCCCTACCTGGCTGGGTCCGAGCGGCGAGGCGTCGTAGTGTGCGAGGAGATCGGCGGGATCGTCGTAGATCGCGAGGGCGCCGGCGAGCCCTTCGTCGTCCCACCCGCCGCAGCGCACCGCAATCGTAGCCACGCCGCATTTTGCCGCTGCCTCTATATCGTAGGGTGTGTCGCCGAGCATAACGGCATCCGGCGCCCCGAACCCTGAGCTCTGCAGGGCGGCCTCGACAATGTCCGGATCTGGCTTGGACTCCTTGGCGTCGCCCGACGACTTCCTTTCTTGGACAAGATCCGCGGCGCCCGCAATCTCGAGGAGTACCTGGAGTTCCTCTTTTTGAGCCGAGCTCGCGACGACCAGCTTAAGCCCGTTGTCACGCATATGCGCGAGAAGCGTCCGGGTCTCAGGAAACGCCTGAACTTTGGGGAGATACTCGGACTTGAAGATCTCGCCGCGGCGTTTGCCGAGGCGCTTTCCTTCAGGACTGTCGGCCTGAACGCCGCTTACCTCGGGCAACAGCTTATCGCTCCCTTTTCCAATCAGCCGCCGGACACTCTCGAAGGGTACATCGTAGCCCGCCTCGCGCAGGGTGTCGACCCATGACGACGCGTGCGCATCGTTGCTGTCGATCAGGGTGCCGTCGACGTCCAAAATCACACAGTGGAAGGTCCGTTTTTGATCCAATGCATCCTCCCCTTGGCATACTACATTGTCGCCGGCATGGCAG
The DNA here is from genome assembly GCA_038254585.1 of Chloroflexales bacterium. Lineage (GTDB taxonomy): Bacteria > Chloroflexota > Chloroflexia > Chloroflexales > Kallotenuaceae > JBBSGA01. Next base: position 9,153 of record JBBSGA010000164.1, on the reverse strand, counting down.
GATGTGAGCCAAGGATTGGCTGTCGGATCCCGTTAGGCGCGATCGCGTCGCTCGATCACCATCCGCATTCCGTAGCGCGGGCGTAAGGTGACGAGCGGGAGCAGGGCGGCCTTGTGGTCCGGCACGTGTCGCATTCGCCATTTTGCGGCGAGGGTAGCGAGGGCGAGGATACCCTCCATCCAGGCGAAGGATTCGCCGATACACTGGCGTGGCCCACCGCCGAAAGGGAAGTAGCTGAACTTGGGCCGCGCCGCGCGTGCGTCCGAGGTCCAGCGCAGTGGATCGAAGCGGAAGGGCTCGGGGAAAAAGCGGGCGTCGTGGTGCATAACGTACTGGCTCATAAGCACGAGCGTACCGGACGGCATAACGTAGTCGCCGACCCGATAGGGGGCAAGTGCCTCCCGGCCGAGAATCCAGGCCGGCGGGTAGAGGCGCATCGACTCGTGTAGGACCATTTCTGTATAGGTGAGACGCGGGAGGTCGTCTATTGAGGGCAGCCTTTTTCCCAGGACCGAGTCGACCTCGGCATGCAGCCGCTCCTCGACTTGGGGGTTCTGTGACAGCAGGAACCATGTCCACGTAAGCGCGTTCGCCGTCGTCTCGTGGCCTGCGAGGAAGATCGTGAGCGCCTCATCACGTAGCTGCTCATCGGTCATCCCGGTCGCGGTGCCGGTCTGCTCCGTGTCGACCTCGCGTATGAGCATCGAGAGGAGGTCACCGCGATCTTCGCCGCTGCGCCGCCGCTCCGCGATCATGCGGTAGATGGTGGCGTCAAGCCGCGCCCGCGCCGCGCGAAAACGCCGGTTGGCGGGCAAAATCGGGATCCGGTCGAGGAGATCGACGAAGGGCGTCGTGATGCTGCGAAAGAGCTGCATGGTTTCCGTCAGGGCGGCCCCGATCTCGTCGGCCTCTTCCTCGACGTCCGCGTCGAAGAGTGTCTTGCCGACGATCGCGAGCGTTAGCTGCATCATCGCCTGGGCGATATCGAGTGTCTCGCCATCATGCCAGCGCTCGCCAAGACGAGCACTATAGGCGCTCATAATAGACCCATAGCTCGCGATCCGCTGCCGATGAAAGGCGGGCTGCGCCAGACGCCGCTGGCGGCGGTGGAACTCCCCCTCACTCGTCAGCAATCCTTCGCCAAGCAGGCGTTTGGCCCGGCGGAGGCCGCGCGATTTGACGAAATTGCGGTGGTGCGTGACGAGGACATCCCTGATCGAGTCGGGATGGTTGAGCAGAAACAGTTCCTGCGGCCCGACTTTGAACTGGACGATGTCGCCGTAGTCGCGCGCGCAGGCCATCAGGAAGTCGATCGGATCGTCTCGGAACGGCTTCAAGTTGCCGATGACCGGGCTGCCCTTGGGGCCGGGCGGGCGAACAGCCGTTGTCATACGCTGCTCCTGCTACAATGCGCGCCTGAAGTCCGGCGATCAACGGGCCGGACCCTGAGGATAGATTAGCACGTTTGAAGCGAATAGACGGATCGGTGAATGGGCGTCGCACGGCGCTGGCGGCGCTGGTCGTGGTATGTCTTGGTGGGTGGTTCCTGCGCGCATGGGGCGCCGGCTGGTCGCTGCCCTACGTCGACCACCCCGACGAGCCGGCGGTGGTCAACGTGGTCCTGCGCATCGTCGCCGGTAAGTTTGACCCAAGCTTTTTCTTTTACCCATCGTTGATCCTCTACCTGCAGGCACTGGTCTTGAAGCTTCATTTCTGGCGTGGGCTGCACACGGGCCTCTACCACGCGCCGTTGGTCCTTCCCCGCACGACCGATTTTTACACCTCGATCCCGCGCGCCTTTGCCTGGGGGAGGCTCGTGACCGCGACCCTCAGCGCTGCGACGAGCGGGGTGCTGGGCCTGTATAGCCGTGCGATCGGGCGATCCTCCGCGCTGCTCGCGGCTGCGCTGCTCGCCTTTTCGCCTTGGGCAATCACGCATGCGCACTATATAACGGTTGATGCCCCGGCGGCGCTTTTTGCTGCCGTCGCGGTCCTCGCCGCGGTGCGCGTCCTAGAGCACGGTGACGCCCGCGATTACCTTCTCGCGGGCATGCTTGCGGGCCTCGCCACTGGCACGAAGTATCAGGACGTGCTGGTCGTCGTCCCGCTGCTCACCGCGCATGCTCTCCGCTGGCGGCGCTGCGCGATAGCCCGTCTTGGTCGCCTGGTTGCCGCGGGCGTCGCAGCCGCCGCTACGTTTCTTCTGACCTCGCCCTATGTTCTTCTCGACTTCGCGGCGTTTCGACGCGATGTTACGACGCTCTTTGCATCGTACGGCGGTGCGCATGGGGATGTCATGGGGCGATGGCCCCTTGGTTCCTACCTCGCCTTTCTCTGGAGCGTGGGGTTGGGCCCGCTCCCGGCACTGCTGGTGCTGATCGGTGCGATCGCCCTCGGCCGGAGTAGACCCCGGCTGTTGGCTGTGCTCCTTGCCTTTCCACTGCTGCTGCTCGTCACGCTGCTGCAGGCCGAAACCCACTTCTTCCGCAATCTGCTGCCGGCCCAGCCGCTCATGCTCTTGGTCGCGGGCACCGGTGGGAAGGCCGTCTGGGATGTAGCCGCCCGATACCTTCGGCCGCGGCTTCGTGCGCCGGTAGCAGTGCTGGGTCTCCTGGTCGTCGTGGCGCCCTCGCTTGTCGCTGCCACGCGGATTAGCCGTGAGTTTGCGCTGCCCGATAGCCGTGTCGAGGCCCAGGCGGCCCTCCGGCAGCAGGCGCCCGGTGTGCGGGTGGCAAGTGAGCTGTCACACCCGTTTACCTGGGGTGGCGTTGCCCAGTCGACGCCGGTGCACTATCTGCCGCTGCACACCCTCGACTGGTACCGCCAACAGGGCTTTGGCCTCCTACTTGCGACCTCCTCGTCTCGCCGCCAGTACGCCTGGACACCCGATTACGGGTCGCTCCTACAGGATGGCCGCGCGAGCCGGACCTACGGCGGTCCGGGGAGCCGGTATCGCGGCCCACAAATAGACATAATTGAGACGAGATTGACCCCGGCGACGCTGCCTGTCACCGGGCCCCGCGCGCACATCGGCGCCCTGGATCTCCTCGGCGTCACCGTCGGGCGGCTGGCCGAAAGGACGACCGGCCCGGAGGTAGAGTTGGGCAGGCGTCTCCGAGTCGGCGACGTGATCGCCGTCACGGCGTTCTGGACGGCCCGCGTCCCGGCTCCGCCCGCCAACTACATGCTCTTCCTTCACCTCCGCAACCAGCAGTCCCAGAATCTCGCCCAGCGGGACGCTCCGCCGTGGCTTGGCCTCTTCCCGCCCCAGAGCTGGCAGCCCGGCTCGCTCGTCGTCGACAGGCTCGACCTGCCGCTGCCGGGCAGCCTTCCGCCGGGTCAGTACCATCTCGTCATGGGCCTCTACGACGGCACGACCCAACGGCGCTTCCCGGCAACGGCGGGTGGAGCGCCTCTGCCCGGCGACGAGGTCGATCTGGGGACGATCGAAATCGGCCGGTAGGCACCCATGCCGCTCGTTGTAGAGCACTGGCGGGGTGTACTGTATCCCGGTATAATTCCGCCTCTCGATCCTTTGCTCACCGCAGGAGAAAGCTGCCATCAGCGCCATGCGCCGTCTTCTACTAGTCCTTCTGGCGGTTGTCGTCTTCGCATCTGTGCCGGCGACCCTGGCTAATGCTCCGGAGCCACCGAGTGTGCTCTTGTCGGGCTATGTCCGGGATATCGTGACAGGCGCGCCGATCATTGGCGCACGAGTGGTCGTCGATTCGGTAACCATTATGGTGGAGCCGGATGGCTCGATTCCGTCGACTTCTATACCTTTGAAAGGTCCAGTCGACAAAGTTGCAGGTTCCGTGACCGCTGTTGGCTATGATCTATGGAGTTTTCAAGGGGTTAACCTGCGCGCCGGTCAGCCTGTCGAGCTACATGTGAAGCTCCGACGAGGCGGCGCTCTAATCCAGCCCATCGATTTCCAACAGGCGCTGGCCAGCCAGCAGAATCCGGCGGCAACGCCTGCGTATGCCGGCCTTCCACCAGAGTATGTCGATGTAGGGATCACTGGAGTTGTAGACTGCAAAGCCTCTCGGATAGCTCCGTTTCATGTTGAGCGCATGAGATTTGTCGATTATGTCCGGAACGTTTTGCCCAATGAGTGGGTATCCGGGTGGCCACCAGCGTCCCTAGATGCTGGTGCTATAGCGGTGAAAGAATATGCCTGGTATACGGCTGTTGTCGAGAGGAAATGGAGAACATGGGGATACCCGTTCGATCTGATCGACAGCACATGTGATCAGGTTTACAAGAAAGATAGTGCTGTTGCAGACACTGACGCTGCCGTCGCTCGGACTTGGTTGGCTAGAATGCTCCTTGACGACAGGCTAATTCCCACGTTTTACCGCAACACCGTTGACAACTGTCCGATTTTCCCCGGCTGTATGGGCCAGGATGAGTCCGCGCAGCTGGCTAGGGACGGCCAGACTGCAGAGCAGATCCTCTCATACTTCTATGATCCCGCCCAGTACAATATATTGGCTCTCACTCCACGCATCTACTTGCCTCTCGTCACTCGTTGAGCAGTTCCTAGGGGCAGCTGCGATTTGGGTTGCAGCGCGCAGTCAAGACTACTATAGTTGACGCTGCGTGCGAAGACTACATGCTTGGGAGGCCCAGATGGAGACTGAGCTCAAATTTCGCGTCGCGGGCAAGCTGAAGGCCGGTATGATCGAGCGGCTCGACTGGGTCCCTTTCGTCCTCGACCCGCGCGAAGCCCACCCGTTACGAGACGTCGTCCTCGATACCCCGGATCGCATCCTTACGGGGCAGAAATTCGCTCTACGCATCCGGCACGATGCAGAGACGATCTATATGACTCTCAAGGGGCCGCCGCGGGGCGGCGGTGAAGGCGCACGCCACCAGCGTGACGAGTGGGAGGAGGCGCTCCCTGACGATGCCATCCATGACCGAGCGCGCTGGCCGGAGGCGATACGCGCCCAGCTCTCTGAGCTGATCGGCGAGCATCCCCTCGAGCCAATCGTCGAGGTCGTCAACGACCGCTGTTCCTGGAAAGTACGCCAGGATGGACGGGTCGTCGCCGAGATCGCCCTAGATGAGGGCGAGATCCGTGCGGGCGAGAAGGCGCAGGCGCTCCACGAGCTGGAGATCGAGCGCAAAGGTGACGGGACCGAGCAGGATTTGGACGAGTTGGCGCGCCGGCTCCAGCAGGCGTTGCCGCTCGCGCCCCAGCCGCGCACCAAGCTCGAGCGCGGTCTTGCTCTAGGCCGGCGCGGCGCCGCTCCGATGGAGCCGGGCGCGCTCTTGGCCGAGGCAGGGCGGTCTGCTTTACGTGCACAGTGGAAAAAGCTGAAGGCCCATGAGCCGCAAGTCCGCGAAGGCGATCACGATGCGGTGCACGACATGCGCGTGGCGACCCGGAGGCTGCGCGCAATGCTCGAGGTGCTGGCTGACTCGGTCTATCGGCCCGGCACAGCCGGTCGCCTGCGCAAAGGCCTCAAGCGCCTTGCCGCCGCGCTTGGCGCGGTGCGCGACACGGAGGTCTTACTGGAGGCCGTCGCCGATTATTCCTCGCATCTTGCCGCCGGCGAGGGAGATGGGCTCGATTCGCTCGTACGTGAGCTCAACGAGCGCCGGGACAAGGCGCGCGAGGCCTTGCTCGAGGAGCTTGATCGTAAGCGGACTCACAAGCTGCTGGACCGGCTGGAGCGCTTCGTTACCGCTGCTGGTGCCGGGGTTGCCTCCGAGGCTTCGGAGGCAGCCGAGGTACCCCTGCGTGTCCGAGATGTCGCCGGCAGTGCCCTCTGGTCCCGGTTAGAGACCATTCAGCGCTATGCGCCTCTCATGCCAGAGGCGCCGCTCCCTCTACTCCATCGGCTGCGGATCGCCTGCAAACACCTGCGCTACACGATCGAGCTTTTCGAAGATGCGCTTATCCCAGAGGCCGTCGCACTGCGCGAGGATCTCATGCGGGCACAAGACCATCTCGGTACCCTGCACGATCTAGTGGTCCTGCTCCCGCTCGTCGACGGGCTACTTCAGACGAGCAGCAATCAGCAGGACGGGCTACAGCGCTACCGCGCCCATCTCGAAGTCGAGCGCGACCGTCTGTGGATGGGAACCGCCGCTCTTTGGTCGACGATCGGCTCGTCTGATTTCAGAGCTCGCCTGGCCGGCGTTATTGCCGCACTTTAAGTTTTTAGGCGTCGAAAGACGCGACGGGCGGACGCAGTAGAGCGTCCGCCCGTCGCCATGCAGATCGGAATACCCTTCGCTCGGTGCGTTTAGGGACTGGTAGTTGCCGTCGCGGCAGCCCCACCGGTGCCGCCGGTGCCGCCGGTGCCGCTGCTCCCGCCACAGGCCGTCAATGAGCCAAGTGCCAGCGCGGTGGCGAGTCCCAAAGCCACGAGTTTCCGCTTCATAGCTATCCTCCCAGTTCTGTCACGCGCCCAGTGCCCATTAGGCTTTGCGCACGAAGGGCGTTAGGTAGCAAGGCATGTGTCAGAAGGAGCATGGATGGCGCTCGGAATCTGTAGCCTCTGTATCGCCCATGCCGTGTTCCGGCGGCCGAGGCCGCTCATCGTAGCAGGAGCACGTCACATGGCGCGTGTTCTACGATGTAGCGGGCGACTGGCCCGACGCTGGCGGGCCCGACCAGGGGGCTCGGGCCCCCTTTAAAGCTCGCTCCGATGACGATCAGTCCGACGTCGAGCTCGGCATCCTGAGCGGCCAGCAGGATCTCCTGCTCAGGTCGCCCGCGCCGGATCTTTTGCCGGATCTCCTGCATGTCGTAGCCAAGCGCGCGGCACGTTTCGGCTGCCTCCTGCAGCACGGCCTGGGCCGTGTGCTCGTCGGCTGCCGCCATCCGCGCCTCTCCTCCACTGCGCACCCGTCCGGCGGCGATGAGTCTTCGGCCGATATGCCCGAGCTGCTCGGCGGAACGTGTGTCGATCACGAAGAGTAATACGAGGGGGCGATCGAGCGGCACGTGGGGCGCGGCTCGCTCCATGAAGCTTGCCGGGTCGAGTCCGCTCAAACATACCAGTGCCCCGATTCGATGAGCTATCATCGTCGACCTCTTGAAGCAGAACGGCCAATCCGGGCTCCATACCTACCCGCGCCGTGGTGGCCGGTGGCCTGTCTCACCAAAAGGTCGAGAGCCACAGTGACAGCGCGCCGAGCACCAACAGCACCGGGGTGACGGCGATCCCTAGCCGGAAATACGCTATCGAGGAGACCTCCAGCCCCTTGCGTCGCAGGATCAGCAGCCACAATATCGTCGCCAGCGAGCCGACCGTCGTGATATTTGGGCCGAGATCGGCCCCCAGGATAGAGCCGAAGACGAGTATATCTCGCAGCGGTCCGGGCGGCGCAGCCACTCGGATCGCGGAAATGAGCACGAGCGCAGCTGAGACGTTGTTGATTGCATTCGCGCCCAGGGCCGATCCGAAAACGGAAGCGGCCACGACGCCAGCCGGGTGGCCGCCTGCCAGACGCACTAGCCATCGGCCGAAGGTCTGGGTCACTCCTAGGTTTTCGACCCCGCGTACCGTTACCAACATACCTGCGATGAAGCCGAAGATCGACCATGATATCTCTCCGCCGAGCCGTCTCCAGTCCATCCGGTGCGAGACGAGCCCACCCATCAGCAGCCAGCCTCCGCCCCCGAGCGCAACGACCGACAGGGGCCAGCGCCAGGCCGAGGCAAATACGTAGGCCAGCGCAAGCGCTGCCAGCGAGCCGGTCACGTACCAGAAATAGCGATCCCGGCTCGACCTCTGAAGCTTCCCAAGCAGTGCCAGGTCGAACGGCTGCTCCAGGTCGTGGCGAAAGATCCGGAGAAACAGCGCGATGTTCGCCGTGATGACGACGAGTGCGGCCAGCAGCAGACGCGCGAGGTATTGCCCGAGACTGTATGGGAACGTCGTCAGAAAGAGAACGTTGATCGGATTACTCACGGGCAGGACAAATGACGCCGTGTCGGCGATAAAGGTACACGCGAACATAAACGGGAGCGGTTCGAGGCGTAAGCCGACGACTAGGGCGTAGACCACCGGCGTCAGAATCAACGCCGTCGCATCGTTGGTCAAAAATGTGGTGATCAAGGTTCCGATCAACATGACGTTGAGCATCAGACGTTTGGCGCTCGATCCGGAGAGGCGTACGGCGAGACGCGCCAGGGTATCAAAGAAACCCGCACTCTCGGCGACAGCCGAGACCGTCATGAGGCCCAGGAAAAAGCCGAAGACGTTCGCATTATCATGCAGGAGTTCCAGTGCCACGCGTGGTGACACGATCCCGGTCAGCAGCATCGCCAGCGCCCCGCCGAGGGAGGCGAGCCACTCGGGAAGACCCCTCGGACGCGAGATGACCAGGGCGAGTGTCGCAGCAAAGATGATTCCGCCCATGATGGTCCCGTTCAAGCCTTCGTCTCCCATGCCAGGATAGCCTAAGCATACACGTCTTCGCTCTTGGCCGGTCCCCGCTTGTGCTCTGACTCCCGAAATCCGTTCGAAGGTTCTTCATAATTGCTTCATAATGGCACGGTATGCTCTCCTTATCGGATCAGGCAGAGCACAACGCTGATTCAGGGAGGACATAAAGATGGAACGTCGCAGCCGTTGGTTAGGATATGTAGCGATTGGCTTGGGAGTCCTGGCACTGGTGGTTTCTTTGTCGGGGCGATCGTTTGGGCCTCGATCCTTTGAACGGAGTACGTCGGGCGCTGCGCCCCAGGCGGACGGCCGGTCTGTGGCGCCGGACTCGGCACAGGGACCGGCGGCACCTGATCGAGGCCCACGGGCCATACACCCTCGTATGGAGGCGCCGGCGTCGCCCCGATTTGAGCGGGGACCGCGCTTCGGCCATGACTTTGGCCGTGGCCCGCACATGCCGTTCCTGGCATTTCCCTTCATGCTGCTGCGTGGCTTGCGTGACGCGCTGATTGCCCTCGTGTTGATCGTGATTGGCGTGCGCATTTTCCGCGGCAGATCGGGCGGCGGCTCGCAGTCCAGCGAGCCGACCCAGCTCTAGATGTGTATCCCGCGCGACTGCTCCATACCGGAGCAGTCGCGCGGCGCTTCCATGGATCGTATGAGCAGAACGATACTGGTGGTCGACGCTGAGCCGCGCATCGTGGAGATCGCGCGCGACTACCTTCAGCAGGCCGGATTCCGTGTG
>JBBSGA010000163.1:0-13116 GCA_038254585.1 Chloroflexales bacterium | reverse complement strand
TAGAGCTTTTCGTCGGCCCAGGAGCTCGACGAATGAGCGCCAAGGTCGTCCAGGACGAGTACCGGCGCATCACGCACCGTCGTGAAGAGGTCGTCATAGGTCACGTCGCTCTGGGGGCTGAAGGTCGTGCGCAGGTGATCGAGAAAGTCCGGCACGAAGACCCAGAGGGCGCCATCTTCACGTTCGAGCAGCTCGTTTGTGATCGCGGCGGCCAGGTGGGTCTTGCCCGAGGCCGAGGGGCCAGTAAGGACCAGCCAGCCGGAGGGAGCTGCCGCGTAGTCGCGAGCGATGCGCAAGGCGATGGCGAGGGCGTCGCGGCTGAAGGCATTCAAACCCTTATCGGGGACGAAATTTGCGAAGCGCCTCTGCTCGAGCGGGCCGAGGCGGGAAAGCTCGCGGAAACGGGCTGCGCGACTGGCAGCCACCTCGCGCGCGCGGCAGCCGCAGACCTGGAGACGGCCGAAGTTCGGGTCCCCGTACGGCACATCGTAGCGCAGGAAGCCAGTGCCTCCGCAGCGGGGGCAGACCGGTCCCGCCGGAAGTGCCGCGTCGTCGGTAGCCGTCTGCTGGAGGCGATTGATGATTTCGGAGAGCGAGTCCATGGCTTTACCTATTCGATGGCGCCGTCGTTTTGGCGCTTAGCGCTTCACGACGTCGGAGAGTGAGCCGCTGATATAGCGCCGCGCATCGTCCGTCGGCTCCAGCCGCGCATCGCGTCCGTCGCGCGCCCAGCGGTCGAGCACGGCCTTGATATAGCGCCACGACCGTTTGTTGGAGCGTACTGCCTCACGGATCGCTTCTGGGATCCAACTTGCCGGATAGAGCTCCTCGGCCTCGTGGAGCTCGGCTGCCAGCATCGGAGTGAGAATACCGATATTATGCTCATAGAGCGAGAAAAGTGGCGGCCGCTCAGATAGCCCACCGGCGACAGGCAGCCAGCTGATGTCGCCGTCGACAACCCGGGCAGCCCAGGCGCGGTTGCGCTCCGTATTGGCCAGATACCAGTTGCCGACGCGTGGCCCCTCGGGCACTACCACGTGCAGGAGTGTGGCGCGACGGACCGCGGCCGCCATGCCATCGACGAGCACGTCCTCTAAAGGACGCAGCGGCGCGATCGCCCGCAGGCTACGCAACAGTGTCGCATCGCCGCGGAGCGTGCTCCACTCCACCATACGCGGCCGCCGCCGGCTGCTCTTCAAGAGATAGAAGACGTGCAGCGTGACCTTCAGCTCAGCCGGCTGTGAGATTCCCGGCAGCACCTCGGTAAAGAACTCCCGCGGTAGCTTGATCGGATCATCCGTCGTGAATCCGGTGAAGGTCATGGTTGCCTCGCGGGCATCGATTCTAGCACAGATGTCCAAAGCCGGCGTTAGAGCGCATGGCCTTCCTAATAGCCGGGAGGCGACTGGTAGGGAGCAAGATCGCGAAAGCGCGTCGTGCGCTGATCGAAGAACAGATTGACGACGCCGAGAGGTCCATTTCTATGCTTCGCAATATGAATCTCGGCGATGCCTTTTTTATCGGTATCCTTATCATACATTTCTTCACGGTAGATAAACATGACGATGTCCGCGTCCTGCTCGATCGAGCCACTCTCTCTCAAGTCGGCAAGCACCGGAACGTGGCTCGTACGGCCTTCAACGGCGCGCGAAAGCTGCGAAAGTGCTATGACCGGTATGTTCAGCTCACGAGCGAGGCCTTTAAGCGAGCGTGAGATCTCGGAGACTTCCTGAACACGATTATCGTTACGGCGCATACTGCCGCTCATGAGCTGGAGGTAATCGATAATCAAGACGTCTATGCCGTGCTCGGCCTGAAGCCGGCGGGTTTTGGAGCGCACCTCGTTGACGGTTATGCCCGGCGTATCGTCGATAAAGATCGGCGCAGCCGCGAGCTGGCCCATCGCGTCCATCACCGTCTGAAGCTCCTGGGTCGAGACCTTGCCGGTACGCAGACGCTGCGAATCGATGCCGGTGAAGGTGGCCAGCAGGCGCTGGAGCAGCTGGTCGCGGCCCATCTCGAGCGAGAAGATGCCGACCGGCGACCGGTTCTGCATCGCGATGTTGTAGGCGATGCTCATCGCGAACGACGACTTGCCGACGCCGGGCCGGGCCGCGAGGATCAGCAGATCCGACTTATGCAGCCCGCCCATCAGCCGATCGAAGTCGATAAAGTGTGTCGGGAGGCCGGCCATCTCCGGGCCGCGCTCCTGGACATCGCTCAGGTACTCGTAATATTGCTCGATCACCTGGGCCAGGGGCAGGAAACCCTGGATACCGCGGCGCTGCGAAACGGTGAAGAGCTCTTGCTCGGCCTGGTCGAGGGTCTGCTCGACGTCGTCGGTCTCGTCGTAGCCAAGCGCGGCGATCTTACCGCCCGCCTGGATCAGGCGGCGCAGCACGGCGGTCCGCTCGACGATACGCGCGTAGTATTCGATATGGTAGGCCGTCGGGACGCTGTTCGAGAGCTCGACCAAGAAGGCAATGTCGCCGATCTCGGCCAGGCGCTCGCCGCGCCGGAGCTCGTCCGCGACCGTCTGGAGATCGGGGGGGACGCGGCGAGCGTAGCAGGCCATCACGGCCTCGTAGACCCAGCGATGCTTCTCGAGGTAGAAATGCTCAGGCGCGAGCCAGGCGGCGACGGCAATAATCGCGTCGCGATCCATCAGGAACGAGCCGAGAGCCGCGCGCTCGGCATCCAAGTTAGCGGGTAACTGTTTCTCCACAGAGTCTCTCCCGGCCCTACACCGCCTGTCCACAAACTATCAACAGAAGCCCTTTAACCGGCGATGTGCCGCGTTTTCATTAAACGCGACACATCGAGCGTCGACAAGGTGCTGCGCTGACGCAGCGGTTACAGATTTTAGACGGGGGTTTCCTCGGCAGGCTCGGCCGCGGGAGCACTTTCGGCCGCCGGCTCGCTCGGAGCACCCTCACCCTCGACAACGACATTGATCCGCGGCTCGAGGCCGTGGCCAAGGTTCACAACCACGGAGTAGACGCCCGCGCGCTTGATCGGATCGCCAAGCTCGACCCGGCGCCGGTCGATCTCGGCGCCGATCTGGCGGGCGAGCTTCTCGGCGATATCGACATTCGTGATCGATCCGTAGAGCCGATCCAGCTCGCCGACGCGCGCCGTGAAGCGCACCGTCTGGCCGTTGATGCGCTGCGCGACGGCCTCGGCATCAGTCCGCGCCTTGAGGTCGCGCTTGCGCTGAGCCTCGGCGCGCTCCTGGGCTTGCTTGATCAGCCCTTTGCTGGCGAGCACGGCAAAGCCTTTGGGCATGAGGTAGTTGCGGGCATAGCCGTCGGCAACCTCTTTTACCTCTCCGGCCGAGCCGAGCTCGGGAACATCCTTCATCAGTACAATTTTCATCAGCTCAAATTCCTATGGCGTCCCCACAGAAGACGCATTTTCTCGTCGTCGCCCCGGAACAACTCGCTTCGGAGACAAAAGATGAGCACCCGATGCGCCACACTCACGCTGCGCGGATGCCGGTTGCCGGGCAGTATGATAGCACACGCCTGTGTGAACCGTCAACGCAGCCGGCGCGCAGCTTGCATCGACGGCCCGTCGTTGGTAAAGTCAGGTTCGACGAGCCGAGGCAGCAAGGAAGGCTATGACAACTGCAATATCCGCCAATGCGGGAGTGTTACGGCCGTTGGATCACTACCTGCGCATCTACGAAGCGCGGCAACGACAGTACTCCATACCGCCGACTGCCGGTCCCCGTGCGTGGGAGGCGTGGCGCAAGGGACTGAAGGAGCGCATCGTCGAGCGGCTGGGCGGATTCCCGGCCGATCGGACCACGCTGGCGGTAGAGGCGTCTGAAGCGACCCAACACGACGGCTACAGCCGCCAATTCGTCCGGTTTGAAAGCAGCCCGGACGTCGTCGTCCCGGCCTGGGTCCTGGTCCCCGATCGACTGCAGCAGCCGCGTGCGGCGGTCGTGGCGATCCACGGCCACGGATACGGCGTCGACGATATCGTCGGCATCAACGCCGACGGAACCGATCGAGCTGAGCCCGTGGGCTACCACAAAGATTTCGCCATAGCACTTTGCCGGCGCGGATTCGTGGTCATCGCGCCCGAGGTGCTTGGTTTCGGGCGCCGCCGCGAGGAAAATGACAAGCAGCAAGGGCCGGGACATTCCTCCTGCCACGACGCGGCGCTGTGGGGGCTTATGCTCGGCCAGCCGCTGCTTGGGCGGCGCGTATGGGATATTATGCGCACGCTCGACTATCTCCAAACACGCCCGGAGGTCGACCCGCGGCGTATCGGCGTTATGGGCATCTCGGGGGGCGGGACTGTAACACTCTTTACGGCCGCGCTCGAAGACCGGCTGCAGGCCGCCGTGATCAGCGGCTATCTGTGCACCTTCAAGGAGAGCATCCTCTCGATCGACCATTGCCTCTGCAACTACGTGCCCGGTCTACTGGAAGACGCAGAAATGTATGACGTCGCGGCCTTGCTGGCGCCCCGACCACTGCTGATCGAGGCAGGCACACGCGACGAGATCTTTCCACTGCCGGCAGTGGAGTATTCCTACAGCCAGGTGCAGAAGGTCTACGCGGCGCTGGGCGTGCCGGACCGAATCGACAAGGACGTCTTCGAAGGAGAGCATCAGATCAGTGGAGCCAAGGCCTGTGATTTCCTGTGGCATTGGCTGACAGAGAACGCAGACTGACCGTCCGGCGCCTTGCGCCCGGCTGCGCCACTCCGTACAATAACGGTGTGAGCTGCCTCGATCTTCAGTCCGAGCGCGACGCCGACTACCGCATCGTCGAGCTCGGCGGGCAGCCGGCGTCGATCGGCCGGCGCCATGCCAGCTATCTCATCCCAGTAGCCACGCCTTTTCGGCGCTGGCCGTGGGAGAGCAACCGCGATTTTTTGGCGGCCTGTGGAGCGATCGTGCGGGATGTGGCCCCCTGGCTGTGGCCCGAGCTCGCGACTTTCGCCGAGATGGTCGGGCTCACGCCCGAGCAGGGGCTCTTCGTGCGGGCGGGATCGCTGCCACACGGCTGCTCGGCCGTGGCATGGCGCGCGGCGAATGGCCACGTGCTCGTCGGAAGGACCTACGATTTCTATACGCGAATGCGGACGCGGCATCTCCTGAGAACCGAGCCTGACCATGGATGGGCACATCTGGGAATGAACGGCGGGCTGGTCGGCGGGCGGTACGACGGCGTCAACGAGCACGGGCTCTTCGTCGCGCTCCATAAGGTCATGACCAGCCATCCCGACCGGGATCGGCCCGGAGTGCCATACCATCTCATCCCACGTATCGCGCTTCAGAACTGTACGACCGCCGACGAAGCCGCCGATCTGATCGAGCGCCTGCCGCATCTTGCTTCGTTCAACTTCACAGTCGCGGACCGCTCGGGGGCCTTCATCGCGCTGGAGTGCTATCCGGGGCAGCGCGTCCAGCGGCGCGAAGGCGATGGCGTGATCGCGGTCACGAACCATTACACGGCACCCTCGCTCGTCCCACTCCAGGGAAAACGGTCGGTAGACGGATCGTACCGCCGCAAGGTGGCGCTCGAGTCGATCGGCGGACGCAGCGACCCGTGGGAGATCACGGCCATGGCCGTGGCCGATCACGCGAGCGGCGTGTGCTGCCATCGTGAGTTCGGCGCGACCTTGTGGGCCGGCGTTTTCGATCTGACGGCCCGGCGCGCGGCATATAGCTTCGGAGCGCCCTGCCGGAACGGGCTGCAGGGCTTCGCCTTCCCAGGTGACGCGAGCTGATGGAGAGCAATCCGTACCTCGACCCGCGGCGGATTCGCGCCGCCCTCAACGGGCTCGGGCTCAGGCCGAGCCGCGACCTCGGGCAGAACTTTCTGATCGATCCGGACGTGCTCGCAGCGATCGTGGAGGCGGGGCATCTGGCTGCCGACGATCGGGTCGTCGAGGTCGGTCCCGGGCTCGGCGTGCTGACACTCGAGCTCGTACGCCGCACACGAGAGGTCGTCGCGATCGAGTTCGACCGCCGCCTAGGGGCCCGGCTCGTCGACGAGCTCGGCGCTCGAAATCTGCGGGTCATCCACGCCGACGTGCTGCGGGTCGATCCCGCCTCGGTCTTCGGCGACGGCATGCCCTATAAGCTGGTCGCGAATCTCCCTTACCAGATCACGTCTGCGATCTTGCGCCATTTCCTCGAGGCAGCGGCGCCTCCAAGCCTCCAGGTTGTCATGGTCCAGTGGGAGGTGGCGCAGCGCATCGTCGCGGCACCACCCGACATGAGCGTTCTCGCGCACTCAGTGCAAATCTACGCCGAGCCCGAAATCGTCGCACGCGTCCCTGCCGCGGCCTTCGTTCCCGCCCCACAGGTCGACTCGGCCATCGTGCGCTTGACGCGTCGGCCGCATCTGCTGGTCGAGGTCGACGACGTCGACCGGCTCTTCCGCGTCATCAAAGCCGGCTTTCTCCATGCGCGCAAAAAGCTCTCGAACTCACTGCAGGGGGGCCTTGCCGCGATGGGCTTTCGCATCCCGAAGGACGAGGCGCTGCGAGCGCTGATCGAGGCCGGAGTCGACCCGGGACGGCGGGCCGAGACGCTGACGCTGCAGGAGTGGGCCGCCGTCTACGAGCACCTCAGGGCGACGGCTGCCGCCGCTCTGTAAAAAGGCCTACCGGCTCCTGAAGCCGGCCTCGGCCTCACGCCGCTTGTAGATCGTAACTCCCTGCGAGCTCCACGCGCGGTCCATGAAGCTCCCGAACTTGTTCAGGGCCTCGGGCGGCGCCCCCTTTGCCGCCGCAAACTGCTGCTCCACGGGGCCGACATAGACGTAGGCGATGCCGTACTGATCGATCAGCTGGCGTGCCTGGTCGCCGTCGGCCGTGGTGTAGATTGTCGCGGCGTCGTCGAAGATCTTGCTCAGCTTCGCCCGCACCTCCGGCTCACCGCCGCGCCACTGGTCTTCGTGGCCGCGCCAGCCAATGAGGGTCGGCCGGCCGGTCGCGGTCGAGATGCGCGAATATTTCGGGTCGTAGCTGCCCTCCGAGGGCGCCTCCAGCACAATCGCGTCGCTCGGTACATTTGCGCGCACCCAGGCGATACCCGCCGCGTCGGCCGGGCGTTCGCTCCGGATATACGCGGTGCCGTCGAGCGTGCGATCCACGGGCCCACGCCTGGGCACGAGAACCGGGTAGACCAGGGAGCCCAGCAGCAAGACACCGAAGGGCGCCAGCCAGAAGCCCGTTGCTAGGCGCGGGCGACGCAGCAAGACGTAGAGTGCGTACCCGGCGAGCATGCCCCACAGCAGCCATACCTGGTAGTAGAACTTGAAGAGGGTGTTCATGCGGGGCATCTGCCCTTCGAAGACATCACGGAGGTAGACGACCTCCGTGCCGAAGACGACAAAAGCGCCGAGCGCGGCACCCCAGAGCGCGAATGCGCGCGCCGGCCGCCCCACGGCGCGGTAGGCCAGCACGGAGCTCGCTAGGCCAAGCGGGAGCAAGAACAACAGCGGGAACTTGAGCACAATCCCCGCAGCCATCAGCGCGAGTCCGGCAAGGACCGCCAGGATCGACTCGCTCCATCGACCGGCATTCCGCCGACTCGCGGAGTGAAGGACGAGCGCGAGCAGCGGAACGGCGAAGAGGCCAAAGACGATCACGAATTGCACCAGCGGCGTGTGCGACCGCGTCAGGCCGAGCGGTGACCCGTTTCCACCGACGAGCGAGACGAAGCTCATGTGGAAGGGGAGCCAGACGATCCAGCAGGCAGCTAGCAGGACGCCAGCCTGCTGCACGAGATGCGCCCACACGACCTGGCCAGGTGCGGGCGCCAATCGCAGGTAGAGCAGCAGGAGCGCGCCGAGGTAGAGGAGCAGGTACGTGGGTAGATCCCAGCTATTGATCGCGTAGAGGCCGCCCAGCCCGATCGCGGTCACCAGCAGCTCGACGCGGCCTAATGATCCATGAATCCACTCAGGCGCCGCCGGCCGGAGCAGCAGATTGAGCGCGAGTGCCACGGCCAGGAGCGTCCAGGGCAGCGACAGCACGTGCGGATGCAGGTCGCCGAGGATGAACGAGAAGAACGGGAACTCGGTGATCGTATAGGTGCGTGAGACCTTCCCCGCGCCGTCCGGCAGATCATCCCAGACGGCGCGGGAAGGCCACCACCAGCTGACGGCGGCGCGGCGGCTCGCGGCAACCGGCAGCTCGCGCCGATCGCCCCAGCCATCTTCGGAAGGCATGGCCGGCAGCGGTCGGGCCAGCTCGATCGGCCCCTCTCCCCCGGCCTGGCGCAGCGCCGTGATCACTTCGCTCCCGCGCAGGGCGACTACCCGCTCGCTGCGGGTCAGCCACTCCAGCGCGGCGACCTGATTGCCGGCGACCAGCACCAGCACGACGGCCGCGAGGCAGCAAAGCACACGCCCGGCCAGCTTGCGCCCGCCCTTCACCGGCGCGATATTATCGCTCGCCGCGGGCTCGTCCTGGTCGATCGCGATCAGGTTCCAGACGATACCCGCGACGCCGGTCGCCGCCAGGGCATAGATCGTCGCGCCGGCAAGGTTGAAGGTAACCGCACTCGCTAGCCCCGAGAGCCGGGTCAGGGCCGCGACCATCAGATAGCCAAAGTAGTAATAGTTGATCGGATAGTGCGCGAGCCATGGATCCTGCGGAGGAAACTCCCGGCTCGCCAGGATGCCGTTCAGAAACGCGAAGTCCATCGGCGTTTCGGTGTGGTTGATCTGCGCGCCATAGATACCGCGCCAGCGCAGGACGAGCCCGACGAAGAGCATCACGGCGAAGAGCAACTCGTGAAATGCGATGGCGTGGAAGTTGTTCCGCAAGAGACGGCGGTAGTCGACGCGAGCACGATGGGCAGCCCAGATCCCGACTCCGCCGACGAACAGCGCTGCGGCGAGCAGGCTGATCGCACTGAACGGCGCCAAGCCGACCATTGCGATCAGCCAGGCTATGTAGCTTACGAGCAGAATGCCCAGCGGCTTCGCGAAGCTATAGCCGCGATCAGGCAGGCGACGGAAGATGGCGAGCGCAAGTGGGGCAGCAGCCAGCCCGAGGAGCTCGACCGTTAGCCACCAGCGGAGGATCTCGAGAACCACCCAGTATCCTTTCGAGCAGCGAGCACATCCTCTTTACTATACGGGATTCCGGAGCTTTGCAGCACACTTGCCACGGATGTGCTATCGTCTATCCGCCGTACCTGGCGTCATGCACACGAGGCAGTAGCTCTATGATCAAGGTCACCGTGACGACCGTCCACGCGGACGGAGAGCCGGATGCACGTGTAGATACGCGGATCGAGATCGACGCGGTCGACTCGGCAGTACGTCTGCGCCTGAGCGATATCTCAAAAGAGCTCGCGCAGGAGTTTGCCCAATGGAAGGCACGGCTGGAGCAGAAGCTTCAGGGCGATATCGAAGTCCAGCTGCGGTGCTGAGCTAGGGAAGGCGCCCGCGGCCGATGCCGGAGCAGGCCACCGCGCGACGCGCAGCAGAGCCCACGGAAGAGGATAGCAGGACGATTGTCGCGCCGGATGAACGGTTGAATCAGGCAGCGGCTTGGGCGGTCAGCTCGTTGATCATCCGCAGAGCCTGGTCGGCGAGCTCCTGCAACTGAAGCGCCTGATGGCGGTAGGCCACCCGCTCCATCATTGGCAAGTGAGCATCACGGCTACGCTGCGCCGCCTCTTGGGCGCCCGCGGCAGAACTTGTGTAGACATTGATGAGGTCGGCTACGACGTTGTTACTCTGGTCTCCGTGCATGCACGCCCCCGTCGTTCTCATGTCCGGCACACAACTCTTTTTCGTTATGTAGTACGATATACCATCGTACCACATTCTGTCAAGCGTTTCGAGGCTTTGGTATCGGTTACGTCTATTCCAGGAGGATCTTCGCGCCATGCTGCTACGTAACTCGCTTCTGTGGCTGGCAGGCAATCGAGCCGTCCAACAGATGGTTATGGGCAGCGCCGTCTCCCGTGCTGTCGCCCGCCGGTTCGTGGCAGGCGAGACGATCGGTGATGCCCTGGCGGCTGCCGAGACGATCAATAGAGACGGAGCGGCCGTCTCACTCGACTATCTTGGCGAGAACGTGGTCGCCGCGGATGAGGCGCGCGCGGTCGTAGGCACCTACGGCAGCATGCTGCGGGCGATCGCCGCGCGGCATCTGAACTGCAACGTCTCTTTGAAGCTGACCGCTCTCGGCCTCGACATCGACCGCGAGCTCTGCATCGCCAACCTGCGGCACGTTCTGGAAACCGCGCGTGAATACGGCAACTTCATTCGTATCGACATGGAAGGGTCGGACTATACCGCGGTCACGCTCGAGATATTCGAGCATGTCTATTGCACGCTTGGATATGACAACGTCGGGATCGTTCTGCAGTCATATCTTTACCGAAGTGCCGCGGACGTGGGACGAGCGATCGGGCTGCGGGCACGTGTTCGACTTTGCAAAGGCGCGTATAAAGAGCCGCCGGAGGTCGCCTTTCCAGACAAATCGGAGGTGGATCGGAGCTATGTTTCGCTGGCCCGTGCGCTCCTGCGACACGGAAACTACCCTGGGCTGGCGACTCACGACGAGCGCATTATCGAGTGGGCCAAGCGCTTCGTGCGGGAGGAGGGAATCGACAGCAGCCGCTACGAGTTCCAGATGCTCTATGGCGTGCGGCGTGACCTTCAGCGGCGGCTCGTCGCGGATGGGTATAATCTTCGCCTGTACGTTCCCTACGGGGAGGCGTGGTATCCCTACCTCATGCGGCGGCTCGCAGAGCGGCCGGCAAATCTGCTCTTCGTACTGCGCGCGCTACGTCACGGATGAGTGGTTGGGCTACAGCTCGAAGTTGCGCCGGCGCGCAATCTCCTCTTTGTGCTTGCGGTAAAGGATGTCGCGCTCGGTAGCTTTGAGGGTGCGCGAGTAGGTTGCGAGCACGCGATCAACCTCCTGGTCGATCTCGTTTTCGACCTGCAGATCGGCGATGATCACGTCGTAGACGGCCTTTACGCGGGCGCTGCGCGCGACGGCATCGCCGCGGACGTAGGCGATGAGACCGTTCTGCTCCATCTCGTCGACCACGCGCTCGGCGATGCGCCGGACTTTATCTTCACTTAGGCGCATCGAACATTCCTCATCTCTAGCCAGTGATCAGCTCACGGCAGTCAAATAATAACAGCTTTCGCTCCGATCTCCGGTGGACAGCCCGGCAGCTGACGCAAAAAAGGGGACACGGCGAACCGTATCGCCTCTAAATCGATCGCCGACTCGGTCGCCGGCCGCTACTCCAGGTACCCGCGCAGTGCCGAGCCAGTCTCCGAGTGGCGCAGACGGCGGAGGGCCTCGCCTTCGATCTGCCGAGCGCGCTCGCGCGTGATTCCGAGCGAGCGTCCGACCTCCTCCAGGGTCCGGCGCAGACCGTCGGTCAGGCCGTAGCGCAGCTCGAGCACCATTCGTTCCCGGTCCGGCAGCTCCTCAAGCGATCGGACGAGATCGCGCTCGAGCAGGGTACGGCTGGCCTGCTCCTCCGGCGGCGCGATGCGCTCGTCTTCGATAAAGTCGCCGAACTGGGAATCCCCGGATTCGCCGACCGGCATCGAGAGCGAGATCGGCTGGCGGACGGCCTCCAGCATGCGCTTGACCTGCTCCTCGGGCAATCCAAGCGCCTCGCCGAGCTCGGCATGCGTCGGGTCACGCTCGAGGGCGATGGCGAGGCGCTCGGCGGTGCGGCGCATCTGGCCCAGCGACTCGCCAAGGTGCACCGGCAGGCGGATCAGCCGGCTCTGCTCGGCCAGCGCACGTGTGACCGCCTGGCGGATCCACCATGTCGCATAGGTCGAGAAGCGGTTGCCTTTGCGCCAGTCGAACTTCTCGACGGCGCGCATGAGGCCGATATTGCCCTCCTGGATCAGATCGAGGAGCGGCATGCCACGGCCCATATATTTTTTCGCCACGCTGACGACGAGACGCAGGTTCGCCTGGATCAGCCTTTGCCTGGCCTCGTCGCCGAGCTGACGCGTCTGCTCCAGGCGCCAGCGGTCGGCAGGCGGCACATCGCCGTTCGTCCCGGTAAGCGCGGCTCGCGCCTCCTTGCCATGCTCGATCGCCTGGGCGAGATCGACCTCCTCCTTGGCCGAGAGAAGCGCCGTGCGGCCGATCTCACGCAGGTAGCGCGTGATCGGATCGGTCGCCGGCACCTGCTCGTCCAAGGCGTCAAGATCGTATGCATCATCTTCGTCCGCCGCGACCACCGCCAGGTCGGTTGGCCCCGGCTCAGCCTCCCCCGTATGGGGAGCCTGTGCCGGGTTGCCGCCCGGATCGTCCACAGCTTCCGTATCTAGCGGCAGCGACTTCTTTTGATCATCCGTATCTGCCATGTTTTATCTTCTGGCTCGCCCTGCTGCACAGCGCAGAGCCACGTGTGCATATTGCTTTCGCGTCGAGGCGGCGGCCGTCGCCTTACTGCGGCGACGGACATCGATGTGCTGCTGCAAGATATAGACCTCCGGCGTGCCGGTAGGCTCACGATAACCTGATAAGAGTCCGCATGTGCAGCACGACGCAACCGGTATCGCCGCTCATTTGCCGAGATAGGCGGCCACGATCGCCGGATCGTCGCGCATGGACGCGGCAGGTCCCGCCGCGACGATCGTTCCACGCTCAAGCACGTACGCGAAATCCGCCACTTCGAGCGCTTTGCGGGCGTTCTGCTCGACCAGCAGAATCGTGGTTCCCCCCTCCTTGATGCCGCCGATGATACGAAATACCTCGCGCACGATCAAGGGGGCGAGCCCAAGCGAGGGCTCGTCCAGCATGAGCAGCTTTGGGCGACCCATCAATGCCCGGCCGATCGCAAGCATTTGTTGCTCGCCGCCTGAAAGCGATCCGGCCAGTTGGAAGCGTCGCTCCCGGAGACGGGGGAAGCGCTCGTAGAGCTGCTGGAGATCCGAACCGATCTCCGCGTCGCGGCGCAGATATGCGCCCATCAGCAGATTCTCTTCGACGGTGAGCGGCGCCAGAATCTGGCGTCCTTCAGGCACCTGCAAGATCCCGCGCGCAGCGATCCGATCGGCGCGCCAGCCCGTGATATCCAACCCATCGAAGACAACGCGGCCGCGCTCGGGCTTGAGCACGCCGCTGATCGTGTTG
>JBBSGA010000162.1:0-13140 GCA_038254585.1 Chloroflexales bacterium | reverse complement strand
TGCTTGCCGCGAAGCTCATGCCACGATTCGACGTTGATATGGATCAGATGTCCGCGCAGCTCTCCGGCCGGGCCCTCGAGCTCCGGAAACTCATGGATCAGGCGCCGCTCATCATACTGAGCCGCGGCCTTGCGCAAGAGGCGCATCTGCCGATCCGGATACCAGCCGCCGCCGCGCAGGCGGCGTCCCCAGTAGAGATTGTAGCGCGGGATGGAAAAACCGGCGCAATCCTGCCGATCGGAGAGCTGCCCGATCTCGACGGTCAGGTCGGCCGTGAGCCTCTCGTCCGCGTCGAGAAATAGCACCCATGGCTCGTGACAGATTGCAAGCGCGCGGTTACGCTGCGCTGCGTGCGAGCGAAAAGGCTCGAGGAACACCCGCGCTCCCTCGACAGTGGCGATCGTCTGCGTCCGGTCAACCGTCCGAGGATCGAGCAGCACAACCATTTCGGCCGCGATCGGTGCGGCGGAGCGGATCGCATCGAGGATATGGCGCTCTTCATCCCGGGCAATGATGGCGACGGAGACTAACACGGTACTCCGGAGGGCGTCTCGTCTCGATGGCGGCCACGATAAAGGGGCGCCCCGTTGGCACCCCTCGGCCGGTTGGAACATCGCAACCTACTGGTTGTTCGCCCCGGGCGTCATCTCTTCGCCGACCATCGCCGTGAGGTCCGCAACTCGGCAGGAGTAGCCCCACTCGTTGTCGTACCACGAGACAACCTTGACGAAGTTGTCGCCCATTTCCATAGTCAGCAGGGTATCGACGACACTCGAGAACTCGGTGCCGATATAGTCGCTCGAGACGAGCGGCTCATCCGAGACGCCGAGAATACCTTCCATGTCGCCATCGGCGGCCTCACGGAAGGCATTGTTGATCTCTTCCACGCTTGCCCCACGCTCGAGCTCGGCGACGAAGTCGACGATCGAGACCGTCGGCGTCGGCACGCGCAGCGCGAAGCCGTCGAACTTGCCCTTGAGCTCTGGGATCACCAGCGCGACGGCCTTCGCAGCGCCGGTGGTCGTCGGGACGATGTTCATCGCGGCCGCGCGAGCCCTGCGGAGATCCTTGTGCACATTATCCTGAAGGTTCTGATCCATGGTGTACGAGTGGATCGTGGTCATCAAGCCACGCCTGATCCCAAACGAATCATTCAGAACCTTGGCGACCGGCGCCAGACAGTTCGTAGTACACGAGGCGTTCGAGATGATGTTGTGCTTCTCGGGATCGTACTTTTCTTCGTTGACGCCCAGGCAGATCGTGATATCCTCGCCCTTCGCCGGCGCCGTGATGATCACTTTCTTGGCGCCTGCCTGGAGATGCGCCCGTGCCTTCTCGGCGTCCGTAAAGCGTCCGGTCGACTCGATCACGATGTCGACGTTCAGATCGCCCCACGGTAGCTTGGTTGGATCCTTCTCGGCCAGGGCGCGGATCTCGTGCCGTTGCTCGTCCTGCTCGACCGTTATCGACGACTCCGTCGCCTCGACCTCCGCGTCGAAGATGCCATAGGTCGAGTCATAGCGCAGAAGATGCGCCAGCGTCTCGTTATCGGTCAGGTCATTGATCGCGACGACCTCGATCTCATCCGGATACCGCTCCAGGAGCGCCTTGAAGACCTGCCGGCCGATCCGGCCGAATCCATTGATCGCTACACGTGCCATGCTTATGTGCTCCTCACTCGCAGCAGTTATCCATCGGATGCCGGAAGCCTACGGGCTCTCGGCCCCGGTGCTTCACTCTTCCTTCCCACGCAGTTGCCAGCTTCCGGCACTCCACTGCCTACCGGCACCCACTACCAGTTTAGAATAGCACACTAGCCCCAATCCGCAAGCGAAAGGGAGCCATCCGCGTTTTGCGGTCGCTCCTCCAGCTTACCGGCTCGTCTCCCGATGTTCCTGGAGCAGTCGCATAAGCTCGCTGGCCAGCTTCTGATTATCGTGCCTGAGCGGATTCTGCGGGTTAATAATGTCGGCCGCGACTAGCTCCAGCGCTGGGATACAGCCCACGTCCAAGGGCACGATCGCGGTTCGCCCGATCCACTCCGGTGCAAAATTCCCGGCCGGGCGCTGGTTGTCGTTCACTAGTGCAATATCGATGCAGCCCGTGCCGATGTGCTCCAGGAGCGCGTTGAGGTGCGCGGCAACGCCGAAGTGATCCGTCTCGCCTGGCTCAGTTGCGACGTTGCAGACGTAGACGCGCAGAGCGTTGCAGGCCCGCAGGGCGTGCAGCACGTCGGCGACCAGCAGCACGGGGAGCAGTGATGTAAACAGGCTGCCAGGCCCGATCACTACCATATCGGCCTCGAGAATTGCTCGCACCGCCGCGGGATAGGCCGGGGCGTCTGCCGGGCGCAGGAAGACTCGCTTGATCGGCAGGCCGCCATTCGCAATCTGGGACTCCCCCTCGATCGTCCGGCCCTCGGCTCCCACCGGTACCTGCAGTTCGGCCGCCAGCGTAACATCCATCAGCGTCGGCGGAATCACCCGGCCTCGCACGGCTAGCACATCCGATGCCGCCTGGATCGCCTCGTCGAACGAGCCGGTCAGGTCGTCCAGGGCAGTGATAAAAAGATTGCCGAAGGTATGCCCTTCCAGCCCTTCGCCCGCCGGAAAGCGATACTCAAAGAGCCGCTTCATCAGCCCTTCGTCAGTCTCGGCCAGAGCTGCGAGGCAGCGACGGATGTCTCCGGGCGGCAGGACGCCATACTCGCGTCTCAGGCGCCCCGAGGAGCCGCCGTCGTCTGCAACGTTGACGATCGCCGTGATCGCCGCGGTGTGCTGCTTCAGCCCGCTTAGCAGTGTCGATAGCCCATGGCCTCCGCCGATCGCGACAATCCGTGGTCCCGGTCGGGCCAGGCGGTGAGCATAGACGATATTTGCCAGGCCTCCCGGCTTACGTTGAGGGAGCACGGCCGCCAGCAGCGACTGCTGTAGACGGTACACCGCTACAGACATCATGAAAAGCGCGAGGCTCCCGACGACGAGTGCCCGCATGGGTCGTGGCCAGAACTGCAGCGTGAGATAGTAGACTGACGGAGGAAACCGATACCCCGCGTCGTAGAGATCGCGGAGCAGCAGCGCCACCCCTAGCGCGCCAAGCGTGATACCTGCAAAGAGCAGCACAAGCCAGCGCTTAACGTGCATCCCCGGCAGGAGCCATTTAAGATTGAACAGCCTGCGGCGCGCCATCAAACCTCCACGTGTTTCGCCCCGCGCCTCATCATAGCGCAGATCGACCGCCTCGATACCCATTGCCCGGCGCCTCCGTGTGCTAGAATGCCCTTCCGAGGCACTACTCTCATGCGCACCGTCTAGGGGAGGCGTGGTATGGCCCTGGCAGGAACAATCATAGTCGGCCTGGCACTGCTCGTTGGCGCACTAAACGGGCTGCGCCGTGGCGCCATTAAGGAGGTCATGGTCCTTATCGGTATCCTGCTCGGCGTACTACTCGTCACTCTATGGGGTGAGCGCTGGGGGATCGTCGTGTCACGCCGGACGGGCTGGCTCCCCGGCACCGGGCGCTGGGTCGCGGCGATGGGTCTCCTCTGGATTACGACACTGCTCTCTGGGTACGGCAGTGGCAGCCTCGTACCGCGCCGCCCTGCTCGAATGCCGGCCGCCCATCGAGGTGTCGGCGCGCTCCTGGGCCTGATCAACGGGGGCCTGGTGGTCGGCTTTACATTGCGCTTTACCCAGTTGCTCTACTATGGCGAGACCGCGCTTGCTCCCCGTCAGAGCTGGATCCGTGCCGGCGTTGCCAGCCGCTTCCTCCTCGATCGTCTCGATCTAATCCTCTTGGGTCTCGCGTGGGCGCTCGCCGTCGTATCCCTTATCGTGACCCTTGCCCAGCTCGTCCGGCGTCTCGTCACTTCCCAACGGCCCGCGGCGACTGCAGCGCCAAAGCCTGCTCCGGCTAGGCCCTCCACCGACTCTCCGCTCTTCGGAGGCGGAACGACATTGCAAACTCCCACCGCGCCGGGTATGGAGCGCTCATTCATCGAAAAGCCGCCTACTCCCGGCGGCGGGGCGACGTAGACGACCAGTTCGCGTAGGTTGACAGCCTGAACGAGACGATGCTAGCGGCGGCGTCGCCGGTATGCCCGAAGTCTGATCCGTCGCCCAGGTCGATGCGTGCGTGCCGCGGCATCCCTGCCTCCCAGGTGGGCAAGCCGCGCAGCCCAGGTCACGCTAAGCAGCGCAAACAGAAGCAAGCGCATAGCAAAGCCTTGGAAAACCGTCCAGGAGCACGCCGAAGTATACGGACCGGCATTGCATATGTCAATGCATCCACATCCCGTCGCTTGCATCAAAGCAGTCCTGCCCGGTCATCTCGTTTCGGGGGAGACGGCGACGGGGCGGGAGGACTATGGCTCCCAGGCTCGTCTTGCCATACGATTAAATGCTATGGGCGCCGCCCTGCCTTGGGCATGGAGCCCACGAGGAGATAGCATGACTGGTCCAACCATCCTTGTGGTCGACGACGATGCGGAGAATGTCGAGCTTCTGGTAGATCGCCTGCGGGCGATGAACTTCGAGACGGAACTAACCTCCAGCGGCCGTGAGGCAATCGAGCGCATCACGGCACGTTCACCGGACGTAATCTTGCTTGACACGGTTATGCCCGAGATGGACGGCTTCGAGGTCTGCCGCTGGCTCCAGTCCCAACCGGCAATCGCGGCGATCCCGGTGATCTTTCTCTCTGCCCAGAAAACGCTCGACGCCAAGACGACGGGCCTGCTGTTGGGGGCGAATGATTATCTCCATAAGCCGTTCGTGCCAGCCGCCCATGACAAGATGCAGGCCGATGCTCTGCACACTCAGGCGAGCTACCTCGAGCGCAACTCTCTGCTGGACCCGCTCACGCGTATCCTCAACCGGCGCGGATTGCAGACCCATCTGGCGCAGGAGGTTGCGCGATCGCGCCGCTATGGAATGCCGCTGACCTGTATCATGCTCGACGTCGACCATTTCAAGGCGCTCAACGAGCGCCACGGGTGTGCCTATGGCGACGGAGCCCTGCAGGAGCTCGCATCGAACCTGATCGCCTGCTGCCGTCCGACCGATTTCGTGGCCCGCTACGGCGGTGAAGAATTCACCGTGCTTCTTCCTCATACGCCGCTCACGGGCGCTGCGGCCTGTGCCGAGCGTATCCGGAGCAAGGTCGCGGCCCATACCCTCGCCGGGCTTGCCACCGTCAGTCTCGGGATCGCCGAGTTCGAGCCGGACGAAGATGGGCATTCGCTGCTCGAGCGCGCGGATGGCGCGATGTACGATGCGAAAGCAGCCGGTGGTAACTGCATCGTGGCGGCGAAAGGACCGGGGGTCGTCAGCTGAGCAGGCGACGCCAGGTATTCGCTGCTGCGCCGGACTTACCCTGGCCCCATGCTCTCCACGCAGCCCGTATCGCTCACGCCTGGACCCCGGCCAGCGTTTCGAGCACTTCGCGCAGCCGCGCAATCCAGGCGTCGCCCACCGCTCGCCGGTTGATCCGGATGAACTGCGGGCCTACACGCACTACCTCGTCCATCAGCTTCATAATTGCCTCGCGATGCCGGTGCATGTCGTCCGGCAGACGGACCACGATCTCATCCTCGCCCGTGGCGATGGATGGGACACCGGCGCGTAGTGCCAGCGCCTTGAGCTCGAGCCACGTCAGCAGATGCTCGGCGGCCTGCGGTGGAGGGCCGAAGCGATCGTTTAGCTCCGCGCGCAGCAGCCGAAGCTCCTGAGCTGTCGTTGCCGCCGCGAGCTTCTGGTAGACCCGCAGGCGCAAAGTGTCGTCGGAGATATAGTCGGACGGCAGATAGGCTGTCAGCGGTAGGTCCAACGCGACCAGAGGGATCGGTGTAACGGTGCCCGGCGTGTCGACGCCAGACAGCTTCGTCGGGGTGGCGCTGAGCGCCGTGGCTCGCCGGAGATCCTCTGTGGCCTGTAGGCGCTTGCTCCGTGCCTCTCGCTCGCCCGTCTGGGGACCGCCGGCGGTCACCGCCGGCTTGCGTGTCTGGACGGCCTGCGACAGGAGCTGCGTGTACAAGTCGAAGCCGACCGCGGCGATGTTGCCGGACTGCTCGGGTCCAAGGAGATTCCCTGCGCCCCGGATCTCGAGATCGCGCATAGCGATCCGAAACCCGGCTCCCAGCTCCGTCGCCTCCTGAATAGCCTGAAGTCGCTGCTGGGCCTCGCCGGTGATGCGCTTGCCGGTGTGGTAGAGCAAGTAGGCGTAGGCACGCTGCGTGGATCGGCCAACCCGCCCGCGTAGCTGGTAGAGCTGTGCGAGCCCATAGTTCGTAGCGTCGTCGATAATGATCGTGTTGGCGCGCGGAACGTCGAGGCCGGACTCGATGATCGTGGTACACACGAGCACATCCGCGTCGCCTGCGAAGAACTGAAACATCACGCGCTCCAGCTCGCGCTCCTCCATCTGCCCGTGGCCGACCAGGAACCGCGCGCCCGGCACGAGCTGATCCAGGCGCGCCGCGACGGAGTAAATACTCTGCACGCGGTTATGGACAAAGAAGGCCTGCCCACCCCGCCCCAGTTCGCGCAGCAAGGCATCGCGTACAAGCCCTTCCTCGTAGGGCACGACGTAGGTTTTGATCGGCACCCGGTCTTCTGGCGGCGTATCGATGACGCTCAGATCGCGCATCCCGGCCAGGGCCATATGCAGTGTTCGCGGGATCGGAGTTGCGGATAGCGTCAAGACGTCCACTTCATTGCGCAGTGTCTTCAGCCGCTCCTTGTGCTTCACGCCGAAGCGCTGCTCCTCGTCTACCACTACGAGCGCGAGATCCTTGAACTCGACGTCCCGCGATAGCAGCCGGTGGGTGCCGACGATGATGTCGATCTTCCCGGCCACCAGCCGCTCGAGGATCGACTTCTGCTCGCGCGGCGTTCGGAAGCGCGAGAGCATCTCGATCTCGACGGGAAAAGGGGCCATCCGCTTGCGGAAGGTATCGAAGTGCTGTTGCGCCAGCACCGTCGTGGGCACCAGCACCGCAACTTGCTTTCCATCCTCGGCCACTTTGAACGCAGCTCGAAGTGCCACCTCAGTCTTGCCATAGCCGACATCGCCGCAGATCAGCCGGTCCATCGGACGCGGGAGCAGCATATCGCGCTTGATTTCGGCAATCGCCTGCAGCTGGTCGTCCGTCTCGATATAGGGGAAGCTCTCCTCGATCTCTCGCTGCCATTGTGTGTCGGGAGCGTATGGCGGCCGAACTGCTGCCTGCCGCGCGGCATAGAGCTCCAGGAGCTCGCGTGCAAGCTCTTCGACGGCAGCCTTGACTTTGCGCTTGACGCGTTCCCAATCGGCGGTTCCAAGGCGGGTCAAGGCCGGAACCGAGTCCGCGCCCCCGATATACTTCGAGACGCGGTCGATCTGATCGACGGGCACGAATAGGGCATCGCCCGCGGCGTAGCGCAGATTGAGATACTCTCGCTCGATCCCTTCGACGTTGATGCGCCGGAGGCCTTCATACACGGCGATGCCGTGCTCGATATGCACCACGTAGTCGCCCGGCGCGAGTGTCTGGAGAAAAGCTTGCCGGTCGATCTCCCGCTGCTGGCGCTTACGCTTCGTGATCAGCGGCCGGCGCGGCTGGAAGCCGAAGAGCTCGCTGTCGGTCAACACCAGCAGCCCAAGGTCGGGGCTGCGCCACCCTTCCGAGAGGCTGCTGTGAAGCAGCGTCAGCCGTGGCAGGTCGGCTCCGTTACCCTCGACGTCGGGGCCCATCGCCGGGTGCAGCCCGCGCTCCTTGCACAATTCGGCGATGCGGCTCGACTGCGGGGATACGATCAGGACTCGCTCGCCCGCGTTGATCCGTCCCTCGATCTCGTCGAGCACCAGTTTCATCTGACCGCCGAATCGTTCGGCTGGCACGAACAGCGAGCTACTCAGTACGAACGGTTCCAGTGAGATGCCACTCGCCAATACGGCGGCTTTATCAGCTTCGCTCGCCGCTTGATCGCCGGCCGTAAGTGGCTGGCCGCTGAGGTCGACCAGATCGAGCTGCCAGGTCTGCGCGAGGAGCTCGTTCCAAGCCAGGAACGGGCGCGGAAAGCGGTGCGGGAGCTCACCAGTCGCGATCTGAGCCGCACGGGTCTCCTCGGCCTGGCGCTCGAGCTCTTCGGCAGCTTCGCGCACCTCACGCGCCTCCGAAAGTAACACCAGCCCTCCGGCAGGAAGATGGTCCAACAGCGAGCGCAGTCCTTCCGATCCGGCAAAGAGTGGTGCGTAGAATGCTCGGCCTTCAAATCGCTCGAGATGTGCCAGCCGCTCCTCGGCCGCACTCCATTCGTGGCGCACCTCCGGGCGGAGTGTCTCAAGGTCCAAGGCGCTCAGTCGTTCTATGGCTGCTTCGTGGCGCCAGAGCGCGACCTCGTGTGGAGGAAGAATTCGCGCCTGGCGCTCGCGGCGCTCCGATCGCTGCGAAAGAGGATCGAAGCGCCGCAGGCTTTCGACCTCGTCGCCGAAGAACTCGATCCTCAGCGGACGCTCGTCTGTGGGCGGCCAGATATCGATGATGCCGCCCCGGCTGCTCCACTCGCCGATCGCCTCGACCGCGGCGACACTGCGATAGCCCACCTGGCTGAAGTGGTCCAGGAGCTGCCGCACTGCCACGCTTTCGCCGACCGTCAGGACGCGCATCACGGTCTGTAGATCGGTGGGGGTCAGAGTCGGCTGCATAAGCGCCTTGATAGGGGCTACGACGATTGGAGCCGCAAGCGCCGCATCCCCGGTCCCCGCGCTCGCACCTGGAACACCACTCTGTAGGGCCGCGAGCACACGGAGCCGGGCGCCGATAACTTCGTCCCCGATGGACATGTGCTCATACCAGAGCGCATCCGCCGGGGGGTACAGATATACGGGCGCGTCGTCGCCAAGCAGCACTTGCACGTCTTCGCGCAGACGGGCGGCTGCCTCGAGCGTCGGAGCGACCACCAGCGTTGTCCGCGACAAGCTCTGTGCGATGAACGAGGCAAGCACTGGACGCGCGGCTACCGGCACCGGCGCCACCATTAATCGCGCGATCCCCGTGGCGCCTAGTGTGCGCGCTAGGCGCTCCAGAGGAGCGTGCGCCTCCATTGAGGCCAGCA
Organism: Chloroflexales bacterium; assembly: GCA_038254585.1. Taxonomy (GTDB): domain Bacteria; phylum Chloroflexota; class Chloroflexia; order Chloroflexales; family Kallotenuaceae; genus JBBSGA01. Next base: position 4,045 of record JBBSGA010000162.1, on the reverse strand, counting down.
GTTCGTCCGACTCCATCGATACCTCGTGCCACGAACAACACCGAAAAGGACCGATCGCGCTCAACCGGTCCCCCCAAATGTTGCCCTCCTATTGTAGCAAAACTCAGACCGCCCATGCCGTCGTCGGTGCCACACGGCCCGGGCTGCGTGCTCTGCGCCTATGCTATACTAGCCCAACCAGCCCTGAGGCCATGAGATTTCCCTGGAGGTGTCCTGTGTCTGAAGCACTCTCCGGCGCTCCCGGAAGCGCAATGGTGCCGGCCGATCCATTCAGCGATGTGCCGGTCCTGGCCGAGCTCCCCCCCGCGGAGCAAAGTGAGCTGCTGCGGCGGCGTGAAACGCCCCCTCCGGCTCCCGCCGCTCCAGAGCCCCCGCAGCGCGTGCGCGGCCTCAACCTTAACCCCTTCGCGATGCGCTCATATTCCACCCAAGAAGCCGTGGTCGGCTACCTTTCGCCCACTCCGGCGGGCGACGATCTTGCGATCGTTCACGCGACTGATACGACCGGCGACGCGAGCCTGACGGGTGCTCCGCTGACGATCAGCCTCGACCGCTTCTACGTGCAGGAGTATCCTGGAATCGGAACCCACCACGTCCTGTGTACCTTTACTGTCGGATGCCTTGCCAAATTCGATGGACAGACCGGAGCGCCGATCAAGCAGGATGTCACCTTCGGCTACGCATTTCCGGTGGAGGACCGCCAGGCAGCAGGGCTGAGTGGTATGCCCGTCTTTCGCGACTTGCGCATTGCCGATGGGCTCTACATGTGGATCAGCTGTATCAACACCAGCAGTGGCGGGGACGATGCCCTCCTGCAGGTCTTGGCCGGCGATCCGTTCGGTAAGGGGCTTCAGCTGCTGGCGATTACGAACCCGCTAACGGGCATGCTTTCGAGCCTCGTAACCGGCGTGGCCAAGCATTTTCTCAGCGCCAGCCGCGACGCGCTGACCTTCAAGCCGCTGCTTGGCCTCCAGGTGAGCGGCGAAACCAGTAGTGGCAAGCTGCGCGAAGGCTCCTACGTCATCGCTCAGGCCGCTGCGGGCCAGCTGAAGTGGTCTGACTATCGCTGGCGGAAGGCAGAAGGTCGTGTCGTCGACGCCGCGGCGGGCAATGAGCTGCCTTTTAACTACTTTGTGATCAGCGTCAGGCGGCAGCCGAGCCCGAGCTAAGCGCTCAATGCGCCCGGTACCGCCCGGCCGCTTCGAGTTGCGGTCGGAGTGTTCGGATGGACTGGTACAATAGAGGGCGGCGCTGCGAAGAGGGCGGATGTGCATCTTCTTAACGTGCCTCGATGGCTGAGAGCATATGTCTCGATCCCGCCGAGAGCTGGCCGACCTGTGCTGCCCCACGTGTGGAGGGGCTTTTCAGACTGAGGTCTGGCTCGTCGTCGACCGTGCCGAGCGTCCCGACCTTGTGCACATACTCCTGGACGGCAAGCTCAACGTCGCGGCCTGCCCGCATTGTGGGGCCGAGGGAGGTATCAATCATCCTGTGCTTTTCCATGATCCCGCGCACGAACAGGTAATATGTGCGCTCCCTCTATCGGTGCAGGGCGAGGATGCCGCGCGCGCGTTGGTCGGCGAGCTGCTGCAAGCGCTCGTCGCCGCGATACCGGGCGAGGAGCGCCGGCCTTATCTGAGTGCGGTCGAGCTTGTTCCCGAAGTGGATGGCCTCCGTGCTGCCCTTGTCCAGCAGGTGTTGGCAGACGATACGGCAATCGAGGATCGGCTGCTCGCAGCCGCGCTCCAGGAGCTGCTGAATACACAGGGCCAGACCGATTTCCAGCGCATCATCGCCGAGCATCGCCGGCTGCTGCTTAATGAGCGGGCGGACCATGCTCTCGCCGAGATTCTCGCCGGCGCGCGCCGGGTCCGGGATCGCGAGCTCCAGCGACGGGCCCGCGAAGCGCAGGCGCTCCTCGGGCGGATGCGTTCGATCCTCCTGGTCCGGCGCCGGGCGCTTGCCGCCTTGCTCGATGATCTTGCGCCCCTCACCGATGCTGAAGCAAGCGTTTTGCCGGAGCTCAAGCTCATGCTTGACGCGATCGATCCGCAGGAAGTCTACGCCGCCCGGATCGCCCTCTCCGCCCCGCGCCAGGCGCTCCTGGACGACCTGGTCGACCGCCTCGTAGCACGGGCCGAGGCTGCACATGAGGCCGAGGCGCTGGCATTTGTCCACAACCTCCAGTCGCTCCCTCGCCGGTAGCAGATGCCGATCTCCTTTGCCGACACGCTCCAGCTTAACTGTCCGCGCTGCGGCACCCCATTTGAGGCAGAGGCATGGCTCGTCGTGGATGGGCAGGAGCGTCCTGATCTCGTCGCTCGTATCCTCGACGGGAGCCTGCATGCGGTCCGCTGTCCGGCGTGTGGTCAGCACGGCGAGGCGCCGGCTCCGCTCTTATACCATGACGGCCGCGCGCGACGCGTGTTGCTTGCCGTGCCTCCCGGAATGCCCGAAGCGGAATGGCGTGAGGCCGCTGAGGCCCTGCTGTGGACCTTGATCGACGGCCTGCCTGAGGTGCAGCGCGCTCCCTACCTCGGTGAGCTTCAGGCGGAAGCCGACCTCTCCGGGGTTGCCTCGATCATCCGCGCCGAGGGCCTGGCAGGTCGATCGACCGCGGACGCCGACGCGGCGCCGCCTCCGCTGGTAATGGCGATCCAGGCACTGCTCGCGGCCGAGGGACCGGATGAGATCGCGCGGGTCCTCCAGCGCTACCCGATCTTTGTCGAGCCGCAGACTGTCACAGTCTTGCGCGAGCTGGCCTTCGAGGCATTCAAAGCAGGCGAGAATGAGGCCGGCCGAGGTTTCAGCCAAGCCGCCGACATTCTGAATGACGTCCGTGAGATGCCGGTGTCCCACTTGATCCGCGCGCCGGGTGTGCCGAACGAACCTGGCGAGTCCGGAGCGCCGATCGCCGAAGATCCGCTCGATGCGATCGCATTCGCCCTGCTCCGCAGCCACACTGGCGCGACGCTCGCCGAGACCGTCGACCAATACCCCCAGCTGCTCGAGCTCGAGAGCGATGCGGAGCTGGCGGCGTGGGCCGCGCATGCGCGGGCCGTGGGCAAGCAGCGTCTTGCCGATGGGATCGACGAGCGACGCGAAGCCCTACGTTCCATGCGCGCGCAGTACGAGGCCGAGCGCCCGGTCTACGATGCCGTACAGGCACTCCTTGAAGTCGACAGCGCCGCGGAGCTTGAGGTCGTGTTGGTCGAGCACGATGCGCTGTATACCGACGCTGCCGATGCCGTGCTCGGCCGGCTTGCGGCGAATGCTGACGAGGATATTAGGCCACTTGTCGAGGAGCGTCTCGACTTGCTTCGACGTGTACGGCATATGTTGACCCGTCGATCGGATCTTAGAAATGAGGGCTAGCCTGGTCCTCGATCATAGCGGACATACTGCTATAATGCGGGCCGCGTGCTGATCAGTAGTCAGATGTCAGGAGTCAGGAGCGGCGTCCGGGGATCTAACTGACTCCTGACATCTGGCTACTGACTACTGATCAGGAGATGGCTATGCCTAAGACTCCACGAGTCGTCGTGACCGGCATGGGAGCTCTTTCACCGCTCGGCCTCGACGTGCCCGGGCTGTGGCAGGGCATCAAAGAGGCCCGTAGCGGAATCGGCCCAATCACCCGGTTCGATCCTGAGGCCGTCGAGACGAAGTTCGCCGGCGAGGTCAAGCATTTCGATCCTTTCACCGTGCTGGATCGTAAAGAGGCCCGGCGCACCGACCGGGTTATCCAGCTCGCTCTCGCCGCGGCTGACGAAGCGCTGCGCGCCTCTGAGCTCCGCATTACACCCGAGAACGGCGAGCGCGTCGGCGTCATAATCGGCAGCGGTATCGGAGGCATCGAGTCGCTCGGCGACGGCTTCGCTACCCTCTTCTCGCGCGGCCCTGGCCGGGTCAGCCCGTTTCTGGTACCGATGATGATCCCCGACATGTCGGCGGGCATGGTCTCGATCCGCACGGGCGCGAAAGGGCCAAACTTCGCGCCGGTATCGGCGTGTGCGACCTCCGGCCACGCGATCGGCGAGGCGGC
>JBBSGA010000161.1:0-13228 GCA_038254585.1 Chloroflexales bacterium | reverse complement strand
TCGCGGTGGCGCATCGGCTGTTGGTCGCCGTCTCTCATCTGCTCAAAAAGCGGGAACCGTATCGTGAGATTGGTACCGTGCCGCCGAGCGAACCGGCGAAACGGAAGCTCGCGGACCGACTGCAACGGCGGATCGAGAAATTGGGATACACGGTCAAACTCGAACCCGCAGTACCGGTGGCAAGCTGATAACCTGGAAGACGGGATTTTCATATTAGATACCCATGGGTAGCGACCCACAACGCTTGATGAAAATCTGGTACCGTAACCGCAGGTGGCTGGTATCAAGGTCGGTCGTTCCTTGGTGTTGCGAACCTGTAAATAAGATTGATCGGGATGCTCAACGGCACAGCGCCTTGTGGTACCCGGCACCGTCCGGGAAGCACGCACAACAGTCTCTTGAACTGATAGCATCCTGCCAGTCCACCCCGAGTGTGGAGGGTGAAATGGAGATTACCTATACGCCCGCCGCAGGCCTGGACATCCACAAGAAAACCGTCGTGGCGTGTGTCTTCATCCCTGGCCCCAAGGCCAAGCCCGTGAAGGAGACACGCACCTTTAGCAGCATGCCCCAGGACCTGCTTGCCCTGGCTGATTGGCTGACCAGCAAAGGGGTCACGCATGGCGCGATGGAAAGCACAGGCGAGTTGTGGAAGCCAGTCGATAACCTGCTGGAAGCCAGTTTCACCGTTTTGGTGGTCAATGCCCAGCATATCAAGACGGTTCCCGGCCGCAAGACGGACGTGAAGGACGCGGAATGGATCGCTGATTTGCTGCGCCACGGCTTGCTCAAAGGCAGCTTCATCCCGCCATTGCCGCAACGCGACCTGCGCGACCTGACGCGCCAGCGCACCAACTTGGTCCAGGACCGCGCCCGCGTGGTCAATCAACTCCAGCAGGTGCTCGAGTGGGCCAATCTCAAGCGCAGCGTGGTCGTGAGTGACATCATGGGCGTCTCCGCGCGGGCGATGGTGGCCGCAATCATTGGGGGCGAGACGGACCAGGGGCTCCTGGCGGCGTTGGGCCGGGGACGGCTGCGGGCGAAGCAGGCCGACCTCGAACGGGCACTGGACGGGCATGGGCGCGACCATCATCGCTGCATGCTCGCCAAGCATTTGGGACACATTGATTTTCTTGAGGAGCAGATCGCAGATTTTGATCGGCAGATCGCGGCGGTGATCGCTGTCTCGACACCACCCCCAGTTCCGCCGGCGGGGGAGCCAGACACGGACGGGAGTCTGGTGCCGACCGCCACGCCAGCGGCTGCGATGGCCTGGGCCGAAGCGGTGGAAGTGCTGGACACGGCACCCGGGATCGGGCGGCGGGTCGCCGAGATGCTTAGCGCGGAGGTCGGGACCGACATGGACCGTTTTCCGAGTGCGGCGCATCTGTCGAGTTGGGCGAAGGTGTCGCCCGGCAATCATGAGCGTGGCGGCAAGCGATACAGTGGCACGACCGGCAAAGGGAGCCGATGGCTGCGGAGCGCCTTGATCCAAGCGGCATGGGCGGCGGTGAAGGTCAAAGAGGCGCAGCTGGCGGCGGTGTATCGGCGGCTGGCGGTGCGGCGGGGAAAGCAGAAAGCGATTATGGCGGTGGCGCATCGGCTGTTGGTGGCGATCTACCCCATGCTGAAGCACCGCGAACCTTACCGGGAGATCGGCACGACGCCGCAGAGCGAGCCGGCCAAACGGAAGCTGGCGGAGCGCATGCAGCGCCGGATCGAGCACCTGGGCTTCAAAGTCAACTTGGAACCGGCCATGCCTATTGCTGCCTAACGACTGGAAGAACGGGATTTTCACAACAGGTAGGTGCAGCGTAGTATGCACCACGAGCCAGGCAAAGGGCGCACCGGCGCAGCATGCTCCGGCTCTATGACGAGCAGCCCTCATGAATCGCCGAATACTGCAAACCGAGGATGGTGTCCAGTTCCGCGATCTCAACAAGAACGGGAGCATGGACCCGTATGAGGATCCACGCCGCCCGATCGAGGAGTGCGTGGACGACCTGCTCGCTCAGACGACGCTGGAGGAGAAGGCGGGCATGTTGTTCCATAACTTCCTCCCTATCAACGAGGACGGCACCCTGTTCGAGGGTCAAGGGAGGCATGGCCCGGTCTCCACCTCGGAACTGGTTCTCATGAAGCTGATGGACCATCTCAATCTGTTTCGAGTCATCGAGCCGCGCGCCATGGCTCAGTGGTACAACCGGCTGCAGGAGCTGGCTGAAGCAACGCGGTTAGGCAGTCCGGTCACCATCGCTTCCGACCCACGACACGGCTACTCCGGTAACCCAGCCACGAGCTTGACCGGGGAGGGATTCTCGCAGTGGCCCGAGCCACTTGGGCTGGCGGCAATCGGTGACGAGGCGTTGGGGGTGGAGTTCGGGAACATCGCCCGCCAGGAATACGTGGCATTGGGCATCCGGACGGCCGAGCATCCCATGGCTGACCTCGCCACCGAGCCACGCTGGGGACGCATCAGCGGAACCTTCGGCGAGGATGCTCACCTTTCGGCCCGGATGACGGCTGCTTACATTCATGGCTTCCAGGGTGCGGAACTCGGACCGCAGAGCGTGGCCTGCATGACCAAGCACTTCCCTGGCGGCGGTCCCCAGAAAGATGGTGAGAACCCCCATTTCCGCTATGGAAAGGAGCAGGTGTACCCGGGTGGCAAGTTTGAGTACCACCTGATCCCATTTGAAGCCGCCTTTGAGGCTGGCACCGCGCAAATCATGCCCCTGCTATGGGGTGCCGAGCGGCACCCCATACGAGGAGGTCGGGTTCGGCTTCAACCGGGAGGTGATCACGGGCCTCTTACGCGGCGCTACGGCTTCGACGGCGCTGTGTGCACCGACTGGGTCCTGCTCACGGACACCGAAGGAGCAGGCGTCACCATGAAGGCGCGCGCGTAAGGCGTTGGAGCATCTGCACTCCCTGATGCAGTGAACCGTAGACAGGCCGTCCGGCAGGACGACGGTCTACGCCTACAGAGGAGGCATACAACCTAGAGGATACGAAATCGGAGACCGAGCGGAGATCCCGGAGAGCAACAATCGACCATCGAGAGCATCAACGATGCGCAGCAACACGTCACAAGGAGATGAACGCACATGGGATTCATGACGCTGAGCCAGGAGGAACGCGCCAGCGGACAGCTGGCTCCTGATACGTTGGAACAGGCGATCAATCAGGTCAAGCTCAATGGCTTTGTCGTGCTGGAGAATGCGCTGCCGGCCGGCCTGGTCGACCACCTGAACACAGATTGGCAGCATCTCATCGATGAGATGCTGAAGACGGATGCAGAGAATACCGAAGTCAACACCTCTGCTTTCCGCAAGAACCGCATCCGGATGGACCTGCCCTTCCGAGCTCCATATACAGATCCCCAGATCATCACTAATCCATTTGCCATGCCGATCATCGACCGCATTCTTGGCGACGATTGCCGCATGTTTTACCTCTCGGTGGACGCTCCGATGCCGGGCTCGGACTACCAGACCGTGCATGGCGATTATGCCCCGTTCTATCCCGACTCTGACCTGGTCTTGCCGATCACAGGATTGGTGGTGAACTACCCTCTCATCACGGTCACCGAGCAGAATGGACCGCTCGAGGCATGGCCCAACACGCACCTGACCCCGGAGAAGGTGTATACCGGCAATCTTGTCCAGCAGGCTGCCAAAAGCCTCGATCCGGTGAAGATGCTCACCCCGAAGGGGTCGCTGATCATTCGTGATATCAGGATGTGGCATCGCGGCACGCCGAACGTCTCCAATGAGATCAGGCCAAACATGGCCCTCATTTACGGCAGAGGCTGGTGGGATGGTGGTGCATCGTATCCGCAGGGGCCCTTTGGCATCACGCAACAAACCTACGCCAGCTTGTCCGATCGGGCGAAGAAGCTCTTCCGCTTCGAAACACTCGTCAATGAGCAGATGCCCGCTTAGGAAAGGCCCAGATGCCTATGAAAAGGTAAAGTTCGGATAAGCTGAAGCACTCGCTGTTGACGCCTGTGCGGGCTCTTTCCAGCATTCAACGGTAGCACAACGATCCAACCCAGGCATGTGCACGGCACAATGTAGTGTTATGTCAAGAAACAGATCGGATGTCGCGAACGGATGATGAAGGAGCCCGCATAATTATACGCCTCAGCTGTCCAACCGTTTTCTTCGTCATTGCGGCAATTAGTCACAGGTAGCTCACGATTGGTTCGTCGCGGCGATCGCCACTGAGACGATGACCAGTACGAATCTGCGCCCGTACTCGTCGACACTCAGACCACGCAGAGCCCGACCGCCAGCGGAAGCAAGGCGACCGAGCATGTGTCGGTGGTCGATTCTGTCCAGTCGTCGCCCTTCGTCGGCCTCCTAACTGGGATGGACGCTCTCCTCATTCACCGACCGGGTGGCATCGACGTTACGCCCGATCGAAGGCCCGGATCCGCGCTCGATTCATGGTTTAATCGCCCCCGAAGCCCTCAGTTTGCTGAGCAGGGCGTTGAAATCAGCCTGGAGTTGCTCAACGGTCGTAGCCGTGCTATTCGGCTGTGCCTCGCCCAGGAGGGGCACCGGTCTGTACGGCAGATCACGAAACAGGCGGGCCTCATGTTTCGTGGCCTCCAGGTTGACCACATTCAGGTAGCCGTGGCTAAGGTAGGTGAGGCTCTCACTCTGGTTCAGCGGTCCGCCCCTGCAATTGTCGTGGCCCAGAATCTGGCAGGCTTTGCAACTCTGATCAACATCAATGTAGTGCGCCGCAGGCCCCGCCGGGTCACTCCCCGGCTCCGCTTGCACCCCGTAGAAGAGATTATACCCGCAGCCCTCCAGCTTGATGACGGTGACCCCGTGCGAGAGGTGCGTGAACCCGCCATAGAATGTATTTTCCGAGGTCTTGACCGACCAGTAGCTGTAGCGTTTCAGGGCATAGAAGAAAAGGTTGGAGAAGGTGTGGCCGTTGCAGAGGGGGTTGAGTTTCACGCCGGTGGCCACCTCGCGGATCACGAGGTTGCTGAAACTCCCGGTGTAGTTGGCGCCGCCCACGAGGGGTTCAGAGCTATCCAGGTTGAGCCCCACGTTGTCGCTGTGCGTGCTCAGCCCCTGGATCGTGATGCCATCAATGGTTAGCACGCATAAGTGCCGGGTTAAGTTCATGGCTCACCAAACGTCCTTGGGCACGACACTCCCGTGTCGGTGTAGTAGCATGCACGAACTGGACGACATGAGGAGGAAGCTATGCGCCGGATTCGGGTGTTGATCTGTAGTGTTGAGGAGGACGCGCCGGATGAGATGACGGAACTCGCCTGTTTCGATCTCCCACCGACAGATGTCAGCACCGTGCAGCCCGAAACCACGCTCGATGACCTCGAGACCATCACCCACGAAACTGGCAATGCCATCCTCCGACGCCTGTTCCAGGCCCAATGGGACGTGATCGACGCCCGGCAGACCCAACTCTACCGGCAGCGTTTTCCCACTGAGCAGGTCACGGCCGACGGCCACGAGCCCATTACGGTGGCGAGCCGCTTTGGGACCCTCGCGCTGCAACGCCAGGTCTGCTGCCATGCCGACACTCGGGCGCACCGGATGCCGGGCAACGCTGTGCTGCCAGCGCACAACGGCATCATTATCACCCGCGGCCTGCAAGAATGGGCGTGTCTGCTGCCCCAGGAGTTGCCCTTTGGCTCCGTCGCCCGCCTGCTCGGCTGGCAGACCCAGGAGCCTCACATCCTCGGGGAGACCACGCTGCGGAGTCTCGTCCGCAGTCATGGACACGTTATTCGCCAAGCGCAACAAGCCGAAGTGGTCAGGTTGCTAACGCAGGATGACTTCGCGCCGTCGGAGCTGCACCTCATGCCGCACGACCAGCCGCGACGTCGCGCTAGCTGGCCCGTGGCATTGAATGCAGCGGTCGAGTCCGCGCTGGCGGCGGAGCAGACACACCCGCCGGCGGGTGTCTCCTGGGCGGACTGGGACCGGGTGCTGGCGACACGCCGGGCAGAGGCGACTCGGCCGGTGGAAGAGTTGCGGCAGCTGGGGCCGGAGGTGGAAGCCAACCAGGTCTTGCTGACCATGGATGAAGTACTCACGCGTAAACCAGAGGCTAGCCGCTTTCTGAAGCTCCGGACCGCGCGCATCGTCACTGCCGCCGGTTCTCGCTACCTCAGCGGTGTCGGTGACACCTTTGTCCAGCAGTTGTGGGTCGTGGTGCAGCTCGCGCTTGGCCCACTCAGCTCGCTGCTCCTGATCGCCGACGGGGCGCGGTGGATCCGCAGCTTCTTCACCGAGACGCTGCGCCAGATCCCGCGGAAAAGCATGCTACTCGACTGGCACCATCTGCGGCAGCGCTGCCTCGAACTGAGCAGCCGGATCTGTCGTAGCAAGACCACCAAAGCCCAGTTGCTCCACCGGCTCTACCGCCGCCTATGGCGGGGCGATGTTCCGGCGGCGATTGCCGTGCTCGAAGCCCAGCGGTCCGAGACCAAAAACGAAGCGAAGCTGGATGAGTTGATTGGCTATCTCCGTACCCGCGCGCCGTGGATCCCGAACTACCGCCAGCGGCGGATCGAGCAACACTATATCGGCAGTGGGCACGTCGAGAAGGCCAATGATTTGATCGTCGCCCGGCGGCAGAAGAATCGCGGCATGCAATGGAGCGAGTCAACGAGTGATGCGTTAGCCGCGCTCCGAACACTGATGCTCAATGGTGGCTGGGAGCGCTGCTGGCAACAACGTGAGGTGTTACCGTTCGTGGCAGCTTGACCCAGCGCTTATGCGTGCTTACCAAAATGGTCCAAATTCGCGCAAACTGCCACTTGACATTTCACCGCATCGCTTAATCATTATCCGGCAAACGCTCGTTTCTCGTTGATCGTTCGGTTATCGTGGTTCTTCGGATGGCTCACCCCCGGGTGGCCCGTTGCCTGGGCATATCACCCGGTGGTGCTCCCCATGGCGTCACTCTGGCCCAACCCCGCGTTCCGTGCGCGCAGGATCGCCTCGGTCCGGTCAGCTACCTGCAGCTTACTGAAGATGTTGGAGACGTAGTTCCGCACCGTTTTCAAGCTCACGACAAGGCGGGCGGCGATCTCCGTATTGCTCCAGCCCTGCGCGATCAACGTCAAAATCTCGCGCTCACGGTCGGTCAGGTCCGGGAAGGCAGTCACCGCCGGCAGCGGGCGCGGCGCCGCGAAGTAGTGCATCAGGCGCTGCGCAATCGCTGGACCAAAGATCGCCTCCCCGCGCTCCACCGCTCGAATCGCCCGTATGATCTCGGCTTTGTCCGCACCCTTGAGCACATACCCCCGTGCCCCCACCCGCAACGCGGCGAAGACCGAATCGTCGTCCTCAAACATGGTGAGCACGAGGATGCGGATATGCGGACTCGTCTCCAGAATGCGCCGTGTCGCTTCGATCCCATTCACGCCTGGCATGTGCAGATCCATGAGAATGACGTCGGGCTGGAGGGTTTCGGCCGCGCTGATCGCTTCCGCGCCGGTCGCCACCTCGCCCACCACCTCCAACTCCGCCTCATGCCGCAGCATCGCGCGGATGCCCGCACGAAATTGCGGATGGTCGTCGGCCGCTAGGATGCGGATGCAGTCCACGAGGGCCTCCTTTCGTGGGTGGTCGATCTCACGTCACAGGGAGTGATGCGCGGACGCGGGTGCCCATGCCCGGACCCGACTCCACCACGCAGCTGCCTCCCAATTCGGCAGCCCGTTCATGGATCGCGTGCATGCCAACACCGGGCTGGTAGTGCTCCGGCAGCCCGCGTCCGTCGTCACGGATCTCCAGCTCCAGGCGATCGCGCACGGCCAGGCGAATCTGGCAGGTCTGTGCCTCGGCATGCCGCACCACGTTCGTCAGCGCCTCCAGCACGATGCGGTAGATGGCCACCTCAACCGCCGCGGGCAGCGGCGGGAGGTCAACCGCGGCATCGAGCGTGACGCGCAGCACCGGCCCGCTATAGTAGGCGAGCTGGGTGCGGAGCGCGCCGATCAGTCCCAGCTCGTCGAGCGCCGGCGGGCGCAGCCCATAGACCAGGCGGCGAATATCCGTAATGGCGGCCTGGACGTCGGCCTTGAGATCGACCAGCATCGCCGCGGCGGCGGCAACGTCCACCTCCAGCTCGTCGTGGGTGGCATCGATCTGGAGGGTGAGGCTGGCCAGCGCCGGCCCCAGTCCATCGTGGAGGTCGCGGCGGATACGCCGGCGCTCCTCTTCCCGCGCCGTGACGAGCTGTTCGCGCGAGCGCTGCAGGTCGGCGGCGAGGCGTAGGGCGTGGGTATGGAGGCGCACGGCGTGGACCGCGCTGCCGGCCTGCCAGGCCAGGTCCGCGAAGAGGCGCTCGTCGGCGGCGCGGAAGGGCTCGCTCAGGGCGCGTGGTGCGAGCAGCAGCTGGCCAACCCGCTCATGCTGATAGACGAGCGGCACGGCCAGCGTGTGCGCTGCGGGGACCCCAGCGGCCGTGACGCTGGCGCTGCCGTCATCGCTCGGCAGCTGGATCGCCACGTAAGGCAGCTTGAGCGCATCTTTGATGGTCTCGACGATCGTGGGTAGCACGGCATCGGGAGCCAGCGTCGCTTCGAGACGCTGGCCGAGGCGCGCAATGATCGCATACGGGTCATCGCGCTCGCCGTACAGCAGACGGTTGACGCCACGCTGGAGGCGGTCGCGGAGCGGCTGGAAGAGGACGGCGACCAGGCCGGCGGCGAGCAGCGAGATCATGAGGTTCCCCTGCGCCTGCGCCAGCACGCTGAGTGCGCCGACCACCAGCACGTACAATGTGACAACAATCGCCGTCAATGTCCCACAGACGAGCGTGGGATTGACGATGATGTGGATGTCGAAGAGCCGGTAGCGCAGAATCGCGACGGCGAAGGAGAACGGGATCGGCAGGAAAAAGAGCGACAATAGGTTCCGGTCGATCAGCGGGTGGCCCAGCGCCACGACCCAGAGCGGCCCAACCACGGCGATAACCCCGCCGACTACCAGCGTCACCAGCGCAATCCAGCGCACGCGCTGGCGGAGGGCGGCGTCAGGCAGCGCATGGTAGCTTGCAATCGCGGCGATCAGCGTCGACACCAGGTAGGTGATCCCGAAGACGAACATGGCCCTGTCCAGGCGGCCGACCCGATCCAGCGTCCCGGCCGCGCCGGGCCAGAGCACGGCGCCGGCGTAGATCGCCGGGGGGGCTAGGTACAGGAGGGACGACAGCCGGCGGTAGCGCGCGATCCTGACCTGAGGCCGTGGAAAGCCGAGCCAGAAGCGCAGCCCAGCGCTCCAGAGGGTCATGGATGCCCCCAGGACGGTGACTCGTGCGAGCCAGAACCCGGTGCTACCCACCAGATCGCTCACCTGGGGGCTCAGCGACCAGAGGTTGACGCTGACAATCCCCGCCACGCCCAGCAGCAAGGTCCGGGCGCCATGATCGGCCGGCCGGTTGATGAAGATGAAGGTGGCGACGAGCAGAAAGACCAGCAGGACGATGATCGGACCCCAGAGCTGCGCGAGGAGCGCGCCGAGCGGGTAGGGGCGGAGCGTAATCGGCACATCCAGGGTGCGCCGTCGCGCACGACTGTGTATCCGAGCGTCTGGCCGCTGCGCCAGCGCGGATGGGACGTACTCGGCACGAGGAGCGCCTGCGCCCACGACTCCAGGCTCTGCCCGGCGACCGCCACCACCAGGTCGCCCGGCCGCAGTCCACCAGGCCGCGGATCGATCGGCGCGACGACGAAGCCGTTGGCGCGCCAGGGCCACTCTTCGATCTTCATGCGCGCCCCGTCGGAGGGCAGCGTCACGCGCAGCCAGACCAGTGTCCCACCCAGCGCCAGGACGAGCAGGGCCACACCCAGCACGGTCCAGCTCGCAGCGTTGAAGCGGGGCCGGTCGCGTGGTACAGCTAGCGAGAGATCCATGCGATCCATGATACGCCTTAAGGTTTCATGCATACACATGTCGTGCCTACCGCCTCGCATAGACCGGCCGCTTGCAGATGTATGGATGTGAAATCCTCGGGGGGAGCTCATGGCCGGCGGCGACGATACAGGTGGCCACGGCGCCACCACCGTACCACGATGAGGAGCCCGGTCACCGCCACCAGTGCCATCGCCAGGCGCCCACCACGCCGCTGCTGGGTGGAATCCGCGGCTTCGTGCAGCACCTCACCCAGCTCCACCACCCCGCGGTTGCCGTCCACGGTGATGACCTGTCCCTGCGCGATCCGCTGGGTTGCGTTGCCGGTGCCCATCACGGCCGGGATGCAGTACTCACGGGCGATAATCGATCCGTGGGCCAAGATGCCGCCGACGTCGGTGACCAGCGCGCGTGCCTGGGAGAAGAGCGGCGTCCAGGCCGGCGTGGTCGTCGGGCAGACCAGGATCGTCCCCGGCTCCATCGTGCCGAAATCGGCCGGCGACCGGACGACGCTGGCCGCGGCGGTCACCCGCCCGGGGCTGACGGCAGACCCGCGCAGCGCTGCTCCGCCGTCCGCGTTCCGCCGCTGCGTCTCCCAGGCCGACAGGTCGAGCGGCCCGATCTTCATCCGATAGGTGGGTGGGACGGCCGCGGGCGGGTGGAGCCGCTTCCACACTTCGCGTAGCTCACGGCGCTCCCGCGCCAGTTGGGCCAGGCCGGGCCACGCCTCACCAGCCGCTCGCGCCGCGATCCCGGTCTCTAGCTCGACGGTCTCCAGGAAGAAGATCTCCTCAGGCGTGGCCAACACTCCGGCCTGAGCCAGCCGCCGGCCGAGCTCCAGTGCCAGCCGGCGCAGAGTTGGCCACGCGGCGCCCATATAAAAGAGCGCCTGTTCGCGGTGCGGGCCGTAGCGCTGCGCCCAGCCGAGGAAGAGATGGAACAGGCGGCGGCGCAGGGGGTCGAACGCCCGCGCGGTCTCGTCCACGCGGGCGTCGCGCTCCCGCGCCAGCTCAGCCTGCTGCGTCCGCACGTCGTGGGCGGGGCGTCGCGCCATAGCCTTGAGGCTCAGCAGCACCGGCAGCGGATCATCGGTCTGGGTCGGCACGACAAAGTCGAGGTTGTAGATCTGGTGGCCATAGCGATCCAGGTAATGTTGGAAGCCAGTGAGGAGGGCGCGACCGCCGGTCGTGCCAGTGAGGACCGCGGGCAGGCGATCGGCCGGCGTAGCGGCGACCAGGACACGTAACACGTTGTCGGTCCTGATCCGCTCGGCCAGCGTCTCCAGCTCCGCCTCGGCGTCCAGCGTCTTGGAGGGAAAGCCCCGCAGAAAGAGCCCGCTGGTCAGGCCTCGGCGCGGCGCCACGATCGCCAGGAAGCGGTCGAGTAACGCGTCGGTCATCTTCGCGTCGGCCATCACGACCGCGCAGGCGTACCAGTAGGCGGCGTCGGCCCAGGCCAGCTCCTGTATGCCTGCCAGGAGCCGCTCGTCCGGCACATCCGCCGGGTCGAGCCGCTTCCACCGATCGATCACCGCGAGATACGCCGGCAGCGCCTGGTCGCGCCAGTACGCGACCGCCGCGGTGAACATGACCCGCCAGCCGGCGACCGTGGCGCGAACAACCAGCGGGACGGTCTTCCAGCGCAGCTTGAAGTTGGCGCGCTGGTAGGCGTAGCCATTGATCGTGGTGAAGAAGGGCCGGTCAGCGATCTCCTCGATGCGGAACCAGGGTATCCGGAAGAACGGCATGACCGCGTCCAGTGAGCGTTCGAGCCCCTGCCGCACATACAACTCGTCGAAGAGTGGCGAGAGCGGTTCGGGCAAGTTCTCGACGACCTGGCGGCGCACCCAGGCCGAGCCGGGCGTGGGCGGCTCCCAGCTCACGTCCGGGTACCCGCTGGGTGGTGGCGGCGGCAATTTCGTGATCGGCCGTGCCTGGACGAGCCAGCAGCGTCCGCCGGCGACCGCCCATTCGATATCTTGCGGGACACCGCCGAAGTGCGCTTCCGCCCGCAGGCCGAGCGCAGCCAGTTCATGCAGCAGGTCGTCTCGGAGTGCCAGTTCGCCCCGGCGCGCGCGGGGAACGTCCACCTGCGCCGTGCCACCGCCGTCGTGCGGCACGACCATTACCTCCTTCGCGCCGACGTCGGCCTGTTTCCGTACGAGCGTCGCCTTATCCAGCACGTAGGTATCGGGGGTGACCGCACCGGAGACGATCGCTTCGCCCAGCCCGAAGCTCGCGTTCACCAGCAGCTCGGTCCGGTCGCCGGTGCTGGGGTTGGCGGTGAAAAGCACACCGGAAACGTCGGCCGGCACCATCGCCTGGACGACGACGGCCATGCTGATCGCCGGCTGGCTGAGACCGATCTGGTGGCGGTAGTGGATGGCGCGCGCCGTCCAGAGCGATGCCCAGCAGCGGCGCACGGCGTCCAGGAGGGCTTCCTGGCCGACCACGTTCAAGTAGGTGCCCTGCTGGCCGGCAAAGCTGGCCTCCGGCAGATCCTCGGCCGTCGCCGACGATCGCACGGCGACCGCCACCTCGTCCGGGCCCAGGCCGGCGTATGCCTGCCGGATCGCGGTGACCATCGGTTCAGGGATGGTGCCGTGCTCGAAGCGCGCGCGGATGTCGGACGCGGCGCGCTCCAATGTGGCGGGGTCGTCGGGGCTGGCGCCGGCCACGGCGACGAGGATCGCCGGCTGCAGGTCGTTGGCCGCCACAAAACGGCGATAGGCGGCGGTAGTGACATGAAAACCGTCGGGCACGGGCAACCCGGCCGCGGCCATCCGCGCGAGCGAGGCCCCGTTGCCGCCGGCCACCTCCAGCGTCGCTGTGGCCGAATCCAGCGCAAGGACCAGCGGGCCAGTCCGTCCGTCGGATGTCGCACGCTGATGATGCGCTGCGGACGGTGTGATGGCACGGCCATCCGCCGAAATCGACGCATCGCTTTGCTGTTTCGTCATCGTCACGTCCTCCATCGCGGAGACTGCCTCATGTTTGACGTACCGCGCGGGCTCCCACCTGTATTGGCAGCACGGATGCCGTTTGCTAGCAGCGCTCCATGTGGAGATTCACTGGGCGTTGCCGCCCTTCAGGGTGGGTGAGTGGCAGGTCCGACAGGGGCTGTAGCTGACGCGCTCCCGAACCCTCACACGCGGAGGTCAATCCCAAAGTGCTGCCGGAGCAGCAACCAGAACTCATCCTCTCCCGTAAGGGTTCGTTGTTTTCAACCGGCACCCCTTGGAGATGTGCGAAAGGGAGTGCCCGCAACGTGTCAGCAGTGAGAGCGAGCGAGCCAGGATAGGCGATGCGCTGTAAGTA
>JBBSGA010000160.1:0-13231 GCA_038254585.1 Chloroflexales bacterium | reverse complement strand
TTCATGACGATTGAAAACCTTGAAGTGGCATTCCTTGAGTACTTCCGGACGACACTGAAAGAAACGGTGCGAAGGATTATTGGATCGAAAGCTGCATAACATTCCTGGTTGTACTTACCCGGATCCCCCAGGTCCAGCCCGTGCCCACGCCAGTAGGCGAGGAACGAGCCGCAGAGGTTGTGTCCCGTCTCGGCAAAAAATCGGCACCCTGCCGCGGGCTGGACGGCAGGAGTCGCGCCTCGGCCGAGCTGTGCGAGGCGATCCGCGCCCAGACGGCCAAGCTGAACTGTATACGGGGCCGGCGCGTCCGGGTGGAGCTCGAGCCGGCTGCGCTGATAGTGGTACACGGTGCGTAACCCATCGGCGGTCTCCTCCGGGACCGCCGGCCCGATCGGATAGCCGAAGACCGGCAGTCCGCCGTTGCGCTCCCAGTAGGCACGAAACGCCGGCTCTACGCAGTCGACGATGCCGGGGACGCCGGGAAAGCAGAGCGGCTGAGGCGTCGCCTCTTTCACGCCGAGCGCGCCTGCGTGCACCGGCGTTATCAGCAGGGCAGCCAGCAAAACGAGCACCGATAGGAGATGCCAGCGCATGTTCTATACTTTCTCCGGCACGGGATGCCGGCTAACAGGAGCACGTGAAGTATACCAGCCTGCTTCGCGGCCGGCTCTCTTGGCTGCCTGCCGGTGCCCGTCGGCATGCTCAGAAATCTAGGCAAGGATGGAACAGTCGATGCTGCTCGAAGCGCGCTCGATCACAAAGTCTTTCGGCAATACGCCTGTCCTGCGCGACGTTACATTCGCGGCTGCCGAAAGCCAGATCGTTTCCCTACTTGGCCCGAGCGGCTGCGGCAAGTCGACGCTGCTCCGCATCGTCGCCGGGCTCGAGCATGAGTACACCGGCACCGTCATCTTCGATGGGCGCGCGATCGACGCGGTGCCGGTGCATAGGCGCGACTTCGGGCTCATGTTCCAGGATTTCGCGCTCTTCCCACACCGCACGGTAGCGCAAAACGTTGCGTTCGGTCCGCGCATGCAGGGCCTTCGCCGGGGTGATATCGATCGGCGCGTCGACGAGACGCTCGATCTGGTAGGGCTCCGGGCGTATCGCAACCGTACGATCTTCGAGCTCTCCGGCGGCGAGCGCCAGCGCGTCGCGCTCGCTCGCTCCTTGGCTCCCCGCCCGCGCCTGCTCCTCCTTGACGAGCCGCTCGGCGCGCTGGATCGAACGCTGCGCGAGCATCTGACCGGGGAGCTGCGTGAGATCATCAAGCGGCTTGGCACGACGAGTGTCTATGTAACGCACGACCAGGCCGAAGCGTTTGCCGTTGCGGACACGATCACCCTGATGAACGAAGGGCGGATCGTACAGAGCGGCACCCCGGCCGAGGTCTACCTGCTGCCTGCCAGCCCCTTCGCAGCCCGCTTCCTCGGCCTCAACAACCTCGTCGAAGGCCGGATCGGCGCACGGAATGAGGCGGCAGACGGCGGCCCGGTTGCGACAGTGGAGACGGCGCTTGGCCGGTTTCAGGTGCCCGGTGGCGAGGATGTCACTCCGGGCGTGCCCGTCCTGCTCCTGATCCGGCCGGAGGCCGCCGAGCCAGCTCGCCTGGATCAGGCCAACATTGTGCATGGATCCGTCATCCGCCGCGCATTTCGCGGCGGCAGCGAGCGTATCGTGTTGCGGCATACGAGTGGCGTCGAGCTAGAGCTCGACGTGGAGCCGGGCAGCCTCCCCGCTGTAGACCCCGTGCAGCTCGGGTTACGGCCGGAGGCGCTCACCATTCTGCCGGCCGCCTGAACGCTAGAGCGCCTTGGTTCCCACTCACTCTTTGGCCGGCGCTTCCGCCATCTGAGGCTCTCCGATCATCTTCGTCTCGGCACTGGCAGCTTCATCTGTATCCGGAAACTCCAGCGGAGGGAGATCGGCAAGGCTGCTCAGCCCAAACTGCCGCAGGAACTCGTCCGTCGTGCCATAGAGCAGCGGCCTTCCGACCGCGGGCAGCCGGCCGACCTCGGCCACCAGCCCGCGCTGCTGCAGCGTACGCAGCGGACCTGAGACGTCGACGCCGCGGATGACCTCGATGCCGGGGCGCGTGACAGGCTGGCGGTAGGCGACCACGGCCAGCGTTTCCAGCGCGGCGTTCGACAGCCGCGCCGGCCCGGCTTCCAGGTGCAGGAAGCGCTCGACCGCCGCGGCTGTCTCGGGAGCTGAGACGAACTGGACGCGATCCCCGTGCCGCTCGAGGCGGATGCCCCGTCCCTGGTAATCGGCGGCCAGCTCTTCGACCAGCCGCGCGACGTCCGTCTCGGCCAGGGCCAGCGCGCGTGCCAGATCGGCGCGCGATACAGGCTCGCCCGAGACGAAGATCAGGCTTTCTAGGAGCTCTTTTGGTCCGGGGAGGACCGCCCGGCCACCTTCCGGGCGGACCTCAGATACGTTCGACGACATAGACTTTCGCCGCTTGGCCGAGCACTCGTATCTGGTACACCGCGCGTCGCGCTAGCCGCCCCGTGCGCTGGAGCGCGCCGTCGAAGGTCCGCGTGTCGCCGGTCAAGGCGACGAAGCCGGCCCCCACTTTCAGCACCCGCGCCATCTCGTCGAGAAACGCCGGGTAGAGCGTGCGGTTCTCCGCGTGCGAGCCGATCTGCCTGCCGAAGGGCAGGTTTACCACGCCCGCGCTGATCGACGACGCGTCGAGCGGTAGCCGGCGGGCATCCCAGGGACGCACTTCAATCGGCTTGTATCGCGGGCCGATATTGCGACGTGCGACCGCCACTGCCTCCTCGCGCACATCTCCGCCGAGCAACAGACTATAGCGGCCGGCCTGCGCGCGCTCGATCAGACAGGTTCCGGCGCCGCACATGGGGTCGAGGAAGACGTCGTCGGCCCTCGGCCGGGTGAGCCAGACTAGCGCCGCCGCGGCCGAGGGGCGTAGCGAGGCCGGCATGTTTTCGATCTTGTAGTCGCGCTGGCGCATGCGCTGGTCGCTCAGACGCAGCGCCAGCAGCGCCTCGTGCGGAAGCAGCGTCAGCCAGAACTCCAGCGCGCCCTCTTCCTCCAAACGCCATTGCCGATCGGCCCGCGCCGCGATACCACGCTCCACGGCGTGCTGCGCGTCGACACGGCGGTAGGCCGCTTGGGCCACCTGACGCGCGACGACCCGGAAGCGTACTTTCCCTTGGCCTCCCCGCCCTGGGTGCAGCTGCCGCGCCAGATTCACCGCGGGCTCGAACGTGCGGGCACGCGCCGCGGCCGTTTCAAGCAGACGCAGAGCCTCGCGCGTGGGAGGCAGATCGGCCTGCCTAAGAACCACGACGAAGAGATCTTCTGTCGTGCGCAGATCCATGAGGTCGTCCGCGTCGCCGTCGTAGTCGAAGAGCACCATGCCGTTCTTATCGGCGACAACGCGCGTGCCTTGCACGACGGCGCCGTCGAGGCGTTGGCCGATCTCCTGCGCGGCGATCACCTCGAAGCCGGGCTGCGTTTGGGCCAGATAGGTTAGCCGCATACGGTGCCAAGGAGCACGAGCCTGGCAGAAGGCAGCACGCGCTTAGTCCTCGTCGCGGCTCCGGAAGACCAGGATGATCGGCGTGCCCATGAACGGATACGCTTCACGGATGCGATTTTCGAGGTAGCGCCGGTAGCCGAAGTGGATCTCCTCCGGCGCGTTCGAGAAGAAGAGAAAGACCGGCGGATCCACCTGCGCCTGCGTCGCATAGAAGATGCGCAGGTGCGCACCTTTGTGAATCGACGACGGTGGATGATCGCGCACGGCGTCACGCAGGATCGTATTGAGCTTCGAGGTCGAGATACGCGTCTTGCGCTCGCTCTCGATCTCGAGCGCGAGCTCGATCGCGTCGGTCACGCGCTGTCCCGTGAGGGCGGAGATAAAGAGCAGTGGTGCGTAGGGGATGAAGTGCAGGGCCGATCGCACGGCACGCGTGTAGGAGTTGAAGGTATCGTTGTCCTTGGCGACCGCATCCCACTTGTTGACGAGCACCGCGATGCCCTTGTTGGCCTCGAGCACCATGCCCGCCACGTGCGCATCCTGCGCCGTCACACCCTCGGTCGCGTCGATCAGCAGCAGTGTCACGTCCGCGCGCTCGACCGCCTTCAGCGCCCGCAGCACACTGTATTTCTCGATACCGCGCTCCACCTTGCCCGAGCGGCGGATGCCGGCCGTATCGATCAGCAGGATCTTGTTGCCGGCATACTCCACGACGGTGTCGATCGTATCGCGGGTGGTGCCGGGGATATCGCTGACGACGACGCGCTCGAAACCGAGCAGCTTATTCAGCAGGCTCGACTTGCCGACGTTGGGCCGGCCGACGATCGCAATCTTGGCGGCATACTCTTCCTCGTCGGCCTCCACCCGCTCTGGAAGCTCGGCCACGATCGCGTCGAGCAGGTCGCCGGTACCGGTGCCGTGGTAGGCGCTGACCGGGATCGGATCGCCCAATCCCAGATTGTAGAATTCCACCGCGTTCTGCGCACGCTGTACCGAATCGGCCTTATTGGCCCCAAGGATAACCGGCTTGTCGGCCCGGCGCAGAATCTCGGCTACTTCCTCGTCGGCGGCGGTGATACCTTCTTTGACGTCGACGAGGAGCACGATCACGTCGGCCTCCTCAATCGCGAGCTCGGCCTGCGCGCGGGTGCCGCGCACGATCTGCGCCATCGACGCGTTGACGTCGTTCTCCTCGCCGGGCAGAATCCCCGCCGTATCGACGATCGTAAAGTTATGGCCCGACCACTCGGCCGTGCCGTAGAGGCGGTCGCGCGTCGTGCCCGGAAGATCTTCGACGATCGCGCGCCGCTCGCCCAGCAGCTTATTGAAGAGCGTCGACTTTCCGACGTTCGGACGCCCCACGATTGCAACGATTGGCTGTGGCATTACAATCTCACGCCGCGACGAGCTCCGCGACCCCGGCCGGGCGCCGGGCGAGGGTACGCACGGCGCGTACGAGCTCGATCGGATCGCGGCCGAGCACGACCGGCGCGCCCAGCGCCTCGCCAATCCGCTCGAGATTCCACTCGTCGATCGTTCGCTCGCCCGCGTAGTCGAACATCACGCGTGGCAGCACGACCAGGTCGGCGGGCATCAGCGGTTTGAGCTGGGCGACGACGTCGCCGCCGGTCAGCAGCCCGGCTACGGTCACCGTCTCGCCGAAGAAGTCGTTGAGCACCGGGCGGAGCACCGCCTCGACGCCGGGAATCCGGTTGATTCGATCGACCATCGGCCGGAGCACCGGGGCCGCGAGCGTGCCTGTCGCGACGACGATCCGGCGGGGACTATGCAGCCGGCCCGGCAGCTTATGGCGCGCCCGCTCCCAGTCATCCTGGAACTTCCGGACCATGCCCACGCCGTTCTCGATCTGATCGTAGTCGTCGTAGACCCGCGCCGGAGGCAGTTCGCGCTCGGCCAGCAGATAGAACTCGTCGGAGGGATAGACCAGACCGTAGCCCAGCTCCTTGCGGAAGTGCTGCTGGTAGGGCTCCAGCTGATCGATCACGGCGGTGGCCTCGTCCGGCCGGAACGTCCGCAGCGGGATATCTGTCGGCACATTCGCTCCCGACCGGGCGCAGAAGCCAAGCTCCGGGTTGGCGCCTAGACCGGCTGCCGGCTGCGAGCTTTCCAGGAGCGCCTCGTCGCGCCAGAGCGCCTGCCGCTCCCAGTTCGTATCGATCCACTCCGGCGTCTCGTGCACCTGAATCGCGGCGCGGATCGACTGCGGAGCCTTGCCCGTGAAGCGGAACTTCGTCAGGCCCACGGGCACGGTGGCGATCGTCTGGACCACCGGATGCAGCGCCGCGAGCGCCTCCACCGACTCGCGCAGGACCGCGCCGTCGTTGAGCCCCGGGCAGACGACGAGCTGCGTGTGGACCTCGATGCCCATCTCGCCCAGCCGCTTGATATCCGCCATGACGTCGGGCACATCCGGCTTACCGAGCAGCACCGAGCGCAGGTAGCGGTCGGTGGCGTGCACTGACACGTACATCGGGCTCAGCCGCTGCTCGTCGATCCGCCGCCAGTCTTCCTCCTTCAGGTTCGTCAGCGTGACAAAGTTCCCATAGAGGAAGGAGAGCCGGTAGTCGTCGTCTTTGAGATAGAGCGTCTTGCGAAAGCCCTTGGGCATCTGCGTCAGGAAGCAGAAGGGACACTTATTGTTACAGGTGCGTAGGCGATCCCAAAGCGGCTCTGAAAACTCGATCCCGAGATCCTCGTCGACGTCTTTCTCGATGGCGAAGCGCAGCTCTTCCTCGCCGCGGCGGATATGCAGCTCGATGCGCTCCTCCGCGACGGCGAAGCGATAGTCGATTAAGTCTCGCATGGCCTGCCCGTCGATCGCCACGACGGCATCGCCCGGCTCTAAGGCGAGTCGGGCCGCGATGCTTCCGGGGTCGACGTTGACCACGGTGCCGCCGCTGCCCGTAATGTTCTTGAGATTCGGCTGATATTCCACGCGCGACCTGCAAACAACAAAAAACGTACGGCCACTACCGTACGGCTCGCCGTCATTATACCAGGAGAACGGGATCCCAGGCGCCCCTCAACAGAGCCGGCTGAGTCCGTGCGGGTTGCAGGGGATAACAGGGCTGGCTATAATTGGCCTCGCCCAGCGGTTGGCGCAAGCCAGGCCCTACCGCGCCTCCCCGTCGTAGGCAAAGTGGGTGCTGAGGAGAAGCCCATGCACGGCAATTATATCGACGGCGAGTGGATCACCGCCCGCGGTGGCCGGACGGTACCCAACCGCAATCCGGCGCACGTCGATATGATTCTGGGCGACTTCCCCGACTCGACCGCCGCGGACGTGGCCGACGCCGTCTCCGCCGCTACCCACGCCTTCCCCGCCTGGCGGGCGCTGCCGGTGCCACACCGAGGCGAGATCTTTTTCCGCGCGGCCGATCTGCTCAGCCGGCGCGCGGCCGAGGTCGCCGAGGCGGTCACGCGGGAGCAAGGCAAGACGCTGCGGGAGGCGCGTGGCGAGGTCGCCTGGAGCGTCGGCATCCTACGCTATTACGCCGGCGAGGCACTGCAGGCCGAGGGCGAGGTCTACCCTCCCTTCACCGGCGGCATGCTGCTCTATACGCGGCGCGAGCCGATCGGCGCCGTCGGCATCATCACACCCTGGAATTTTCCGCTCTCCATCCCCGTCTGGAAGATCGCCCCCGCTCTCGTTTACGGCAACACCGTCGTCTTCAAGCCCGCGGAGCTGACCCCCCTCAGCGGCGAGATCGTGGTGGCAATTCTGGCGGAGGCCGGACTTCCACGCGGTGTGCTCAACCTCGTCCAGGGCCGTGGGGCCGTGGTCGGGGAAGCCATCGTGGGCCATCAACAGCTGGCCGGCCTCTCGTTTACCGGCTCGACTGCCGTGGGCCGGGACATTCAACGGCGGCTCGTGGAGCGCAACGCGAAGGTCCAGCTCGATCTGGGCGGCAAGAATCCGATGATCGTGCTGGCCGACGCGGACATCGACAAGGCTGTGCGGTGGACCGTCGGCGGCGCCATGCGCATGGCGGGACAGAAATGCACCGCGACCAGCCGCGTGATCGTGGATCAGCGCATACTGCCCGAATTCACCGAAAAGCTGGTGGCTAATGTACGGTCTCTACAGGTCGGCGACGGTCTGCACCCCGCGACCTTCGTCGGGCCGGTGGTTTCGGAGACCCAGCAGTCGAAGGTGCTTGACTACCTGCACCTCGGCGTTGGCGAGGGCGCCGAGGTGCTCGTAGGCGGCGACGCACTCGAAAGCGAGGGCTACGAAGAGGGCTACTACGTGGCGCCCACGGTCTTCGGCAGCGTTCAGCCGGGGATGCGCATCATGCAGGAAGAAATCTTCGGTCCCGTCGTCGGCGTAGTCGGAGCGCACGACCTCGACCACGCGATCGAGATTGCCAACGGCGTCCCGTATGGTCACAGCGCCTCGATCGCGACGCGCGACCTGAGCTCCGCGCTGCGCTATTCCGAAGCCATCGCGGCCGGCGTAGTGCACGTAAACCGTGATTCCGCCAACACCGATTTTCACGTGCCGTTCGGGGGCATCAAGGCGTCATCCTCCCATTCCCGCGAGCTTGGCAAGGCCGCCCGCGATTTCTTTACCGAGATCAAGACAATTTATCTTCAGGGGCTCGGCGTGAGCTAACCTATGACAATTGCTCTCCCCGAGCCCCTGAAGTGTAGCTACAGCATGACCTCGTACACGTTGTGGAACGGATCCTCGATGGGCATGCGGCGAAGACTGCCAAACCCTGCCGTCGTGCAGAGCTCGCGCAGCTTCGACTCAGGCAGACCTGCGGTACCAAGCCCGGCCCCACCCTCCGCCAGTGAAACGGTCATGCAGTACAGCACGCTATCAGAGTAGAAGACCGCTCCCAATGGTCCCACATTCTGCTCCAGCCGGTCTGAGATGCCCGGCTCGACGACGACGTAGCGGCCGTCCGGGCGCAAGGCCTGCCTGATGGCACGCAACATCCCCAACGGATCGACGGCGTCGTGGACCACGTCGAAGCTGGTAATCAGGTCGTATTGGGCCGGAAGCCCTTGTGTAACATCGCGCTCGTCGATGCGCACGCGATCCGCCACCCCTGCTGCCGCGACGTTTGCAGTTGCTTCGCGCACATTGAGTGGGAAGCAGTCATAGCCAGTGTATCGGCCGGCCGGGAAGGCCTGCGCCACGTTGATCAGAGCACGGCCACGTCCACAACCAATGTCTGCGACATCGCAGCCCTGTTCGAGCAGCGCCAGGACCGCGGGCATCGTCGGTATCCACTGCTGCACGAGCATACTGTCATAAATGGGTGCGCTGAGACGCTCCATCGTGTCAAACATGCGCCGATCGTACGCCGGCATCGGCACCCCGCCGCCGTGCCGAAACGCATGCTCGATCCTGTCGATGACCCCGAACATCGGCGGCAGATACTGAAAGCCACCACCGAGAAACATCGGGGTGCCCTCGGCCGCGAGCACTTGAGCATGTTCGGGGGGCAACGTGAACCGCTGGCTCGTCGCATCGTACTCAAGGTAGCCGGCGCAGTAAAGCGCACTCAGCCACTCGCGGAGGTAGCGTTCGTTCAGACCGGTCCGTTGTGCCAACTCGTCGCTCGTTGCGGGCCCTTGCGCATCTAAATTCTTGAATAGGTCGAGCCGATCCCCCAGGGCGCACATTGCGCCGCTCAATGCAGCGCTGAAGTCGCCGATAACCTTGCCCATGAAGGCTTCGGCCTTCGTTTGGTCGGTTGCCACTGCCATCGCTCATCCTCCTTCGTGCCCAGGTTTCGGAACAGGGGTTCGCGGTCGTCCAGCCTCGGGCTGGTCAGAACCTATGCGCCTAACTGGATGTAGTCGGTCCAGCTATGGGAGGGACCATAGTCGATAAGCATCTCGACCTGCCTGCGAAGGTCCGCAATGCCCTCTTCCCATTGTTCGAACTCTGCCGAGGACTCATTCGGACGGGCAGAGAGCTGATCACGTCGCTCAGAACTTTCGAACTCCCAAACCATGAGATACTTCCCAGCCCGCTCGCCCCGGTCCCCTTTGAAGTAAGAGAGTTTCATCCCCGAGGGCATCGATATCCGCAAGACCTGTTCGGTGAGGAAGTTCTCATAGTCGTCTACCGTCACCTCAGGTTTGGGTTGCACCTCATATTCATACACGTGGAAAACCTTGGCCATACAGGTAACCTCCTTCGTACACATTCGACCGATAAGCGAGACGCTGAACGTGGCGGTCGCGCGCCAAGTTCATGTCTGTTGTCCAGGGTAAAACAGATGCGGGCTCACGACCATGAATAACTGACATGATCACCTACATATCCGACTTACATAAAACGTTTGCAGCATCTGAAAGGCAGTGCATGCTATGATGCCGGCCCCAGATGCTCGGCCAGGAAGCGGAACGGCATGTGGGGCGAGATCGGGAGGTACGCAGCATGGAAGAACGAGTACCGAGTCCCCTGACCTTCGGCGAGATACTCAAGTACCACCGGCTGGCAGCAGGGCTCACTCAAGAAGCACTGGCGGAGCGGGCGGGGCTGAGCGTGCGGGCGATTACCGACCTCGAGCGGGGGGTCAATCGGAGCCCGCGCAAGGATACGCTTCGGCGGCTTGCAGCGGCACTGGACCTCTCATCGGAGGAGTACAGCACATGGGAGGCGGTGGCACGGCAGCGTGCCGTAGCCTATCGTCCGATCGCTGGCGCTGAGCCGATAGGAAATGGTGGCTCTCCTCCACTGGTTGGGCGCACGCAAGAACTGCGCTTGCTGGAATACCACCTCACCGGCGACGGGATGCGGCTCATGCTGCTGGCCGGTGAGCCAGGCATCGGCAAGTCGCGCCTCCTAAGTGAGATAGCCACCCGTGCCTCAGGACACGGGTGGCGTGTTGTGATGGGTGGCTGCCAGCAGCGTGGCGGACAGGAGCCGTATGCGCCCATACTGCATGCCCTGGCGCGCCATATCCGCGGGGCAACGCCAGCGCAAGCTCGTGCCGACCTACGAGGATGCGCCTGGTTGGTACGCTTGCTGCCGGAGCTCGATCCGGCGCTCGTGGGACCTCTACCCACCTGGCCCTTGCCGCCCGATCAGGAGCGTCGACTTATGTTCGACGCCGTGGTCCGCTTCCTGTCCAACGTCGCGGGCCCGGCCGGGACTCTGCTCGTGCTGGATGACCTGCAGTGGGCAGGGACCGATACGTTCGATCTCTTGCGGGCCGTCGTGCACGCCGCCACGGACCACCGTCTCCGCATCGTCGGCGCATACCGCGACATCGAGGTTGATCCCGGCAGCCCGCTCAATATCATGCTCGCCGACTTGGCGCAGGCCTACCTCGCAACGCATTGCGAGGTAGGTCCGCTAGCGCCGGATGAGGGCATTCGGCTCGTCAGGAGTCTAATCGAGTCCGGAGCGGACGTGAGCTGGAGTCCTGAGCAGATCGCCAGGATGTGCGCGCGCGTGATTGACCGTGCCGGGGGAGTTCCATTCTTCCTCGTGAGCTATGTGCAGGCCATTCGTCCTGGCGTAGTGCCAGCCGGGACGGAAGATCAGGTTCCGTGGACGGTGACGCAGAGTATCCACCAACGCCTGGTAGCGCTGCCGGACGATACCCGCGAACTCTTGAATATCGCGGCGGTCATGGGCCGGGTCGTCTCACGTTCCACCCTCGCAGTCGTGACGTCACACCAGGAAGAGGAGATCCTTATATCACTGGAAGTCGCCTGCCGCGGGCGCCTGATGGACGAAGATGGCGCTCAAGCCTACCGTTTTGCGCATGACGTGATTCGCGAGGTAGTGGTGGGCGGCCTGGGACCGGGTCGGCGAGCACTGCTGCACCGACGGGTGGCCGAGGCGCTCGAGTCGCACACCGCTGCGACGGCGCTTGAGATGCTGGCCTATCACTACAGCGAGGCAGAGGCATGGGACAAAGCCCTGCCCTATCTTGTTCAGGCCGCCGACAAGGCGATGGTGGCATACGCTTACCAGGACGCGCTGGAGCTGTACGCGCGCGCGGGCGCAGTGTGTGAGCGCCTCGGCAGCTCAGCCCTCCCCACCGCCGTCGAGGCAGCGCAGAAGCGCGGCTTCGTCAATTTCACGATTAGGAAGTTGAGGGAAGCCCGTGAAGACTTCGACCGCATGGGTGCGAGCGCCGACCGCTTGGGAGACCGGCGCCAGGAAGGCATGGCGCTCGTGCACTCGGGCTTGGCCGCATGGATGGATCATTCAGTCGCAGAAGCCGAAGCAAAGTGGCGCGCTGCGCTAGCCGTCGGCGGTGAGACCTTTGCAGACGTGCGCCTATACGCAGGCGTTGGTCTGATGGAGCTGTGCCAGTGCTTCAACCGGCACCCCGAAGCTAAACAGCTACTAGAGGATGTGGCAGAACTGGTGCCCAGAGTTGAGGATGCATACATTCAGGCGGTCTACGGCCTCGTGAGCTGTGAGCCGTTGATGTTCGCCGGCCACTTCGACGCGGCCCTTGCGACCTTGGAAAGCTTTCGGAGCGCTACTGACAGTAGCGGACAGGAAATCCTGCGTATTCAGCACAAGTGGTATGAGGCGCTGAACCGCGCCGGCAAAGGGGAGTATGAGCAGGCTCTCTCGCTGCTCGACGATGCCCTTGCCACCGGCGAACGGTATGGCGACGCGCTTTTCAAGGGGCGCTGTCTCAACACATTGGGGTGGATTTACGGCGAACTCCAGGACCATTGCCGCGCTGTGGCGCTGAATACACAGTCCCTGGAAGTGGCGCTGGAGCAGGAAAGGCCCGATCCGGAAATCGTCAGCAATGCCCGGCTGAACCTGGGGGATAGCCTGATGGCGCTTGAGCGGCTGGACGACGCTGAGGAGCAGTTTCAACTCGTCGAGCGGGTGGTGCGGAGCTCCCGTACTGAGGAGCAGTGGATGCTCTGGCGCTATTCCCAGCACCTCTTCCACAGCTACGGGGAGCTGTGGCTTGTCCGCGGCGATCTTGAGCGCGTGCTTGCCTATGCCGACGAGTGCTTGCGGCTAGCGGCGTCGAGCGACAGCACGAAGAACATGGTGAAGGCCCGGCGCCTGCGTGGGCAGGTGTTCCTGGCTCAAGGCGAGCCGGCGACAGCGGAACAGGAACTGAACATCGCGCTGGAGCTTGCCTACCACATTGGCAACCCGCCTCAGCTCTGGAAGACCTGGATGGCACTTGGCGAGCTGCGGCGGGTGGAGGGCCGTGGTGCCGAGGCCAAGATAGCGTATCGGTCCGCCCTGCAGATAATCGACAGTGTGGCCGCTAGTCTGGTCGACGAGACGCTACGGGAGACCTTCCTGTCATCACGACATGTAGGCGAGATCAAGCAACGTGTCGGCAGGGACACGAACCTCGGCCGGGGAACCTAAGGATGGTAGGGATCGCGGAAGTGCTCAATCGCCGGTAGTTTGTATCCGCCAGCCGCAGGCGTATCGCATCCCCAATTACCCGCCAAATGCTATGCCCCCGGCATCCGCTCGTCCGCTCCGAAGGTGCGCTCCCAGCGCGCCACGATGTCGCGGCTTTCCACTTCGTCTTCGACGGTCTGATGTTGCTCAGTATCGTAGTAGAGCAGCTCGCCCGCCGTGCAATGAAAGTAGCCGCACAGCCGCGCCAAGTCCGAGAGCTTGACCTCTTCGGCGCGGTTGGCGGCGAGCGACCTGCAGGTGTCAGGAGCAATGCCGGTAGCCTGAGCCACCTCGTCTGGTCCATGACGCCGCCCGTCGCGTAGCTC
>JBBSGA010000159.1:0-13367 GCA_038254585.1 Chloroflexales bacterium | reverse complement strand
TGATCATCGCCCAGGAAGTTTCCGGGAGTGCCCTGGGACTTCTCGTGGCGAACCACCAAAAGGGAACGCTGCAGGCAGTGGCGGTCAAGACACCTTCCTATGGGATCCATCAGATCCGTATCCTCGAGGATCTGGCAGTCCAAACGGGAGGCCGTGCCGTCGTCCAGGATGCCGGCGCGCGGGTCCAGGACGTATCGCTCTCCGATCTTGGGTCCGCCCGCGTGGCCTGGGCCACGGAAAAGGCCTTCGGTCTAAGGGGCGGCAAAGGCAACCCCATCAAGCTTCGGCAGCGTATTTCCGAGGTCAAGGCCGAACTGGCGCATGCTAGCGATGCCGCCGATAAGGAAAATGCGAGCGCGAGACTAGGCAAGCTGATGGGCGGAGTCGCAATCCTGTATATAGGTGCGGTCACGCCGAGTGAGCTTGAAGCCCGCATGGCAAAAGCCCAGCGAGCGGTAACCGTATTACAGCTTGCCTTGCGCGGCGGCGTGGTACCAGGCGGCGGAAGAGCTTACCTTCTCTGCCGGTCAGCGATCGAGAATCTGATGGCTTCGCCCGAGGAGCAAGTTGGATTGCGAGTGCTGGCGGATGCGCTCGAGGAACCGCTGGCAGTCATTGCTCAGAACGCGGGCTACGCGCCATCGACAGTGGTCGCGCAGGTCAAAAACAGCCCCTCGGGGTGCAGCTTCGACGCTCGTACCGGGCAGATCGTCGACATGTGGGCCGCTGGAATCCTTGACCCAGTGCAAGTGCTGCAGGCAGCACTGGAGACAGCCGTCAGTGGAGCGATCATGGCACTCACCACGGATGTGCTGATACATCAGCGAAAGCCAATGGCGACTGTCGAACCCTGATACGTGACGCTTAAGACTACGCCGTGCATTAAGGAGCGCCGTCAATGGCTCCTCTCGTTATTATCGCTTACCACGACTACCCCGACACCGGGCTCGAGCAGGAGATACTCAGCGTTCTCCAGGCGAAGATCGTTCAGGTCGCCGACCTCGCGTCGTCGGAAGGAGCAGCCGCGGCCAGCGAGGCAGAAGCGCTGATGGTCACCATCCAGCCGGTGACAGCCGACATGCTGGCACGCATGCCCCGATGCCGTATCGTGAGCCGTACGGGCACGGGCGTCGACGCGATTGACGTCGAAGCGGCGACGCAGCGCGGCATCTGGGTCTCCAATGTGCCGGACTACTCGGTCGACGAAGTATCTACGCACGCGATCGCCTTGCTGCTCTCCCATGCCCGCCGGCTCCCGCGTCTCCTTGAAGCAACGCGCCACGGAATCTGGGATTACAAGATTGTGCAACCTATTCATCGCCTTCAAGGTCAGACGCTCGGTGTCGTCGGCTTTGGCCGCATCGCGCGGGCCGTCGCGTATAAGGCCCGCGCGCTTGGGCTCACCATACTGGCTCACGATCGCTTTGTGACCGACCAGGTGATTGAAGCGGAAGGTGCGCGCTCGGTTGGGCTGGAGACGCTGCTTCGAGAATCCGACTTCGTATCGCTCCACACGCCCCTCACGGACACCACCCGGCATATTATCGACGCCGAAGCGCTGGCGCTGATGAAGCCCACGGCCTTCCTCATTAATACAGCGCGCGGCGCATTGATCGATGAGGACGCGCTGCTCGCGGCGCTGCGCGCTCAAGCGATCGCTGGAGCAGCGCTCGATGTGCTGCCGGTCGAGCCACCACTTCCAGATCACCCGCTCTTGCATGAGGAGCGAGCCTGGCTCACACCGCATATCGCCTGGTACTCGGAGGCAGCAGCACGTGATATGCGCGTCCGGGCCGCTGAGGAAGTCGTCCGGGTACTGCGCGGCGAGAAACCCCGATCGTGCGTAAACGAGGTGGGTGGAGCCTGAACCTCCGAGCGGGACGTACGACCGGTGGCCTGGCATACCCGGTATGGAGAAACACCGGCATGCTACGGTTCCGGCGCTCTTCAAGCCGACGCCCTCGTATGCAGGAGCATGCTGCCCGCAGGAGAGCCCGCGGCACGGTCACCTTCCCGGGCGACGGGAACAGAGCAACGGCCGGATCAGGTTCAGGTAGGAGCAGAGATGAAGCTCACAGGTAAGGTTGCAATCGTCACCGGAGCCGGCGCCGGTATCGGTTCGGCCATCGCCGAACGCCTCGTTGAAGAAGGCGCGTCTGTGCTCGGCGCAGATGTGAACCGCGAAGCCGGCGAGGCGATCGTAGCGACACTGACTGGTCGTGGAGCGCGGGCCATGTTCGTCGAAACCGATGTCTCGGTTGAGAGCGACGTACAGGCGATGATCAAGGCGGCCGTATCGTCATATGGCGCGCTCGACATCCTGATCAACAACGCCGGCATTAACTTCGACAAGCCTTTTCTTCAGACGACCCTCGAGGACTGGGAACGCGTGATCGCCGTTAACCTGCGCGGGACGTTCCTCGGATGCCGCTACGCGATCGAGCAGTTCGTCGCTCAGAACGTCAGCGGCTGCATCGTCAATATCTCGTCCGTCCACTCGGTCGCAACCGCGACCGGAACAGGTCCGTACGCCGCTTCGAAAGGCGGCGTGAGTGCGCTGACGCGCGCGTTGGCGAATGAGTTTGGGCGACAGGGAATCCGGGTCAACGCCGTCTGTCCGGGGTCTATCGCGACCAGGATCTGGGAGGAGGTGCTGGCCAACGCCTCCGACCCTGAGGCGATCATCGCACACTGGCGCAACAACACGGCGGTCGGCCGTGTGGGAACCGCGCGCGAAGTGGCCAACATGGTCACCTGGCTGTGCACGGACGATGCCAGCTATGTCACCGGCAGCAATCTCTTCGTCGACGGCGGCCTGACATCCATGCTCACCAATGTAACAGCCTAGCTACGGGGGAGCCCACGACTACAGAAAACGAGGAGCTGGAGCGCGCCCGGACGGCGCTTCAGGCGGCCGGCTGCGATTTCGGGCTCCTCTCCTCCCTGGCTAACGTAACGTACGTGAGCGGCTACGAAGTTCCCATGCCAGTTGGTGCGCATGTCGAGCTGGCTTACGGCATGCCGGCGGCCCTGTTCAGCGCGCGCGACGACGCGAACTGGCTGATCGTCTCCGATGGCGCGGCGCCTGTCGCAAGAGAGGAGTCGCGCCTTTCCGAGCTGCTCGTCTTCGACGGTTTCGACAGTTTCAGACCGACCGACTCGGGTGCATCATATCTCGAACAGATTGAGGCAGCGCTCCGGCAAGGAGGTCTGGCCGGCACTGAAGGTACGCTCGGCGTCGAAGTCCGCTTCGTGCCCCTCACGATCAAAGAGCTCCTCACGGAAAAGTTCCCACGGCTTCGTCTTGTAGATATCGGCCATGCCATGCAGCAGGCCCGCCTGATCAAAACGGAGCGCGAGATCAACCTGCTGCGCCGGGCGGCGCACGTCGGGGATGTCGCGCATGAGGCCCTTGCCGATCTTGTCACACAGCCTGGACGTACTGAGTTCGAGATGTGGGGCGAAATCACCGCGCGCATGTACCGGACCGCGGGCCGGGATATACCGATCAGTGGAGAGCTCGTGACCGGGCCGCGCACCTCCCAGGTCGAATATCCGAATGGACCGCGCGAGCGCGCGACAGAACTCGGTGACGCCGTTCTGATGGATATCAGTGGGCGAGTCGGCGGCTACTGGTTCGACTGCACGAACACGCATGTCGTCGGGCATGTCGAGCCTGGCGCTCATCAGAAGAAATTTGCGAAAGCTTCTCAGGCGGCGTGCGAGGCGGCGATGAGCGCACTACGGCCCGGCACGCGAGCTTGCGATGCCTGGACTGCTGCGGAGGCGGCCTTCAAGAAGTACAGCCTGCCGGTAGCTCACTAGCCGGCCATCAAATCGGCGTGACAGTAAATGAACTACCACGGCTCGTGCCATACGACGACACATCAATTCAGGCCGGGATGGTCTTTTCCGTTGAGCCGGGCGCATACGAAGGACCAGGCGGTACCTTCGGAGCACGTTCCGAGAAGATGGTTCTCGTGACGGCCTCGGGCCCGGAGATTATGTCGGCATTCGAGTGGGGCATCTAAGAGGAAAGAGGCCGTGATCCTAGACAAGCGAAGCCAAGTAGACACCATACCGGACAAGGACGAGCTCCTCGCGCTCTATCGCCAGATGGTGGTGATCAGACGCACCGAGGAGCAGTTGGCGAAGGCCTATCTCAGTGGGCTGATACCCGGCGCCTGCCACACCTACGTGGGGCAGGAAGCGGTTGCGACGGGTGTATGCGCACATCTGCGCGACGATGATGCAATCTTCAGCACCCACCGCGGCCACGGCCATGCGCTGGCGAAGGGGGTGAGCCCGCGTCAGGTTGCAGCGGAGCTCTTCGGACGGGTCACAGGTTGCTCGCGCGGCAGGGGTGGCAGCATGCATCTCTTCGCTCCTGAAGTAGGGTTGATGGGCACGAGCGGCATCGTGGGCCCTTGTATTCTGCAGGCTGCGGGCGCCGGCTACTCCTTCAAGCTGCTCAAAAGCGACCGCGTCGGCGTTGCCTTCTTCGGCGACGGCGCGGTCAACAACGGTGCCTTTCACGAGGGCGTCAACATGGCCGCGATCTGGGACTTGCCGGTGCTCTTCGTCTGCGAAAACAACATGTACGCCACCGAGGTGCCGTTCGCTTACGCTACCCGCAACCCCAACGTCGCAGAGCGCGGACCAGCCTACGGTATACCGGCCGTCGCGGTCGACGGTAACGATGTGATCGCCATCTGGCAAGCGGCGCGCGCCGCGATCGATCGGGCGCGCGCTGGCGAGGGGCCGACGCTTCTGGAGTGCAAGACCTACCGCATGCGCAGCCACTCCGAGGGTATGCGCGACGCTGGCTACCGCACCAAGGAAGAGGTCGAAAGCTGGAAGGAGCGCGACCCGATCGTCCTCTTCAACCGCCGTCTCGTTTCTGAGATGGACGTAACGGCCGACGAGCTGGTGCGCATCGACGAAGAGGGCATGGCGATCGCCGAGGACGCGATCGCCTTCGCTCAGCGCAGCCCATTCCCTGACCCGGCCCTTGCGACCGCCCATATTTATAGCGATCAATAGCAGTTGAGTGAGGCATATGCGTGAGATGACGTTCACGGCCGCTGCCCACGAAGGACTGGCCGAAGAGATGGCGCGCGACCCGACGGTTTTCGTCGTCGGCGAGGGGATCGGCGCGCGCGGCGGCAACTTCAACACCACCACCGGCCTCTACGAGCTGTATGGTCCTGAGCGCCTGCGTGACACGCCGATCGTCGAGCGCGGGTTCACCGGCCTCTGCACCGGGGCCGCGATGACTGGCACGCGGCCGGTGGTCGACTTCATGTTCCTCGACTTCCTCCTGGACGGCATGGGCGAGCTGCTCAACCAGACCGCCAAGATCCAGTATATGAGCGACGGCCGGATTCCTATGCCGATCGTCTTCCGGGGAAGCATTGGAGTGGGCGGTTCCTCCGCAACGCACCATTCGGGAAACTATTACACGATCTTTGCGCACCACCCCGGCTTCCGCGTCGTCGTACCTACCACGCCCCGCGGTGCCAAGGGGCTGCTCAAGACGGCGATCCGCAGCGATGACCCCGTCTTCTTTCTGGAGCACAAAGGGCTACTCAACACCAAAGGGCCTGTACCGGAGGACGAGGAGTTGATCCCATTCGGGGAAGCTGAGATCCGACGGCAGGGCAGCGACGCGACCGTCGTCGCGATTGGCTTGATGGTTAACAAGACGATCGAGGCCTGTGAGACGCTTGCGACGGAGGGGGTTGCCGTCGAGGTTATCGATCCGCGCACGCTCGCGCCGCTTGACGTCGACACGATCCTTGAGTCGGTGCATAAGACTGGTCGCCTGCTGGTCGTGGACGAAGATTTCGGGCCGTGCGGGATCGGCGCCGAGATCGCGGCGCAGGTCATGGCAGGCGGCTTCGACGACCTGGACGCACCGGTGGCCCGCCTCAACGGGGTGCATACACCGATCCCATATAGCCCGCCGCTCGAAGCGGCGATCGTGCCGAACACGCAGAGCATCACGCAGGCAATCCGCGACCTACTGGCTGAATAAGGGGGTCTTGATGCTTCAACGTGTCTGTATCGGAGGAGCGGATGGCGGCTGAAGTTGTAATGCCGCGACTCGGCTGGACCATGGAGACTGGCCGGCTCGTCGAATGGCTCAAGCACGACGGCGACGCCGTCAAGGCCGGCGAAAACATCTTCACCGTCGAGACTGACAAGGCGCTGGCCGAGGTTGAGGCGCTCGATAGTGGCGTGTTGAAGATCCCACCCAATGCACCTCCGGTAGACAGCGACATCCCGGTAGGCACGGTGGTGGCCTACTTAGTCAAGCCAGACGAGCGTCCACCCTGGGAGACGGGCGTGACTCCTCCACCGCAACTCGATCAGGATTCCCCGGCCGTCTCCGCGGAGAATCCGGCCGGCGATGGAAGCGATGGTCCCGCACCCGCACCTGCCCCGCCGACAGGCTCAAGAGCCCTGGAAGACGGCCCGGCGATCAGCCCGCGGGCTCGTCGTATAGCTTCCGAGCTCGGGGTCGATTGGACAGCGCTGCAGGGCAGCGGCCGGACCGGCCGGATCGTCGAGCGTGACGTCCGCACGTCGGTCGCGCGACGTCCGGCGATGGCAGCGGTCCGGGCTACGCCGCTAGCACGCCGCGTCGCGGCGGAGGCTGGCGTCGACCTCGATCAACTCGCGCAAAGCGTGGGCGGCAAGCGCATCTCGCGGGCCGACGTCGAGGCCGTCGCCGCACCTGCCCCGCCGGTACCGGAGCCAGGTGTAAGGATGCCGATCAGCCCGATGCGCCGGATTATCGCAGGACGGATGGCCGAGAGCGCACATACCGCGGCGCCCGTGACGCTCACTACTGAGGCCGACGCTACCGAACTGGTCTACCTGCGCAACAGGGTGAAGATGGATCGGCAGAATGAGCCCGGACGAGTGCCGACCTACACCGATTTGCTGGTGCGCGTTGCCGCGCTGGCGCTGATTGAACTTCCCGCGCTCAACGCGAGCTTCAGCGGGGATACGATCGTAGAGCACCGCGCCGTACATATCGGCATCGCGGTCGACACCGAGCGGGGCCTCCTCGTGCCCGTCGTGCGCGACGCGCACCTCCGTTCAGTGGAACAGATTGCGGATGAGACGACGCGGCTGATCGAGGCGGCGCGTGCAAGCAGAGCCGCACCGGACGACCTTCAGGGCGGCACGTTCACCATTACAAACCTGGGGATGTACGAGATCGATGCATTCACGCCGATCATCAATCTGCCGGAGAGCGCGATCCTGGGCGTCGGCCGCATCGTCGCACGTCCCGTCGTGATCGACGCGACGACGGAGGAGATTGCCGCGCACAAGATGATGGCGCTGAGTCTGACCTTTGACCATCGCATCGTCGACGGCGCTCCGGCCGCGCGCTTCCTTCAGCGCGTCAAGCAGATGATCGAACATCCCTATTCATGGTTAATCCGTTAGGAAGAACCTGATCCATGCAGAGCACATTCGAATGGGATGGGGCAGCGCCCCCGATTTCCTTTACGTATGACGGCCAGCGGTCGGCGAGGCTCCTGCCGAGTTGGGAGCGAGAAGAAGCCGTTGAAGAGGCGGATGGGGGGACAGTGCGCCGTTGTCGCTACACGGACCCCAGGACGCGGCTGTGTGTAACCGCGCACATTCGCACCTTTCGTGATCTTCCGGCGGTCGATTGGGTCCTCGAGGTTGCAAATCAGGGAGCCGAAGACTCGTCGATCATCGAAGGAATTCTGCCCCTCGACGTTGTCTGGCAACGGCCCTCTGGGGACAACGTCGTGCTGCACTACGCCAATGGCAGCAAGTGCGTGCTGGATGATTTCCTTCCAATCACGGCGCAGCTACGTGCCGGGCAGAACGTCACGCTCTCGCCCAATGGCGGGCGCGCGTCTGATGGCGTCTTACCCTTCATGAACCTACAGTGGTCCACCGGAGGCTGCATCATCGCGGTTGGCTGGTCCGGCCAATGGTCGACCGCTTTTGAGCGTGCCGAGGAGACTCTTCATCTGCGTTCTGGGATGGAGCGCACGCGCCTCCGGCTGCATCCGGGCGAACAGATTCGTACCCCGCGCATCTTGCTGATCCCCTGGGAGGGGAATGATCCGCTTCACGGCAATAATCTCTTGCGCAGACTGCTGCTGGCGCACTACAGCCGGCGTATCAACGGCGAGATCACGACACCTCCCATCGCGCACATGACGATGTCGACGTTTCACCGCACCGGTTTTACGGATGAGGTAGGCGAGCTGGACGCGCTTTCGCGTGCCGCGGCTGTCGGAGTCGAGACCTTCTGGGTAGACGCCTGCTGGTATGGCTCGGGAGGAAAGTGGTATGAGGAGGTGGGCACCTGGTCTATACGTCAGGATTCATTTCCACGAGGCCTCCGCCCGATCAGCGATGCCGCGCACAAGGCCGGTATGAAGTTTGTGCTCTGGGTTGAACCTGAGCGGGTACGCAAGGGAACGGTGATTGAACGGGATCATCCGGAGTTTCTGCTGTACTCCGAAAAGAATTCCGACAACGCGCTCTTCAACCTTGGCTTGCCCGAGGCACGTGCATATATGACGGAGCTCCTTGCGGGACTCATCGCCGACGCGGGAGTAGATATCTACCGCCAGGACTTCAACATGCAACCCTTCCCGTACTGGCAGGCGGCCGATGTGCCGGATCGTGTCGGCATGGCTGAGATCCGGCACATCGAGGGCCTCTACGCCATGTGGGATGAGCTTTCGCGGCGCTATCCACGGATCGCCATCGATAATTGTGCCAGCGGTGGCCGGCGCATCGATCTAGAGACGACCGCGCGCGCATTTCCATTATGGCGCAGCGATTTCTCTGATGTCGGCGGTCCAGAGCACGGTCAACGTCTTCAGATCGGTGACCAGCTGCAAACAGCAGGATTGTCACGCTGGGTGCCTCTGCATAGCGCCGCCGTCTGGAACTTCACGCCGTACGCATTTCGGAGCGCGATGTCTTCAGGTGTCGTGCTCTACTGTGATATTCGGGAGAGCAGCTTCCCGGCGACAGAGGCCGCACGTGCGATCGCCGAGCTCAAGCGGCTGCGTCCATATTTTCTGGGAGATTTTCATCCCCTCCTGCCCTTAACCACCGCTGACGACGACTGGTGCGCATACCAGTTTGATCGACCGCACGCCGGGGATGGCTTTGCCGTCTGCTTGCGTCGCCATGAAAGCTCGACTGAAAGCATGGACCTGGCGCTCCACGGTATCGATGTCGACGCGGACTACGAGGTCGGTATGACCGAGGCCTTCGATGACCCGCCGCGCAGACGCATGCGAGGAGCCGAATTGCTGCACATGCCGATTACGATACCTGACCGGCCTGGCTCTCTGTTGCTCCAATACCGCAAGGTCTAGCAGATATGGCGCCGGACAGCTCCCGCCAGGCAGCCAGGCGCGCAGAGGTCGAGTTCGATGGCTGGCCAGCGCTCGCGCTCGAGAACGAGCACGCGCGGCTGGTGGTGATTCCCGAGCTCGGCGCTAAGATCGTCTCGCTGCGCTCGCAGTCGAGCGGCACCGAATTCCTCTGGAAGGACCCCACGCGGCCCTACCGGCGCCCGGTCTTTGGTGACGCCTTCGGTAACTACGACGCCAGCGGTTTCGACGAATGTTTTCCTACGATCGCCGAGTGCCCGTATCCCGAGGAGCCATGGGCGGGCGTTACGATGGCGGATCACGGGGAACTGTGGTGCGCGCCCTGGCGCTACGAATTGCCCGACGAGCGCACCCTCTACCTGCACGCGTATGGCGTGCGCTTCGCGTACCATTTCGAGAAGTGGATCATTCTTTCGGACGGCGCCCCCCACTTTACCCTGCGCTACCGGCTGACGAACCTTACGCCATTTCCTTTCCTGTCGATCTGGTCGGCGCACCCACTCTTCGCCGCCAAGGAGGGCATGCGGGTGGTGCTTCCGGGCGCGCCGCGGATGCGCCTGACCCACGCGATCGGCGCTCGTATCGGCGGATCCCTGCTCGTGGAATACACCTGGCCGTGGCTCGAAGGCACGGATGGGCGGCCGCTCGACTACAGCCAGATTGGCTCGCCCGACCTCGATGCGAATGACAAGGTCTACGTCGACACGCCGGCCGAGGGCTGGTGTGCACTCTACCAGCCAGAGAGCGATGAGTTCGTAGGTTTCACGCTCTCGGCCGCAGAAACGCCCTTCGTCGGCGTGTGCATCAACCACGGTGGGTGGCCCTTCACGGGCGCACGCGGTTTTTGGGCTGCCGTCGAGCCATGCACGGGCTGGCCGGACCGGCTGGACGAAGCGGCCAGGGTCGGTGCATATGGGACGCTTGATGCGTGGGGCACCAGGGAGTGGACGCTCGGCCTGTGTCTGGGAACAGCTGAGACGGAGGAACGGGTCGCGCACCTGATGCATGAGGTGCGCCGATGAGGGCGACTCCGTGGTCGTTCTCAAGCGGCCGCACAGCTCATTTCGCCGCAAGGCTACCGCTGCTGGCGCTCGACTGCGATGTCGAGGTGACATTCCTGGACAGCTGTGAAATCAGGCGCATGACGGGCCAGGAGCTCGCCAGCACCAGATTGGATGTGCGCCTCGCGCGGCAGCCGG
Organism: Chloroflexales bacterium; assembly: GCA_038254585.1. Taxonomy (GTDB): domain Bacteria; phylum Chloroflexota; class Chloroflexia; order Chloroflexales; family Kallotenuaceae; genus JBBSGA01. The sequence goes on along the minus strand of JBBSGA010000159.1, from coordinate 2,758 downwards.
ACTCGGCGCTGATCGTTTGTCGACGATGTTGAGACCGGCGCGCGTGTAGCAACGAATGCAAATTCAAGGAGGTACGACGTGAGCAATCTCCGTGATGAGATCGACGTAACCACGGTGGCAGAGGGAACCATTGCGCTGTGGTGGCTAGGCCAGGCTGGCTATGCGCTCAAGACATCGTCGGGCATGCTCGCGCTGATCGACGCATACCTTTCCGATATTGTCGAGGAGCTGTACGGCCAGCCACGCCTGGTGCCGCGGCTACTCGATCCCGCGACGGCGCGGCCGGATATCATCTTCGCCACGCACTGGCACGAAGATCACTACGACACGGGGGCGATCGGCCTGCTGATGGCGAACAGCAGCGCGCTTGTGATCGGGCCGCAGTCAGTTGCGGCCCGTGTCAAGGGCTCCGGCGTCGCTCCCGAGCGGGTGATCGGCCTCGACCGCGGCCAGACGGTCGACGCCCGCGGTATTACGGTAACGGGCACGTTTGCGCGCCATGAGGTTCCCGGCTTCCTCACCGAGGACGCGCTCGGGATGGTGTTGGAAATTGCCGGTGTACGACTCTACCACAGCGGGGATACGGAGTATGATGCGCGTCTGCGCCCCATTGCCGAGCAACGCCCCGACGTGGCGATGCTGTGCATGAACGGCAGCGGCGGCTGCATGAACGCGTATGAGGCGGCGCTGCTAGCCTGGCAGCTCGGGCCGAGTATCGTCTATCCGAACCACTTCGGTATGTGGCAGTCGCAGCACTACGGGCCGGGGGCAACGCTTGATCCCGAGCGTTTTCGCGAGACATACCAGCGGCTCGGCGGCACAGGCGAAGTGCGAGTCCCCCCCGTCGGCACGCTCGAAGTCCTGCGAGCTCATTGATCGGCCGTGCACAGCGGCCGAGGCACGGCCGATCAATGAGCCGCGACGTTCGGCCGTCAGCTCCTCCCGTTGCACCTATCCGGACGGTTTGGCTCTGGGGAAATTTGCCCTTTTTCGCGTAATGGAGATGAGCGATGGTACTTACTGAGCACCAGAAGCGGTTCTTCGAGACCTTCGGCTACCTTGTCCTGCCCGAGTTGGTCAAGGATGACATCGACTGGATCACGGCGGAGTTCGAGGGGGTCTTCCGTGACCGCGGCGTCGTCCACGATCCGAAGAAGCGCACGGTGATCGTGCCCTTCATCGATCAGCGCGAGCGCTTCTGCACCTTGCTTGACCATCCGGGCATCGTCGGCATCGCCGCCGGGCTGCTCGGCGACGACTTCAACTACCTGGGCGGTGATGGTAACTACTATACGGGCGACACGCAGTGGCACAGCGACGGCGTTCATAAAGTCGGGACCTACCTCAAGATCGCGCTCTATCTCGACCCGGTGGCGTGGGGCACCGGCTGCCTGCGGGTCATCCCCGGCTCACATCGCATCGACCTCGTCGACTCCTGGGAAGCTCGGAAGGCGCGTAACGCACAGGAGCTATGGGCCATCGAGGAGCGTGACGTGCCAGCTGTAGCGCTCGAGTCGCGTCCGGGCGACGTCGTCACCTTCAACCATAACCTGATGCACGCCTCGTTCGGCGGCAGCTCCCGTCGCCGCATGTTCACGCTCAACTGCTCGACGCATGCCGGGACGCCGGAGGAGGTCGCGGATCTCGAGGCCTTTATTGGCTCCGGCGCACGCTTTTGGATAGAGCACGTGCATTCGGAGATCATGCGCGCCACCGCTTCGCCGGATCGTATGCGCCATTTGCGCCAGCCGATGGCGCACGAAGGACATCTCCCGGCACTGGTCACCAAAGCCCGCCGCGAGATGGACGAGGCCGCACGAGGCTAGAGCATGCTCGGTACTTGGGGAGAGAGATAGTCTTGTTTGTCAAGCCTGTAGTGTCTGGTGATTACCCACATCTTAAGTAGACTCAAAGGCGTGGTGCGGAAAGGGCTCCAGCATGAGCATAGTGAGTGTCGCGACGGTTTGCCACGCGACCTGCAAGCCGCGCAACAGCCTATAGGGGCCGTCACGATCAATCTGTAGCCCCAACTTCCCACCCAGCAAGTGCAGCCACGTAACGGCGACCGGGGGCCAGATCTCCATCACATGGAACACGAAGTATGCCGCCACCACTATCAGGACAAACAGCCGCCGCATGCGCGGCAGCGTCTGCACCCGCATATCATCCACATCCAGCCCCTGCTCCTGATCGAAGCGATAGCCGTGCTCAAATCCGCCCGGGTACCCCCTGGGTGAAGCGCCAGTCTTCATACACGCCCCGCGCGTCCGCTTCCGTCTGCACGGGGACATTGGTCAGTAACACCAGCGTTCGCACGGCGTGGTCCTCCGTATCGTATTCCTCAGCGACCACGGCCCAAACCTCCTGCTGGGTCGCTGGGATGCGGCGGGACGCCGAAGACCATCCGCCGCGGACGGGCGCGCGGGGCGGGGACCCAGCCGGAGTTGGCGGTCGTGGACGACGACGCGCCGAGTTTACGTGCGCATGGCGGCCGTCCTAGCGGATGCCCCGCGTCCCGGTGCTCCGGTCACCTGCACAGCGGAGCCAAGCGGGCCGATCATCAACCTGGCCTGCACGCCGCCCGCTGCCGCTGGCCGTCCCGTGGACGGCTGCCCCCCCGCGCGTTAGCCGACGCAGCGGCCCAGCGCCAGATTGTGCGCTCCATTTCGCCCCGCTCCGTGGGCCGCTTTTTAACGACAGGCTGATCGTCAGCCGCATCGCAGCCGCTACTGGCTCAACGCTACAACCACAGCGGAGG
>JBBSGA010000158.1:0-13395 GCA_038254585.1 Chloroflexales bacterium | reverse complement strand
GTCATTCGTCTCTATGTGCAGAACCAGGGCATCGCTCACGAGTACCAACGCCTCCATGTGCAACAGCTCTCGCTCTTGTGAGTGTAACGGGTCAGCAAGGACCTTTCAGATACCCCGCAGCTTGCTGCGGCGTAGTTCATTGAACGACAGCGCGGCCGCCTGGGCCGCCTCCAGGCGGCTCGGCGGAATATCTGCCGAGCGCATGCTCCCCGAGACGTCGATGGCGAGGAGGATCGTCGTTTGATCGGTGGGCACACTCACGATCGCCACTGGACGTCCTAGTGCGATGATCAAGCTGACCAGTGCCAGGAGAAACAGTGCAAACGGGAGATGGCGCCGCAGGCGCGACTGCCGAGGAAGCGCCGCGCGCACCAGCGCCAGGCTGGAGTAACGCACCGCGAAGCGCCGCCGGCGGCGGAGGATCCAGATATAGGCCGCGACGATCAGCGGCACTAATCCCAGCAGGAGCAGGAACCCAGGCCAAAGCAAGTCCATCGACTATCTCCAATGCATCCCTACATCTTCGCCCACGCGCTTACGGCAGGCGGCTGAACCATAGAAGCGAAAATGTGCCGCCGATCAGCAAGACGAGGATGCTGGCGCCCGCAAAAATAGACGTGACTTCGGTCTTTTCCGGCTTGATCACCAGCTGCGGATCGAGGTGATCGTAAATCGCGCGCAGGTCTTGTGCGTTCGCGGCGTTGTAATAGGTGCCGCCGGTGCGCTGCGAGATCGCTTGCAGCGTCGCCTCGTCGAGCCGCGTGCGAACGGTGAAGCCGTTGATGTGGAGCGTCGTGCCACCCGGGCTGCCGACGCCGACAGTGTAGATGCGGATGCCGCGGTCCGCGGCCATCTGCGCCACGGCGAGTGGGTCCGGTGGCTCGTTGTTCTCGCCGTCGGTCAGCAGGACAATCACGGCCGACGTATACGTCCCGGCGGGCACAGGTGTCGGCGTGGGCGTCGCCGTACGGTTGTCATAGAGACGTGCAGCTTGCCCCGTGCCCGCGGCAATCGCGTTGAGCGAAGCCTGAATGCCGCGCGCGAGCGAGGTGCCACGCTGCGGCGTCAGGCGGTTGATCGCGGCGAGGATCGGATCCCGGTCGTTGGTCGGAGCTTGCGTCGCAAAGCCGCTATCGCTGAAGGCGACGACGCCGATCTGCACGGTGGACGGTTGGCGCTGCACAAAGTCCCGCGCGGCGGCTTTCGCCGCGTCCATCCGTGCCGGCTTGAGATCGTCGGCTGCCATGCTGCCGGAAACATCAAATGCAAGGATGACCGTGCCTTCTACCCGGGGGAGGCTGACCACGGTCTGCGGCCGCGCCAGCGCGACGATCAGGATCGTGAGGCCGGCCAGAAAGAGCGCCGGGGGGACGTGGCGACGGAAGCCGGGCTGGTGCCCAGCCGCGAGTCCGAGCCCGAGCGCGCCGTAGCTCGCGGCCAAGCGCCGCCGCCGCTGCTGCATCCGGATGTACAGCACGACGAAGAGCGGAACTAACGCCAGGCAGAAAAGCATTCTGGGCCAAATGAACGACATAGGTCAATCGACGTGAGATTGCACGGCAAGGGTTTGAGGCAGAGCTGTAATCAACACTCTGAAATCTGCCATCACTTCCGGCGCTGCTGCCGCAGTCTTGCAAAGCGCACGATGGCGCGGACCAGGTCTTCTTCGGTCGAGAGCGACAGCGCGTCTACCCCGGAGCGTTTGAACGCCTCGTTCAACGCTGCTTCGCGCTGCTGCGCCGCCTCGTGAAAGCGCCGGCGAAATTTTCGATCGTGCGTGTCCACGTAGAGCTGCTCGCCAGTCTCCGCATCCGACATGATGATCGCGCCGACGTCGAGCAGTTCCACTTCGCGGCGGTCCCATACGCGAATGGCGAGGACTTCGTGCCGCTGGTTGAGCATCTTCAGCGGCCGCTCCCACCCCGGCGCGCTGATGAAATCCGAGATGATGAAGATCAGCGAGCGCTGCTTGATCGCGTGCAGTCCGGCCGCGAGCAACGGGGCCAAGCTGGTGAACGGCGCCTCCGGTAGCCGCGGCTGCTTGAGCAGATCGTTGACGAGGCGCAGCACCTGGATCCGTCCGCCGCGTGCGGGAATCGTCCGCTCGACGCGGCTGCCGTAGAAGATCGCGCCGACACGATTGCCGTGGCGCGTGAGCAGCCGCGCGAGCGTCGTGACGAAATCAATCAGCACGGTCCGCTTCAGGCTCTGCAGCGTGCCAAAGTCCATGGAGGGACTCAGGTCGAGTAGAAACCACGCGGTGATTTCGCGATCTTCGGCGTACTGGCGGACGTACGGCGTATTCATCCGGGCGGTGACATTCCAATCGATATAACGAATATCGTCTTCGGGTTGATATTCGCGCAGATCGGCAAAATCCACGCCGTAGCCGTAAAAGAGGCTGCGATAGTCGCCCTGCAGCAAGCCATCCAGCCGGCGGATGACGTGCCAGTCGAGACGCTGCAGGATGCGCTCAGGCGTTAGCGCGGACGCTGGCATGCTCATGTAACGGCACCACTGGGACCGGCATGCGGTCGAGAATCTGCTTCAACAGGTCGTCGCCGGTCACATTATCCGAGAGCGCCTCGTACGACAGCACCAGCCGGTGCCGCAGCACGTCGAGCGCCATATCCAGAAGATCCTGCGGCAGCGCGTAGCCGCGCCCGCGAACGAAGGCGAGCGCCCGCGCCGTGAGGATCAGATTGATCGAAGCGCGCGGACTCGCGCCGAATGTGATGTACGGCTCCAATTCTTTCAAGCCGATGTCTTTCGGGCTCCGGGTAGCGGCCACCACGCGGACGGCGTACTCGATCAGCGCCGGGTCCACGTACACGCCGTCGGCCTCGCGCTGCAAGGCCAGCAGCTGCTCGGTCGCCAGCACCTTCTGCACCGCTTGCAGCATGCCGGTCATCCGCTCGACGATCACGAATTCTTCGGTGGCATTCGGATACCCGACCAACACCTTGAGCATGAAGCGATCTACCTGCGCTTCGGGCAGAGCATACGTTCCTTCCGTCTCGATCGGATTCTGCGTCGCGAGCACGAGGAAAGGATTCGGCACCGGAAAGGTTTCGCGCCCGATGGTTACCTGCCGCTCCTGCATCACTTCGAGCAGCGCGCTTTGCACCTTGGCCGGCGCGCGGTTGATCTCATCTGCGAGCAGGAGGTTGGTAAAGACGGGGCCAAGCGCGGTGTTGAACTCGCCCGTCTTCTGGCTGTAGATGCGCGTGCCGATCAAATCGGCCGGGACGAGATCGGGTGTGAACTGGATGCGCTTGAACTCGCCGCCGATCGCTTCCGCCAAGGTCTTGATCGCCATCGTCTTCGCCAGGCCCGGCACGCCTTCGACGAGAATATGTCCCCGCGCCAGCAGCGCGACGATCAAGCGTTCCAGCAGATGGTCCTGGCCGACGATCACCTTCTTCACTTCGTAGAGCACGCGCTCCATCGGCATTGCGTTGTCGGCCTGCATAGCCCGGCCCATCGGCAATCTCCTTTGTTGGCTAGTCCGGCGGCGAGCCCGCGGCACTGCCCGCCGCATTGATCGGCACCGCCAAGCCGATGCCGATAAAGAAATTCTGCTCGGTCGGATTCACAATCCCGTCGACAATGCCGATCACCTCCGCATCCCGATTGAGCAGCGGGCCGCCCGAATTGCCGGGATTCACGGCCGCGTCGATCTGAATCAAGCCCTGCAGTTTTTGATTGCTGTTGGGGACCTGGTACGTACGGTCGAAGCCGGAGATAATGCCCGCGCTCAGCGAGCCGTACAGGCCGAAGGGATTGCCGACGACAAATGCCTCGTCACCGACGCGCATCGCCCTGGGATTGCCGAGCGTGGCGGGCACGAGCTGCGCCGGAGGTTTGCTCGCCCGCAGGACGGCGATATCATTCTCCGGCTGCTTGACCGTCACCTGGGCGCTCGACTGCGTGCCATCGGCGAACGTTAACTGGATGTCATTGGCTTGAGCGACGACGTGCAGGCTCGTAAGGATGTCACCGCTATCGTTGATCACGACACCGCTCCCCAAAGCAGGCTCCACCTTGCCGTTCGCACCCGGGAAATGCGTTTGGACGAGAACGAGCGAGGGCTGGATCACTTGGTAGACGCGCGCAGAAAAGGCCGGTGGAGGTGTGGCGGACGTGAGGGCCTGGGCCACCGAGGCGTTCACGTCACGCGTCGTGAGCTGAGGCGGACCGGGGACGAGAACGTGGTAAAGCAGGAGCGCGACGAGCGCGGCAAAGACGCCGGCAACGAAGAGTATGGCACTCCGTGCGCGCCCGCGAAGGCCCCGCAGGCGCCGTCGCCACCGCTCCGACCGTACAGCAGACAGTTCGCTCATACCCCTCCCGCTCGAAATGACGATAGCACTGTTGCCTGAGACGAAAATGAGATAATGTTGAGAGAACCGGAGAAAGCGCGGCCGATGATACGGCGCCTTAGCTCGCCGGTAGATGGGTCCGACGTGCTACTCCCTCGCTGATCGCGGCGGCTGCGACCGCGGCCGCGACCTGCGGCACCAGCGCGCGATTGAAGACGCTCGGCACGATATAATCCTCGTTGACTTCCTCTTCGCTGATCACCGCTGCCAACGCTTCGGCCGCCGCCAGGCGCATGCCCGCTGTGATCGCCCGCGCGTTCACGTCCAGTGCGCCCCGGAACATTCCGGGGAAGCTCAGCACGTTGTTGATCTGGTTGGGATAGTCCGAGCGTCCCGTCGCGATGATGCGTGCGTAGTCGTGGAGCTCGCCCGGGTCGCCTTCCGGGATCGGATTGGCCAGCGCGAAGATCACGGGGTCGTATGCCATCTTCTGCACCATCGCCGCCGTCAGGATGTTGGCGGCCGAGACGCCGATGAAGACATCCGCACCGACGAGCGCCGCTGCGAGATCGCCCGCGCGGCGCTCGACGTTGGTCTGGGCTGCAATCCTCCGCTGCACCGCCGTCATGCCGGCCTCGTCGCCACGACACAGAATGCCGTGGCGGTCACAGGCGACAATCTCGCCGATCTGGGCACTCAGGAGCATGCGGATGATGGCGGTGCCGGCCGCCCCGATACCGTTGACCACGACCCGCACATCCGCCATACGCTTCCCGATCACCCGCAGTGCGTTGCGCAGCGCAGCCAGGACCACCACCGCGGTGCCATGCTGGTCATCATGCATCACCGGGATGTCGAGCATGTCCCCGAGGCGCTCCTCGATCAGAAAGCAGTTGGGGGCCGCGATGTCCTCCAGATTGATGGCGCCGAAGACCGGCGCAATCTGCTCGACCGTGGCGATCACGGTCTCTGGATCTTGGCTGCGCAGGCAGAGAGGGAAGGCATCGATGTCGGCCAGCTCCTTGAACAAGATCGCCTTGCCCTCCATCACCGGGAGCGCCGCCTCCGCGCCGAGGTTGCCCAGGCCGAGTACGGCGCTGCCATCGGTGACGACCGCCACCGAGTTGCGCTTCATAGTTAGAGCATAGACCCGTGACGGGTCCTCGAAGATCGCGCTGCAGACGCGTGCAACCCCAGGAGTATACACCAGGGAGAGATCGTCGCGGGTCTTGAGCGGGACTTTGCTGTGTATGGCGAGCTTGCCGCCGATATGGGAGAGAAACACGCGGTCGCTGACCTGGAGCACGCTGACGCCGGGGAGCTGACCAACGGCCGCGCTCAGCTGCTGGCCATGCGACTCACTTTGCACCTGCACCGTGATATCGCGCACGATGAGGGCGCGCTCGGCACGCACAATGTCGATGGCCCCGATATCGCCACCGGCCTGGCCGATGGTGGTGATGAGCTGACCGAGCATACCAGGCTGATTCGTGATCTGGCAGCGCAGCGTCAGTGTGTAGGCAACTCCCAGTGCCATAGAGCTCCTCCTGTGAGGGCTATCGCGGTCGGTCCCAGATCAGGGCGATCCGCTCGATGCCGTCACCCCGGGATGGTACGGAGCAGAGCGACGACACCATGATGCAGCGGCAGATGCCGTACCGTCAAGTCGCCGCGCCGCGTGCGGGCAGCTGCCAGCGCTTGCCAGCCGTCTGATCGGGCGGTACCATCACCGACCGGGGTACGCATGCATGCAGCTGAGTGTAGAGCAGCAGGATAAGAGCACATGGGGCGCGTGATCCGCAATCCCGCCATCCTGGCGGTCTCGTTGGGACATACGAGTGTCGATCTCCTGAATTCAGCACTGCCGGTGCTGTTGGTCGTTTTCGCCGCGAGGCTTGGCCTGTCGAACGCCGAGCTCGGCACCGTTGCCACGATCTATCTCCTGGCTGCCTCGGTGACACAGCCGGGGTTTGGCCTGCTGGCCGACCGGTGGAGCTCACGCTGGCTGGGGATCGGCGCCTTACTGTGGCAGGCGAGCTGCTTCGCGCTGGCCGCCTATTTGCCGGGCTACGCCGCGTTTGCCGCGTTCGCCGCCGGCGGGCTCGGATCGGCAGCGTATCATCCGCAGGGAGCGATGCATGCCCGGCGGTCTGCCGGCGTCGACGCGGCGACGGGGACCAGCGTCTTTTTCTTCTTTGGCTTTTCCGGTCAGGGCATCGGCCCCCTCCTGGCCGGACTGCTGCTGGGATATCTGCAGCCGTCCGGCGCCATCCTGGTCATGGTCGCGCTCGCCATCCCGGCCGTGCTGCTGTTAGCCCGTTTCGGACCACGCGCAGGGGACGGAGCCGGGCTGCGCAGCGGGTCCGAGGCCGCACCTGGCCTCTCCATGGCCTGGGGGGCGCTCCCGCTCGTGGCGTTTGTCCTCGTCCTCTCGTTCCTGTCCTATCCGCAGGCCGCAACCACGACCTTTCTGCCCAAGTGGCTGGCCGACGCGGGTTTTTCCTCGCGGGCCTTGGGCAGCCTGATGAGCACGTATCTGATCGCCTCGGCATTCGGGAATATCTTCGGCGGCTCCCTGGCCGATCGCTGGTCGCGCAAAGGCGTCGTCATTCTGGCCATGGTGGTGGCAGCGCTGCCGTTCTATGCGCTGTACCATACTCCGTCCACCGGGGTCCTTGCCATCCTCGCCGCGGCGCTCGCCGGCTTCGCGACCGGGATGCCACAGAGTGTGCTGATCCTCATGGGGCAAAATCTCTTTCCGGGCCGGATGGGTCTTGCCAGCGGGCTCGTGATGGGTGTGTTCTTCGGCCTCAATGCACTTGCCGCGTGGATCACCGGCTTGCTCGCCGACCGGATCGGACTCTCCCAGGCGTTGCTCGTGGTGCCGGCGACGTGTGTGCTGGCGGCGATCTGTGCTACGGTGCTGCCGCGAACACGCAGGCGCATCACCGGAGCACCGGCCTTTGCGTCCGGCGAGTGATTAGAGCTTCGGAAGCGTGGGCAAGGTGCACGATTGACTCCTTCATTCAGCAACAGGCGCCGCGTGCTCATGAATCGGCTGCGAAGCTGGGCGCCGACGATCCTGGCCTTGATCTTCTGCTTCTTCTGGGGCTCGGCCTTCATCGCCAATAAAATCAACCTGCGCTACGCGCCGCCCCTATGGAATCTGACGATTCGCTGCACCATCGCCGGCTTGATCGTGCTCGCCGTGGTGTGGTGGCGCGGTATCCGGCTCCCGCGCAGCTTCCGCGCCTACCTGCGGTTGGCGGTGTTTGGCCTCTTCAATACTGCGCTGTACATGCTCTGCACCCTGTGGGGCTTGCAGCAGATCTCGGCAGGTACGGCGGGCGATCATTGCCAGCACCAACCCCCTCATACTCGCCCTGATCGCACCGGTAGCGCTCAAGGAGCGCCTGACAGCCGGCAAGCTGGCCGGTGTGGTGCTTGGATGCACGGGTATCAGCTTTGTGATGATGACGCGGCTCGGAGCACATGATTCGCTGGCCGGGATGGCCTGGGTCGCTACCGGCGTGCTGAGCTTGATCCTCGGGACGCTGCTCTTCAAATGGTATCCACCGCAAGAGCCGCTCGTGGTCGTCAACGGCCTCCAGCTCTTGCTCAGCGGCCTGCTGCTCTTCATACCGGCCTGGTTAGACGCACTGCCGAGCGCGATCGTTCCAAGCTGGCCGCTGCTTTTAGGGCTTGGGTACGTTACGATCGGCGTCAACATCGTCGGCATGGCGATCTGGCTCTGGCTGCTGCAGCACGGCGACGCGAGCAAGGTCAGTGCGTACTATTTCCTGCAGCCGATCATCGGCCTGGCGCTGAGCGCCGCGCTGCTTGGAGACCACTTCGGACCGCGTGAGCTGGTCGGACTCGCAGCGGTTGCCGGCGGTATTTTCCTGGTCAATGGAACGGCGCGCAGCTCTCGGCCGCGCGAAGGTATACAGCTACGACTAATGCCAGGCGTCTGCCTGGCATACATACCGATCGAGGAACGAACCAGAAGTAGGTAGCGCAACGGGAGAGCACTAAAAAGACACCATGCTTGTCCAGCACAACTCTGGATGAAAATCTGTCTATTTTCACGACAGTCGGGGGTATCAAGCCACTAGCGGCAACCCTGTACCTTTGGAGCTTAACTAGCCGAAAGGTCGGCTACCAGTGACGGAAGATGTTACCCCAATCGTCGTTGCCGGTCTCCGGTGCAGGATCCCCGACTTTTTAATGCTCTCGGGCGGCGATGACATCAGGAGCATCAGCGATAGCATCTTGATCCTAACATTCAGTTGCCGGCCCCGCCGAGCCTGTCATTGACCGCTATGGCGCTGCGTTGAAGATCAGGATGACATTGGAGATCAGGCCGCCGGTGATGCGGAAGTGCTCGGCAGTGGGGAAAGTACGGGCACCTGCTGGAGTGGAGGTATGCACGTCATACACCAGTGTGGCCTCGCCGTGCCCATACAACTCGCTGATCAGGTCCACGCCCGTGACACGCTGGCGAAACCCGCGGAGGAACTTCAGGTAGTCGGCTCGGCTAATCGGGTCTGTGGAGCAGTTGTTGAATGGGGCGGGGTTTACGACCTCATCTGCCAGGTATGCGCCCGCGGCGTCTACATCCCCTGACACCCAGGCGTCGTGGTAGCCCCTCACGATCCCGTGGGTCTGCTCTTGGTTAGTTTCGGTCGGTTGGGTCGTCATCGCCGTGCTCCTTTCGGTTCTATGAACGTTTTGTACTAGATAGTACATAATTCCGCTAAAAAAAGAGGTCTAGCCAACGCGTGCCTCTTGACGCTCAGGATGACATTTTCGACGACTTTGACACCGCCCTATGAGGGCGCTGGCGACGTGGGCAACCCTGATGATTTTCAGGATGCTGATGCTCACCGCACTGCATCAACGAGAGCACCCCATCGCGCAGAGTCCGCATGAGAGCAGGGTCGTTGCGACCTTTGGCTAGCAGAATGACACCCTCAAAGTACGCGAGCAACGCCTGCGCGGTGACCTTCACATCGAGGCTGCCGGGCACGATCCCCTCCTCTTTGGCCTCACATAACGCCCGCTCGCAGTATCTGAGCCACTCGCCGAAGAACTGGGCTACACGCACGCGGATAAGTTCGTCCTGCGTGCTCATCTCCAGGGTGAGGTTGCCGAGTGGGCAGCCGCGCATGTAGCCGCCAATGTCCCTCTGAGCCTGCTGCTTCTCCATCATCAGGTCGAAGAAACGGAGAATACGCTCGTGAGGAGGGATATCACCTGCAAAAGCCGGCCTCACAAGCGCGTCCTGAAACCACTGCCACATACTGTCGAGGGCAGCGAGGACGAGGTCCTGTTTGGACGAGAAGAAGTGGTAGAAGCTGCTCTTGGTCACTCTTGCAGCCATGCATAGGTCGTCCACGGTCGCGGCTTCGTAGCTGCGGGCGTAAATCACGTCTCTCGCCGCCGCAATCAACCTCTCCCTGGCATCGCTCGGTCGCCCCATAGTTTTCTCTAGACCTCTCCTCTACTTACCGTGCACCTTCATCATCATTGTGGACCATTTAGTACATAATATCGCCACGGCGGGCAGTTGTCAAGGGTTTTCTTGGTGGGGCTCTGACGAAAAATGCATGGTGCAAACCCGCAAGTTTATGAGGAGAGCGCTAAAAAGTCGGGGGATCACACAAGGATGGGTGCTATCCTGATTGTTAGGCTCATTTTGAAGGCTTCAGTGCGGTGATAGTCGCTGGCGCGAAACAAAAGGATGGAAAGGTTTCGCGATCACGAGAGGAGACGGGCGGCATGGGCGAGCACGATCGCGGGAACATGCGAGAGCCGACCATCCGCGCGGCCAATGGCAACGACGCCAGAGCCATCGCGCACATCTATATCGCCTCCTGGAACGCGGGCTTCAGGGGACTGATGCCCCAACGGCAGATCGACACCGACCTCGTGGCGCGCTGGGCACAGGAGATCGTCGCACCTCTTCCCCATCGATGGTGGGTCGCCGAAGTGGCTGGGATGATCGTCGGCTTCACGGGCATCGGACCTAGCCGCGACCCAATCGATCCTGACCTCGGCGAACTGGATACGATCGCGGTGGATCCGAGTATGTGGCGTCGTGGCATTGGCCGGGCACTTCTCTCAGAGGCTCTCCACTCCCTTATTGCTGACGGATACCGTGAGGCAGTCCTCTGGACGCTAGCAGGGTACGAGCAGGGACAGAGCTTCTACGAAGCCATGGGCTGGAGCCTAGATGGCGTCACCCGCGACGAGGGTCGGCAGGTTCGCTATTGTCGCCGTCTGGTCTCCTGACATGGCCGATGATGAAGCCTGGACGAACGACGGGTGGCAACGCGCCGCCTCAGGCACGGCTGTAGCCGACGCGGTGTGGGCGCGCGTGAGGAAGTGCGCGCCAGATGTGAGCAGCGTTGAGCGACAAGCTCGTCCCGCACACGACAGGCACAACCCTTTCTGGTAGAGAGTGCGTGTAACTTGATCGAGCTCGATATCGTCCGCTTCGCTTATCCTTCTCATGCAGTGGACGCCAGAAGGGGCGCATCTCCTGCTGCAAGTGCGAACGCAGGTGATCAATGAAGATTGGGAAGCCACGTTCCGGAGCTGGTATCCCGGCTTCCGCCTGTGCCACCACCAACCGCAACGTCGCAACAGGTAGCAGCTTGATACCCCGACTTTTCAGTGTTCTCCCAACGAGCCGCAGGGGCTTGACAGACGGGATGTAATCGATTACACTCTCCTATAATCGATTACATCGCAGCGGTAATCGAGCCTGCCGCTCCAACATGTAGTACGGGCAGTCGTAATTGTGCCGACGATTAAGGATGTAGCCGAACGAGCTGGGGTTTCCGTCGCGACGGCGAGCCGCGTGCTTACCGGGCGCAACCGCGTAAACGACGAGACACGCGCGCGGGTGCTCGCCGCCATCGCCGAGCTGGACTACCGGCCCGACCAGATCGCTCGCTCACTGCGGCGCCGGCGCACGAACCTCATCGGTCTGATCATTTCGACCATCGAGAACGTCTTCTTCACGGAGGTCGCTCGCGCCGCCGAACGAGCCGCGCATGCGCACGGCTATCATCTGATCGTCTGTAACACGGACGAGAATCCGGAGCGCGAGAAAACGTATCTCACGATCTTGAACGAGCAGCTCGTCGCCGGGGTTATTCTCGCTCCGACGCCGGGTAATGCGTCGCACCGCGCGCAATTCAGCGCGGCCAAGCTGCCGATCGTGCTCGTCAACCGCCGCCTGGAGCATTTGCCGTGGTCCTCGATTACCTCCGACGATGAAGCAGCCGCGTATGAGTGCGTGAGCCGCCTGATCGCCGAGGGAAAAGCGTGCATCGCGGCGATTACCGGCTTGGCGGGGAGCTCGACCACGGAGGAACGCCTACGCGGTTACCGCCGGGCACTCGTCGACGGCGGGCAGGCGGTAGACCCGGCGCTCGAGCTCTGCGGACAGGCGACGCTTGATGGAGGGTATCAAGCCGCGCTCGCCTTGCTCCGGCACGACACGCGGCCGGATGCGCTCTTTGCTTTCAACAACCTCATGACCCAGGGAGCTGTATTGGCGCTCGACGACCTCGGCCTTGGATGGCCCGATCAGGTTGACGTGGCCGGCTTTGGCGCCTTCGCAACGGCCCGGCTCTACCGGCCACCGCTCAATCTGATCGCCCAGCCGACCCATGAGATGGGAGAACTGGCGGTGGAGATGTTGATCGACCACGTGGAAGGCCGCACGGATGGTCTTCCTCACGCGGTGGTATTGCGCAATCGGTTCCTACCGCGTGAGCAGCAAGCGGTGCGACGCCCCCCGAGTGGGACCGCCGGCTAGTATGGTGAAAGGAGGAGACCGCTCAGCGACCAAGCTTCGCCCACGGCTTTCGGCATGTATCAGTCTTTGCAGTGAGGAAAACAATGACTTCAGCCCAGACAACGAACGGCTCGGCCCAGACCGCGACCGGCAATGATCCCTTCGAAATTCGCAAGCTCTACAGTACCTGCGCGTCGTCGACGTCGCGGACGCGATGGACGGCATCGGGTACTTCAACATCGGCCTCATGGCGCCCGAGATCCGCCCCCTGTGGCTGGGCATGAAGTTCTGGGGACCCGCTCTCACCATCCGCTGCGTTCCCTCGAACCGGCCGATGTGGCGCCTCAATACGACCGACGAGATCGTCCGCGCCCACGGCATCTGGTTCAAGGAGGTTCCGCACCAGGGCGTCGGCGACTTGATCCAGCCCGGGCACGTCGTCGTCACGGATACCGGCGACGCACCCGAGGTCGGATTCTGGGGCTCAGAGAACTCGATGGGCGCCATGGTGAACGGTGCCGTCGGCATCATTACCGACGGCTATTGCCGCGACACAGCCGAGGTCGCCCTCCAGCAGACGCCGATCTGCTCGCGAGCGCGCGGTCGCACGATCATTCCGGGACGTATCCAGGTCGTCGAAGTGCAGACCACGGTCGCGTGCGGCGGCGTTCAAGTCCGTCCGGGCGATATCGTCGGCTGCGACGACGACGGCGTGATCGTGGTGCCGATTGAGGTCGCCCGCGAGGTCGCCGTGCACGCGCGAGCGGTCCTCCTGTCGGATATGCGCGCCCGTCGCAAGCATTACGAGCGCCTGGGCAAGCAGCCCGACGCCACCGTCAATTACGAGGAGGTCGAAGCCTACTATCGTCAATTCGAGTAGGCCCACGCCCGCCGAAGGTCGATGCAGCGACCTCCGGTCCGGCTACCGGGAGCACCACGACGATCCAGTTCATCGCGCCGGCCGCGCTCGGTCTCGAGCGGACGATGTATGAGAACTTCATCTTCAAGTTCCAGGAGGAGAATCCGGGTATCAAGGTCAAGGTCAGCTTCGAGGCCTGGGACGACTACTATAAGAAGCTGCCGACGATCCTCGCCGGTGGTGCGATACCGGACGTCATTCACCAGCACATGAGCGTGGTCCAGGACTACGCGGCCAAGAACGTCTTGCTTGATCTGAACCCCTTTTGCAGCAGGACAACGTCAAGCCTGCCGACTACATCCCGGCATTGTTCGAGGCCTTCGGACACAACGGCAAGACCTGGG